>JBEKAL010000008.1:0-30571 GCA_050015935.1 Roseiarcus sp.
CCATCATTTCCGAGCGCTGCGCTCATCTCGCCAACGACCGACAAACCCTAAAGGGCAGAGCCGGCTTCCACTGGTGGCCGCCCATCGCCAATGCGAGCTGATCGCCCGGAAACCGTATGAGTCAGACTGTCCCGTTGATGACCATGAATGCGACAGTCGCAGGCGAGCGCATCGGTCTGGCGCTATAATGATCGCATGGCAACCGAAGCCAGATACGAGGTCCCCAAGACGCCCCGCGCGCTCGCCGTTCCAACGTACAGCGGCACCGGACTCACGCCCGAGGAACTCGCCGAGTTTCTCGATTCCCTCGAATACGACGACGCCCCGGCCGCAGTCGCGGACTGCACCGACTTCCCGCACTCAGACTAATTGCTGACGCAGTTCACCATCGAACCCGCCGCGTAACAGTTCGTATATATCGGCCGATTGGCGTTTATCATTTGTTGTGTGTTGTAAAGCTGCTGCTGCGTGAGAAGCTGTTGGTTGGCCATCTGCTGCTGATTTATCATTTGTTGGTTTTGCATCGACTGTAGCATTATCGCGGCGGCTGCCCGTCGCTGCGCCATCTCGGCGTCGTTTTGCGCTTGGAGATTGCTCTGCCATTGCTGGTTTGCCGCCGTCGCGTTCGCCGCCAGATCAGTGTTGAGAGATTGTATCTTTTGCGCAGCCTCTCCCCACGAGAGCTTCCGCTGCACGAGTGGGATCGTGGCTTGCGAAACCTGATTATCGTAGTTGGCCAACAGCGGGATTAAATCCGGACGATCAGCGGCTACGACGGCTTCGAAACTCTTTCGACACGTCATGGCCTCATCAAAACGCTGAGCAACCAATTTCGCCTCGTCGGCTGTTGGTATCGACTTGTCGGCAAGCTGCTCCACCGTGAACTGCCCACGGTCGGGGTCCATCTCGTGCGGCCTTATTTTCGCGTTTTCGGGACTTTCATAGATTTGTCGAGCGCATCCCTTTAGCTCAGTTGCGGCAGCAGTCATTGCTGTATTTGATTGGGCGAACTCTCGTTGCGCCCCCGTAGTATTGCAGCCAACCAAAGCGGGCGTCGTCAGCAAGCTGACGAGCAAAAATGTTCGTAGTGCCGTGACCCTACGCATTTCTGACCCCTAAGAGTTCACTGACCGGCACCCCCATGCCCAAGCTGCCGTTTTCAGGTGATTGTCGCGCAATTCGGACTGACGCGCAATCAACGTCCGGGTCAGGTAGTGTCTCAGTTTGAATTTTGCGCTCTAGCTAAACCGCGTGCCTCACCGGATGCTTGCCTACAGGCCGGTTTCGTTCGGGCTTCTTGGAGCGGTGGCGGCGCGGTTCGGCGAAACGGCCCTGCGGCGAGGCGTGGGCGGCTTTGTCAAGCAACCCTTCAGGACGACGCGCCTAGCCTCCACGGCGGCGCTGACAGCCTCGGCGGCGGCGTCGAGCGCGCCTTGCCCGTGCGCCCGCCATGATATTCTTTCCCTAGTCCCCTCGCCCGCGCGGCTCGGAGTGTCACCGAAAGCTCGAAAGCTGGCCTCTCGGCCTGAGCGAGCGCTGCGTCGGCCGCTTCGCCGATCTCCTCGACGCGCCGGCCTCGGCCGAGGCGGTCTCGGCGCTTCGGGCGGCGGAAACGATCGGCCGTCCGCTTGGCTCGCCCGCCTTCCTCGACCGCCTCGCCGCCATGGCCGGCCGCGATCCCAGACCAAAGCGGCGCGGCCCGAAGTCGAAAGGCGGAGAAATAGGGGTTTAGTAAAGTGTCACCGAAATCGCATCCCACCGCGCGCTATCCGACCGCGCCCGCCGCGCGTAGCTCCGCGATCTCGCGTCCCGACAAGCCCAGTTCGCGCAAGATCGCGTCCGTGTGCTCGCCGAGGCGCGGCGCGGCGGCGCCGGCCGCGGCGGGTTCGCCGTCGATGACCAGGGGCGAGCGCACCGAGGGCGCGGCGCCGCCGCGCGCCCCGGTCGCGGGAAGATCGAGCCGCAGCCCGCGCGCTTTCACCTGCGGGTCGGCGAAGACTTCCCCGACCGAATTGATCGGCCCGGCCGGCACGCCCGCGTCTTCGAGCGCCGCGAGCAGCGCCGCGCGCGGCATGGTTCGCGCCGCCGCGGCGAGGGCGGCGACGAAGCCCACGCGGTTGCGCACGCGGTCGGCGTTGGTGGCGTAAGCGGGATCGGCGCCGAGCGCGTCGAGGCCGAGGATGCGGCAGAAGTCGCGCGTCTGGCGATCGTTGCCGGCGGCGACGATCAGCGGACGGTCCGCGGCCTCGAAGGCCTGATAGGGCACGATATTGGGATGGGAATTGCCGAGGCGCCGGGGCGATTTTCCCGAGACGAGGAAATTCAGCGCCTGGTTGGCGAGCACGCTCACTTGGGTGTCGAAGAGCGCCATGTCGATCTCGCCGCCGAGGCCGGTGATCGCGCGGCGGATCAGCGCCGCCTCGATCGCCGCCACCGCGTAGACGCCGGTGAAGATGTCGGCGAAGGCGACGCCGATCTTCTGCGGCTCGCCGTCGGGTTCGCCGGTCAGGTCCATCACCCCGCCCATGCCCTGGATGATGAAGTCGTAGCCGGCGCGCGCGGCGTAGGGGCCGTCGTGGCCGAAGCCGGTGATCGAGCAATAGACGAGGCGCGGATTGAGCGGCTTCAGGCTGGCGTAATCGAGCCCATATCTGGCGAGCCCGCCGGTCTTGAAATTCTCGATCAGCACGTCGGCGCGCGCGGCGAGCCGGCGCACGATTCTTTGGCCCTCGGGACGCTCGAAATCGATCGCCGCCGAGCGCTTGCCGCGATTGCAGCAATGAAAATAGGCGGCGTCGAGCCGTTCGCCGTCTTCGCCCTCGACGAAGGGCGGGCCCCAACCGCGCGTGTCGTCGCCCGCGCCGGGCCGTTCGACCTTGACGACCTCGGCGCCGAGGTCGGCGAGCGTCTGGCCCGCCCAGGGGCCGGCGAGAATGCGCGCCAGCTCGAGCACCTTCAGGCCGGCGAGCGGTTTCAATGTCGGGCTCCGTCCGTTCGGCGCCTTGCCGGCTCGGCTCGACGCGCATTCGAGCGCTAGCCGATCCGGGCCCGCGAGCGCAAGCGCTCGCTTTCGCTCGAGCGCCGCGAAATGGGCACCCATTTGCGGCGCCCGAGCGAAATGGATAGCCTGCTCCGATGATCGGGCGGGGGTTTTGCGGCGCATCGGCTGCGAAAGGCCCCGCCGTTTCGAAGAGGGCGCTGGGGGAATCGCTTGCAGGCCGGTCCGCGTTTGTTTCTCGGCGTCGACGGCGGCGCGTCGCGCTGCCGGGCGCGCCTTCGCGACGCTGCGGGCGCGATTCTCGCCGAGGTCGAGGGGCCGGGGGCCAATATCTACGTCGATTTTGATCGGGCGATCGGCGCCGCGCGGGCGCAGATCGAAGCGGCTTGCGCCAAGGCGAGGCTCGCCGCGGCGGATCGCGCGCGCCTCGCGCTCGGTCTCGGCCTCGCCGGGCTTTCGAGCGCCGAAGACGCCAAGCGCGTCGAGGCGCGCTTCGAGGGGATGGCTGGGGTGCGCGCCGCCAACGACGCGGCGACGGCGTGCCTGGGCGCCCATGGCGGCGCCGACGGGGCGTTGGCCATCGCCGGCACCGGCTCGGCGGCGATCGCGCGCGTGCGCGGACGCGAAATCGTGATCGGCGGACGCGGGTTCCTGCTCGGCGACGACGGCTCGGCGGCGCGCGTCGGCGCCGACGCCATTCGCGCCGCGTTGCGCGCGTACGACGGCCTCGGCCCGACTTCGCCGCTGACGCGAGAAGTCATGCGGCGCTTTCGCGACGATCCTCTCGTTGCGATCCAATGGGCGATTAGCGCCAAACCGGCGGGCTATGGGGCGTTCGCGCCGCTGGTTTTCGAGCGCGCCGGGGCGGGCGACGAAACCGCGCTGGCGATCGTGCGCGCCGCCGCGCGGGCGGTCGACGCCCTGATCCGGGCCGCGCAGGCTTTCGGCGCCGAACGCGTCGCGCTGGTCGGCGGCTTGAGCGAGCCGCTCAGACCTTATCTCGGAACGCCGTCGCAAGCCGCGCTGCGCCGACCGTTGTTCGACGCCGCCGACGGCGCGATCCTTTTGGCGGGCGGCGTTCTGCCCGTAAGCGAAAGCGGCAAGGCATGAGCGAGGCGGGCGGGCGGCAGGTCTTCTACGGCGCCCGCCTGTTCGACGGCGTCGCGCTACGCGAGGATTGCGCGCTCGTCGTCGAGGACGGCTTGGTTCAGGGGATCGTCGCCGTCGCCGAGCGTCCGCGCGGCGGCGGGCAAAACGATCTCGGCGGCGGCGTTCTCGCGCCCGGCTTCGTCGACTGGCAGGTCAATGGCGGCGGCGGCGTGCTGTTCAACGCGACGCCGACGCCCGAGGCGATCGGCGCGATCGCCGCCGCCCATCGGCGCGAGGGAACGACCGCGATCCTGCCGACCGTGATCACCGACGCGCCCGAAATTCTTGACGCCGCGCTCACGGCCGCGCGCGAGGCGGTCAGGAACGCGCCCGGCGCGTTCGGGGTGCATGTCGAAGGTCCCTATATCGACGCGCGCCGCAAGGGCGTGCATAGGCCCGAATTCATTCGCACGATGCGCGAGGCGGACGCCGCGCGACTCGTCGCGGCTGAGGCGGGGGCGATGGTCGTGACCTTGGCGCCGGCCGCCGTCGGCGTCGAATTGATCGCCAGGCTCGCGGCGGCGGGGTTGATCGTCAGCCTCGGCCATGCGGAGGCGAGCGCCGAGGAGGCGAGGGCGGCCTTTGCGGCCGGCGCGAGCGCAGTGACGCATCTCTATAACGCGATGAGCCAGCTTTCTTCGCGCGCGCCCGGCCTCGTCGGCGCGGCGCTCGCCGATCCTCACGTCGTTTGCGGCCTCATCGCCGACGGCCATCACGTGCACGACGTGGCGATGCGCGCCGCTTTCAACGCCAAGGGCGCAGCAGGGATCGCGCTGGTTTCGGACGCCATGCCTCCCGCCGCCGGCGGCCCGCCGCTCTTCGCGTTGCAAGGGCGGCGCATGACGCGGACGGGAGGGCGCCTGATCGGCGAAGACGGCGCGCTCGCCGGCGCGGCGATCACGATGCTCGACGCCGTGCGCACCGTCGTGCGGACGCTCGGCCTGCCGCTCGCCGACGCGCTGCGCATGGCGACGTCGACTCCGGCGCGGTTGTTGCGGCTCGATCGCCGCATCGGGCGCTTGGCGCCGGGGCTTCGCGCCGACCTCGTGCATCTTTCCGACGATCTCGGCCTCGCCGGCGTCTGGCTCGGCGGTCGGATGGAATGCGAGGCCGAGCGGTGAGGGCGGCCCGGCTGCGCCCGCCGCCGCTGCGTTGCGGCATTCGCCGACGAAGGGCGCGATCGCGCATTCCGGTCCGGCGCGAGACCTCGCCCGCGACAAGGCGCGCGTCCAGGCGTCGGCCGGCCTCGGCGGCGGGGACCGGACGCGGATTTAACGCCGCTCCGCCGCCAATGCGTCCGCGGCGCACATTTTGGACGCCGTGGGCGGACGAGGCGACGTTGCGACCGGCGCAGTCCGGCGTTCGACGCATTCCCATGGGGTTGGACGCCGTCGCCTTATTATCGTAACGCCACTATCTCGCCTTGTTATGGTCTAAGGTGCAGATGGCGAGCGTCACGCTCAAAACCGTCAATTGATTTCATTCCGTGCGCATAACTCTTACGCTCATCGCGGTCGCGCTGGTCGTGGCGCTGTCGGCGGCGCTTTTCGCACCGTTTTTCATCGATTGGTCGCTTCATCGCGCGCAAATCGAGGCCGAACTCGGCGACATTTTGGGCGCGCGCGTCGTCGTTTCCGGTCCCATCGACATCCGGTTTCTGCCGACGCCCTATCTGCAACTGAAGAATGTGACGGTCGCCGACCCCCGCGACGACGGCGCGCCGGTTTTTTCTTGCGAAAACGTGCAGTTGGAGGCGGCGCTCGCGAGTTTGCCGAGCGGGCGGGCGCGCTTCACGCTGGCGCGTCTCGAGCATCCAGTGTTGACGCTGTCGCGCGGGTCCGGCGGGTCCGTTCTCTTCCCGCGATGGCGCTTCAAGGCGCAAGCCGACCGCGTCGCGCTGGACCGCGTCGTCGTGACCGGAGGCCGGCTGCGCGTCGCCGGCGACGACGGGGCCGCGCCGCTCGAAATCGCGGGGCTCGACCTGGACGCCGCGGCCGGTTCGCTGATCGGGCCTTACCGCGGGTCCGGCCGCGTCTCGACGCCAGCGGGGCCGCCGGCCGAATTCCATTTCGCGACCGCCGCGCTCGCGAATTCCGCGTTGCCCCTCAAACTCGAGATCGATCCGGCCGAGGGACTGCCGAGCGGCGTTTTTGACGGCGCTCTCGCTCTCGGGCGTCGCTCGGCCGACGCCGGCCTCGGCCTGGCTTATTCCGGCGCCGCCGCCGTTTCCGGATTCTCGGCGCTGACGGAGTCGGGGCCGCCGTCGCCTTGGCGCGTTTCGGGCGCGCTTCACGCCGACCTCGGCGGCGCGACGATGGAAAACCTGATTCTGCGCTTCGGCCCGGAAGAGCGCGCGCTCGAGGCGAGCGGAACGGCTAGGCTCGAAATCGGCCCGCTCGCGCGTCTGTCTGCGGATCTCAAAGCCAAACAACTCAACGTCGACGCGTTGCTGCGCGAGAAGGGCGAAGATTCGGTTTCGCCGGCGCGCGCGCTCGCGGCGTTGGCGAGGGTTTTATCGCCGCTGAACGTTCGCGGCGGATCGCCCCTGGCCTTGCGGATCGCCTTCGCGACCCCAACGGTGATCGTGGGCGCGCAAACGCTGACCGATGTCGCTCTCGACGCGACGGCCGCGGCCGGGGCGCCGATCGAAGGCGATCTCGATCTGGGCTTGCCGGGGCAATCGACGCTGCGCCTGTCAGGAGCGTTGGAACTGGGCTCCGCGGCGGGATTCAAAGGCCGGCTCGAGGCGCGCTTGGGCGATTTCGCGCAGCTGCGCAATTGGGCGACCAAGGAGGAACCGGAATTTGCGCA
Source organism: Roseiarcus sp. (assembly GCA_050015935.1). Classification (GTDB taxonomy): domain Bacteria; phylum Pseudomonadota; class Alphaproteobacteria; order Rhizobiales; family Beijerinckiaceae; genus Roseiarcus. The sequence goes on from JBEKAL010000008.1 coordinate 6,959, forward strand.
GCGGCTATCGGCGCTCGGCGAAGCGTTGCCCTATAGCAGAGCATCCGCGATCGGCGATGTCGAGGTTTCGGCGGTCGGGTTCTCGGCGCGCAACCTCCAGCTCGTCGTCGATCGCACGGCGTTGAGCGGCGCGATGGCGTTCACGCGCCCGCTCGGCGTCGAGCGCGGCCGCTTGTTCATGGATCTGCGAAGCGATGCGCTCGATGTCGACGCGCTGCCCAATTTGAGCGCGAGCGCCGACTTCCTCGGCGATATCGATCTATCGCTTGCGCTGGACGCGGCGAAGTTGCGCGTCGCCCGCGTCGGCGAGGCCACGATCGACAGCGGCTCGCTGTCGTTGAAAGTGACGAAAACCGGCGCCGATCTTTCGCTCGATCGCCTGTCCGTCGCCGGCCTCGGCGGCGCGACGGTCGAGGTCCATGGGGCGTCGGGGCCGCAGGGACGATGGCTCACGCTGCAACTCGATGCGGAGAAATTGCGCGATTTCGCGGCTTTGATCGCACGCGTCGCGCCGGGGCGCCTGAGCCGGTTGCTCGTCCAGCGCGCCGACGCGCTGTCGCCGGCGAAGGCGACCCTCGAAGCGCGGGCGAGCGGGCCCGGCGCCGTCGGCGGCCTCGCGCTCGACTCGGTGAAGGCGCGGGGCTCGGCCGGCCAAAGCCAATTCACGTTCAAGGCGGAGCGTTCGGGCGAGGCTGCCGCCGGGGTCGCCGCGACCTTCGCGCTCGACGCGCCGGAGGGAGCGGCGTTGTTACGGCAAGTCGGCCTGAAGGCGCCGTCCGTCTCGAGCGGACGCGCGCGGATCGAGGCTTCGGCGAATGGGCGATGGGACAGCGGCTTTGACGCGCAGGTCGCCGCCTCGATTGCAGGCGCTAATTTCACCTGGCGCGGGCGCGTCAGGCCCGATGCGAAGACCGAGGACGACGCGGTCCTGTTCGGCGCCGCGACCGTGAGGGCGGACAACGTCATGCCGGTGTTGGCGACGCTCGGTCTCGGCGCGCCCGTCGCGACCCCGATCGTTCCAGTCGATCTCTCGGGCGATTTGGTCCTGCGCGGCTGGGAGGTCGGCTTTCCCCGTCTGGCGGGAACCGCGGCGGGGGCAAAAATCACGGGGCAACTGCGCTGGCGTCCGGCGATCGGGCCGATTGCGGCCTCGTCCGTCGATCCCGACGTCATGCTCGCGCAATCCATCGCGGGAGAACCGCAAGCCGCGCCGACAGCGCAGATCGACGGCGAGATTTCGCTCGATCATGCAAGCCTCGCAGCGCTGCTCAGCCTGCCGCTGGGCGCTCCGCAACCAGCCGCGCCCGGCGCGAAATGGTCGGAGGCGAAATTCGCGCCGCCCCTCGTCGATCCGCCTCCGCTCGACGTTCGGTTGAAGATCGGAGCGCTCGACGTCGTCGACGCGTTGCAAGCGCACGGCGCGACGGCGCGCCTGAAAATGGATCGGGGAAGGCTCGATATCGACGAATTTGCGATGGACGTCGCGGGGGCGCGCGCCTCGGGCCGCGTCGTCCTGCGCCGTGACGGCGCGGTCGCGACGCTGACGGGGCAAGTTTCGCTCGATGCGGCCGCTGTGGATCGCGCCGGCTTGAGCGGTCGTTTCGGCGCCTCGCTCGCCTTTGTGAGCACGGGGCAAAACCCGAGCGCGCTCGTCGCGGGATTGGTCGGGGAGGGCCAGATCGTGACCGCCGGCGTCGCGATCCCGCGCCTCGATCCCGGCGCGCTGGGCCGCGTCTTCGCCAACGCGCAGGCGCCGGACGCCAGTATCGACGAGACCAATATCGCGCATGCGCTCGGCATCGAACTCGACAGGCTGCCGATGAGGCTTCCCGACGGGACGGCGCCGGCGGCGATGAACGCCGGCGTCATCCACGTCGGCCCGATCGATATTGCGGGGCAGAGCGGCCACGTTTCAACCAACGCGGATTTCGACCTGCGGTCGCAGAATTTGACCATCCGCGCGACTTTCGCCGAGGCCGGAGGCGGAAAATTTTGGAGCGGGCCGCCGCCGAGCGTCGCCGTTGCGGTGACCGGATCGGTCGACGCCCCGGCGCGCGAGATCGACGCGGCTGCTCTCGCCGCCGGGCTCGCGGCGCAAGCGATCGCCCGCGAGAGCGATCGAATCGCCGCGCTCGAGGCGGATATGCGCGAGCGCGCTTTTTTCAATCGGCGCCTGAAGGCGGAGCGATTCATGCGCCTGCGCGAAGAAGAACTGGCGGCCTACGCGGTCGATCAGGCGCGAATCAAGTCCGAACAGGATCGCAAGCGCGTCGAAGACAAACTGCTCAAGGCGAGCGAGGCGCAAGAAAAGACTGGCGCGCCGGTGACGGCGGCGCCCGCCGCTTCCTCGGGCGCGCCGCAAGCCTCGACCGGCGCCGCGACGATAGGCGCGACCGTTTCGCCGCCCCCGCTCGCGGAACCCAAACTCAGGGCGGATCAACCCGATCCGACCGCCGGCGGGCTCTATTGAAGCGCGCTTTCCAGGACGAAGACGCGGATCGCCGATGAGAGATTGGCGTCTCCGCGCGAAGCGTCGATTTCGGCGATGAGGGCGCCGAGCGACTGCTCGCGCGCGACCGCGAGCCTCTTCAACCTTCGCCAAAAGGCGTCCTCGAGGGAAACGCTGGTGCGATGGCCGAAAATCGTCAGCGAACGCTTGACGATTCCCGCGCGCGGCGCCCGCGTGGCCGGGCCGGAAATCATTCGCCGTCGCCCGAATCGGCGAGACGATGGTCGTCGAGGCGGCGCTCGATGAGTTCGCGCTCCGCCCGCACTTCTCGCTTGGCCGCCTTGGGCGCGCCGAAACTCGCCCGATTGGCCGCCGCCGCGGTCTCCTCGCATAGGCGTTTCTTGCGTTTGCGAGCGCGTCGGAGGTTGACGATTTCGCCCATCGGCTCGCTCGGCCTTAAGCTATTTCTTGCGGAACGCGTCTATGGAGACGACCTTCGCAACCTCGCCGTCCTTCGGCTTTTCCGCTTTCTTGGCCGGACTTGCGACGGATTTCGACGCCGTTGCGGACTGGCTCGGCTTTGGCGCCGGCGCCGCGCCCGCTTCGGACTGGGCTTCGCTTTTTTCCCCCGACTCGCGCCCGATCGGCGGCGGCTTCGCCGGCGCGGGTTCGGCGATCCGCGGCTCGAGCTTGAAACCGAAGGGCACGGAGGGATCGCTGAAACCGGTAATGGAGTCGAAGGGAATGGTGAGACGCTCCGGCTTGCGCGAGAAGTTCAGGCTGACCTCGATCGCGTCGGCGGTCACCTCCAAGTCCCAGAATTCGTGCTGCAGGATGATCGCCATTTCGTCCGGATAACGCTGGCGCATCGCCGGCGGAATGACGACGCCGGGCGCCTGCGTCTTGAAGGCGATATTGAAATGGTGATCGCCGGGAAGGCCGCTCCGCGCAGCCTCGGTCATCACCTTGCGCACCACGGAGCGCAACGCCTCCTGCACGAGCAAGTCATAGCGGATGTAATCGATCGACATGGAATTCCGCGCTCGCAAGCTTCACGCGAAAGCTAGCCGAGAGAGGTCGCTATTGCAATTGCGCGAGGGGAGAGAAAAGTGGAGGCTTCTGTTGCCGGGCGCCTCCGGACCCCGCCTAAAGGAGCAAACCCTCAGGACTTGAATCCCAGTGCCGGCGCCGCATTACGCAGCGAGCGCCACCGGAGCATAGTTGTCATTCGCAACTATAGGTTTGACCCGATAACGGCGGTATCATGCCGAGCAAAAGAGCACCCTTTATGTCCCCCGTCGAACCTATTTCGCCCCCGCCGAAACCCGCTTGCCCCGCGGGCTTGGGTGGAGGCGCCGGGTACCGCCCCCGGGTCCGAAAGACTTATTCCGATGTCCGTTTATCGCCATAGCCGCCTCGCGGCGGCGATCTCAATATAGGAGGATGCGCGCGGATGTGCAAAGGGCCGCCGCGCCGCCCCTCTGGACGAGCTGGGCGCAATGGCGTTCGAGCGCGAGCCTCCCGGCCGCGCTCAAGCGCGGGTCGCCTTCACCAGCTTGTAGTCGATCGCGTCCACCAGCGCCTGAAACGAGGCGTCGATGATGTTTCCGGACACCCCGACGGTCGACCATCGCGCGCCGCTGGAATCGCCGAATTCGATCAGCACCCGCGTCACCGCGTCGGTGCCGCCCTGAAAGACGCGCACGCGATAGTCCAGGAGTTCGAGGTCCTGGATGTGCTTCTGGTAGACGCCGAGATCCTTGCGCAGCGCCAGATCGAGCGCGTTGACCGGGCCGTTGCCTTCGGCCGCCGAAATCATGGTCTCCTCGCCGATGCGAATCTTGACCACCGCCTGCGAGGCCGAATAGAGCGCGCCGGCCGAATTGAATTTGCGCTCGACGCCGACGTGGAAGCTCTCGACGTCGAAAAATGCGGGCACGGCGCCGAGAAAGCGGCGCGCCAGCAGTTCGAAGGACGCGTCGGCCGCCTCGTAGGCGAAGCCTTGCGCCTCGCGTTCCTTGACCTCGTCGAGCAGCCGCGCGAGCCGGGGATCGTCGGCGCGGACCGCGATCCCCATTCGCGTGAGCTGTGCGATCAGATTCGACCGCCCCGCCTGATCGGAGACCAGAACCGCGCGCGCGTTGCCGACGCTTTCCGGCGGCACGTGCTCGTAGGTTCTCGGGTCCTTGGCCAGCGCGGAAGCGTGAATGCCCGCCTTGGTGGCGAAGGCCGAGGCGCCGACATACGGCGCATGCCGGTCGGGGGCCCGGTTCAGCAGTTCGTCGAACGCGTGCGAGACGTTGGAAATCTCGCGCAGCGATTCCTCGCAGACGCCGATCTCGAATCGCTGGGCGAGATCGGACTTCAGCGCCAGGGTCGGGATCAGCGAGACGAGATTGGCGTTGCCGCAGCGTTCGCCGAGCCCGTTCAACGTTCCCTGGATCTGCCTGACCCCGGCCCGCGCCGCCGCCAGCGAATTGGCGACCGCGTTGTCGGTGTCGTTGTGCGCGTGAATGCCGAGATGGTCGCCGGGGATGACGCGCGCGACTTCGGCGACGATGCGCTCGACCTCGTCGGGAAGCGAGCCGCCGTTGGTGTCGCAAAGCACGACCCAGCGGGCGCCCGATCGATAGGCGGCGCGCGCGCAGTCGAGCGCGTAGCCGGGGTTGGCCTTGTAGCCGTCGAAGAAATGCTCGCAGTCGACCATCGCCTCGCGTCCCGCGCTGAGCGCCGTCTTCACGCTGTCTTCGATGCAGGCGAGGTTCTCCTCCAGCGTGCAGCCGAGCGCGACATGGACGTGATAGTCCCAGGTCTTGGCGACGAACACGATCGCGTCCGCGTCGGCGGCGACGAGCGCGGCGAGGCCGGGGTCGTTGGCGGCCGAGCGGCCGGCGCGTTTGGTCATGCCGAAGGCGCAGAACCGCGCGCGCTTGGTCGGCTTGCGTTGGAAAAATCGCGTATCGATCGGATTGGCGCCGGGATAGCCGCCCTCGACATAATCGATGCCGAGCCGATCGAGCATCGCCGCGATCTGGATCTTGTCCTCGAACGAGAAGTCGACGCCGGTGGTCTGCTCGCCGTCGCGCAGCGTCGTATCGAAGAGGTAGAGGCGTTCGCGGGTCATGGGTTCGTCCCTTCAGTGGCGCGTCGGCGGGAGCGCGTCGGCGCGAAGCGCCGCGAGGCGCTTGGTCATGGTCGTGTTCGCCAGCCACTGATCGTCGAGCTGAACGAGATTGCGCCGCTGAGCCACGAATCCCTGGCGTTCGAAGAGGGAGCGCGCCGCGTCGCTGACTTCGCTGGTCAGGCGCTCAGCGCCGCGCGCCTCGGCGAGCCGCGCCAGCGCCTCGATCAGCGCCGCGCCGACGCCGCGTCGCGCGAAGCGCGGATCGACGTAAAGCAGGTCGACGACATCGGCGCCGATCAAAGTAGCGAAACCCGCAGCCTCTCCGTCGACCACGGCGATGAGAGTCAAGGCCTTGCCGAGGCGCGACGCGAAGGCCGCTCGGTCGTTCGCCTTGGCCGCCCAGGCGTCGCGCTGATCGCTGCTGTAGTCCTCGCTCGCCGCCTCCTCGATGCTGGCGCGAAAGATGTCGGCGCATCGGTCGGCGTCGGCCGGCAGATAGGGGCGAAGGGAAATTGCGCTCATCGTTTGAGTTCCCATGTCGTGCCGTCTTTGGAGTCTTTGAGGACGACGCCGAGCTCCGCGAGCAAGCCGCGCAGTCGGTCCGATTCTTTCCAGTTCTTGTCGGCTCGGGCGGCCGCGCGGTCGGCGATGATTTTCGCCACCCATTCGGGATCGACCGCGGCCTCGTTCAAGGCCGAGGCCAGGCGCTCGGACTTGGTTTGCTGCAGCAGGCCGAGCAAGTTGGCGCTTGCCTTCAGCTTTCTGGCGTCGGGGCCCCGGTCCAGCAAATCCCTATTCAATTCGAACGAACCGAGTTGGCCTGTGTGCGCAAGGCGATGAAGTTCGGCGAGCGCCGCCGGCGTATTGAGATCGTCGCAGAGGGCTTCTTCCACGCCCGGCGCAATTTCGCCGCCCGGCTCTGTGTCGCCGACGGCGTCGTACCAGCGGTCGAGCGTGCTTTCCGCTTCCTCGAGCGCCTTGACCGTCCAGTCGATCGGCTGCCGGTAATGGGTGCGCAGCATCGCCAGCCGAAGGACTTCGCCCGACCAGCTGCGCCCGCCGAAGCGGGTCGTGCGCAGCAGCTCGCGGATGGTGACGAAGTTGCCGAGGCTCTTCGACATCTTCTCGCCTTCGACCTGCAGAAAGCCGTTGTGCATCCAGACGTTGGCCATGCGCGCGGCGCCGAAGGCGCAGCAGGATTGCGCGATTTCGTTTTCGTGATGGGGGAAGACGAGATCGACGCCCCCGCCGTGAATGTCGAAGACGTTCTTCAAGGGATCGTCGCAGGCGAGACCGCCGCCGAACGGCTGCAACAGCTCGGCCATCGACATGGCCGAGCATTCGATGTGCCAGCCCGGACGGCCGGGCGGCGCGATCCCGCAGGGGCTCGGCCATCCCGGCTCGTTCGCCTTGGAAGGTTTCCACAGGACGAAGTCCATCGGATCGCGCTTGTAGGGCGCGACGTCGACGCGGGCGCCGGCGAGCATCTCGTCGAGCGAGCGCCTCGCCAGCGAGCCATAACGCGGGACGCCGGGAAGAGCGTCCATCGCGCTAGGCGAGAACAGCACATGATCTTCGGCGACATAGGCGACGCCGCGCGCCGCCAGCCTCTCGATCAGGGCGATCATCTCCGCGATATGCGCGGTCGCTCGCGGCTCGACGGTCGGCGTCAGGCAGCCCAGCGCATCGACGTCGTCGTGAAATTGCCGCTCGGTGCCCTCCGTCACCCGCGCGATCGCCTGATTGAGAGGCAGGGCGGGGAAATCGCTCGCGGCGCGCGCGTTGATCTTGTCGTCGACATCAGTGACGTTGCGGGCGTAGACGACGTTGTTCGCGCCGAAACGGCGGCGCAGAACGCGATAGAGCGCGTCGAAGACGATCGCCGGGCGCGCGTTGCCGATATGGGCGAAATCATAGACGGTCGGACCGCAGACGTACACGCGCACGGCGGCCGGATCGAGCGGTTCGAAAACCTCCTTCGCCCGTGTCAGCGTGTTGTATAATCGCAGCGAACCCGTCATTGGCGTTTCAAAGCCTATCTCTTTAACAAAGGCGCGCGCAGGCGCCGGACCGGCCGGTTGATCGCTTCTCTTTGGAGTTGAGAAATGGAGACGCGAACCAGCCAGCCCGGAAGCTAGCGGCTAATGATAATGATCCGGCAAATGCTGGACAGGCGCGTCATGGCGGCATCCATCCCGCAGGACCAGGCCATTGTCAAGATCGCGATTGCGCGCGCTTCTCGATGACGTTAACCGGGAATTTATGGTTTTGCCGCAGAAGTCGTTCACCGTATCGTTTCGTCGCCTTCGCGAGCTTCGATTTTCGAGCTGCTCAATGCGCCATTTCCCATCTGGGCCCGCCGCCCTGTCGATATTCGTCGGTCTGGTTTTTTGTGCGGGAGAGATCGAGAGCGGCCGGGCGGACGAAGCGCATTCCTTCCTTATCGCAGCCAATGACGGCTATGGGGTTCAGGACTGCCTCGGCGAGGGCGGCGAATGCGGCCGCGTGGTCGCCGACGCCTGGTGCGAAGCGCACGGCCACGGCGCGGCGCTCGCTTTCGGGCGCGCGGATCACGTTGCCGGCGCCGTCGGCGTCGGCGCGGCGCCCGCCAAGGGCGCCGAGCCCTATGTCGTCACCTGCGGCGATTAGCCCCGCGGCGCGTTTTCAGCGCACGAAATCGGCGCATTTCGGCGGCTCGCCGGCTGCCGCTCCCCATGGTTCGATCGGCACCGTCGAGGTCGAGTTCTTCGGCGAGCCTTCGATCAGTTTGTCACTATAAGTCATATATATCAGAATGTTCCGCCTGACGTCGCAGCCGCGGACGATCTGCATCTTCTTGAAAAGGAGCGAGCGGCGCTCGCGGAACACGACCTCGCCCTGTTCGAACTTGCTCTTGAACTTGATCGGGCCGTACTGGCGGCAGGACAGCGAAATATCGGATGTCTGTTCGGCCAGACCGAAGGCGCCGGCGAGGCCGCCTCTCTCCGGCGCGGTGAAATGGCAGGCGACGCCCTCGACCAAGGGATCGTCGATGCCGTAGACCGCCAGCTTATCGTTGGGCGTCAGCAACTTGAACGTCGTCGACTTGCGGAAGATGAGATCGGGGTCGGCCGAATCGGCGAGCGCCGGCGCGGCCGCGGCGAGGGCGAACAAGACTCCGGCGACGCCCGATAATTTATTGGTTTTCATGTTCCAGGCTCCAAACGGTCGGCGCGATCGGCCCAAGAGCCGGCGGCGTGCGCGCCGGCCGAGGGCAACATAGGGGCCGCCCGCCGTCGGGCAAGAGTCGGGAATGTCGCACGGCGAACGCCGAGGCCGTCGCATCGCCGATCCTTGTCGGCGGCGCCGGCCGCGATCCGTCCTCTGGCGGCAATATTCGAATTCGTATATTATGGACAAAAAAGGCGGCCCTATTGAACGAAGGGATGACAATGGCCGAAGCCGGCTCGCGAACGGAAATCGACGACCTGCTGCGGCGAGCCGCGGCGACGCAGCGTCTGGCGATGGAGCGCGCGCTCGCCGGCGTCAAAGTCACGCCGGCCCAATACGCCGTCTTGAGCATCATCGTCGAGACTCCCGGTCTCAGCAACGCGGATATCGCCAGGATCGAGCGGCTGACGCCGCAGACGACGAGCGTCATCATCGCCAATCTCGAACGCAAGCGCGCCGTCGCGCGGCGCGCGCACGAAACGCACGGGCGCATTCGGCGGGCGCAGGCGACCGAAGCCGGACTGCGGCTGCTGGGGGAGTGCCGCGAGCGCCTGAACGGCCCCTATCGGCGGCTGGCCGCGGCGACGCCGCCGGGCGGCGAAAGACTGATCGAGGCGTGGCTCAGCCGGCTCGCGGACGGGTAGTGTCTCAGTTTGGATTTTGAGGGTCTTGACCCTGCTCGCGGCTGCCCCATGTCCCGTGCTATGCTTGGCGAGAAGCAGGGGGGCTTCCATGTTCGACCGTCGGGAATTCTTGCGCGAGTATCTGAAAGACATTGAGGAGCAACGCATTCCAGAGTTGCGCGCACAGCTGGTGCCGCTGGAGTCCGGCGAAATGCACCTCGGCGAACGCAAGGAATATGGCCCCTGGGTCGACACGACGCAGCGCGACATCGACCGTCTTAAGAAATCGATCGTCGAGTACGAGCGGATCGCGGCCGATCTTCGTAAATCGGAGAGCCTGTAGTGCCTGCCCCGCAGGCGTAAGGGCTAAAAGGGCCTCGTCGACATCAACGCTCACGCCGTCATGGTCGCCAAGATCGCGACCGGCGAGGTCGAAGACGTTGCACCTGACGAAGGAAAGAACCGCGCCGCTCAAGAGTTAGGGCGGAAAGGTAGGAAGAAGCGCGCCGAAACAATGAACGCCGCAAAACGTAACCAAATCGCAAAAATACAGCGGTAAAAACGTTGGAAGGGGCCGGGAACGTGCTAGTACAACGTGTCAGCTTACGTTCGCTGGCGGCTGCAACTGAGTAATCCAGGGCGCTACAACGTTGATTGTGCCTTTTTCGTGAGTTACTTTGACGTCGATCTTGCCGAGTCGTAGCTGAACGTAAATACACGGTATAGTTAACGTTATCGTCTGTCTTGTGCGTTCCGGCGGAGCGGCTGGAAACGGCGGCAAAGGAACGACAGTACGGCGGGGCTGCTCACCAGGAAAAGTGATTTCGACCTCAAGTTTCTTGAACGGATCAGTCACGTCAGTCTCTAAATGAAAAACAAACAAAAGCTGATTTGCTAAAAACGGTTCAGCCGGAATCGCCAAATCTTGAGTATATATGCCGGAAAGATTCAACTTCCCATTGAACGACGTATTCGCGTCGTCGGCAATGACAACAAAGGCGGCTCGTTCTGCCATAGTTTTCACGCAGCGCGTAGATCAATGCTATGAAGGTCTCTGGCGGGCTTTATAACTTGATAATCGCGTACGTTTACCTGCGACGGCGGCGTGCTGGGAACTGGCGAGATTGCCTGAGGCTTAATAGTTGCTAGATTTGCGCAGGCCACTTCACTAGCACAGATCGTAATAGAGATGACCCCATTGAGCGCCCATACCATATCCGCAATGGTTTCCGCAGTCATATTGGTATAACCGCTCAAGCGCCTGTGAACGACTGACCGATTGACGCCAAGTTTCTCAGCGATGCTTGACTGAGTCGCCTCGCCGTTGTTGTAGCGAATATCATACAAATCTCTAAGCTGTCCCTCAATCTGAGACGATAGCGAAAGAAAAGTGCTGCGACGCGCGTCAGGTGCTTCTCGGGAAAACGGCATTGATATCTCCGTACATGATAGTCCGCAAAAGGCCGTTAGCCCTCACAAACTCAAGAACCTCGTCACGTTTTGCGTCATTGAGACTTTTATCCGCCTTAGTGTCCTCAACGCGCGCCCACGTTACGGCGGCAAACTGGTGTGCGGCTGGAGCCCAACCATAAATGCGCAGCCCAAAAGGGTGCATTTTCCATACGCCCTTTTTGTTGGGGAGCATCCGCTTGAGATCGCCGGCGTGAAGCTGCTTGGAACACCGAAAATCGCAGAGGAACTGCTCAAGGTGCTCGAACATTGTTCGGCCGCCGACCCCGAGGCGGAGATCGTGAAGGTCCGGCGTGTTGTCAGCCCATTGCAGCAGCTCCGGGGTCACCCACAACGGACGGATAGGGAGACGCGTCTCCCAATCCGGCACAGTGAAAACCACCAATTTTCCCGCCGCGACAGCATCGCCGATTGTTGCCATTGAAGTCAACATCTGATAGCGACGAAAACGCGATCAAGGTTAACAACCGACCTCGTTTCGCCCCCGCCGTGTCATCGCTATCACCATGCCTCACGGAGGTGAATGGAATCGCCATCGCTAACCAGCCCCAATCTCTCAAGGGGTGTCTGTCGAGAGAAACGGCCAGGGAAGGCGTTGCAGCGCCGACCCTAGCCGAAAGGGTCACTTCCCTTTGTTGCGCCCGTAGCTCAGCTGGATAGAGCCGCTCCTTGTAAGGGCACGGTCGAGAGTTCGAATCTCTCCGGGCGCTCCACCGCAACCGCGTGCGCGTGCATTTGTTAGCACGGGCCAGAGCGAAAGGAAATCCATGCGTTGATATGAATGGCACTCATGGTGCCGTCCAAGACCCGCCGCATCTGAGGTTTGACCTCGACGCGCGAAAGCGCTCAAACCGCGCCGAATTGACTTCCTTCACGCATTGGACGCTGCGCGGTAAGGTCTCGCCATGAACGTCTTGATTCTCGGCGCCGGCGCGCGCGAACACGCTTTGGCGCTCGCCGTCGCGAAGTCGCCGTTGCTCGCCGAGCTCTATATCGCGCCGGGCAATCCCGGTTGCGCCGCGGTCGCCGAGACCGTCGCGCTGGACATCGGCGATCATCGCGCGATCGTCGACTTCTGTCGATTGCGCGCGATTCGCCTGGTCGTCGTCGGACCCGAGGCGCCGCTGGTCGCGGGCGTCGCCGACGATCTCGAAGCGGCGGGGATCCTCTGTTTCGGGCCCAGTAAGGCGGCGGCGCGGCTCGAAGGCTCGAAAGGCTTCGCGAAGGATTTTTGCCGGGAGTTCGGCGTGCCCACCGGCGACTATCGCCGCTTTTGCGACGAAGCCGCCGCGCTCGCCTATGTTCGCGCGCACGGCGCGCCGATCGTCGTCAAGGCGGATGGCCTGGCGGCGGGAAAGGGCGTCGTCGTCGCGATATCGCTTAGCGAGGCGGAGAGCGCGATCCGATCGATGTTCGCCGGCGCTTTCGGCGCCGCCGGCGCAGAAATCGTCGTCGAAGACTATTTGCCGGGCGAGGAAATTTCGTTTTTCGCGCTCAGCGACGGAACGCGCGCGACGCCATTCGGCAGCGCGCAGGACCACAAGCGCGTCGGCGACGGCGACACCGGGCCGAACACCGGCGGCATGGGCGCCTATTCGCCGCCGCCGATCATGACGCCGGCTTTGAGCGAACGCGTGATGCGGGAAATCGTGACGCCGACCGTCGCCGGCATGGCCAGACGCGGCGCGTCGTATCGCGGCGTCCTTTTCGCCGGCTTGATGATCGGCGAGGACGGCCCCAAGCTGATCGAATTCAACGTCCGCTTCGGCGACCCGGAAGCCGAGGCGATTCTGGCTCGGCTGGAAGACGATCTGCTCGAATTCATGCTCGGCTGCGCCAAGGGCGCCCTGCCGGATCGCGCGCCGAAATTCTCCGACGAGGCCGCGCTGACCGTCGTCATGGCCGCGCGCGGCTATCCCGGCGCGGTCGAGAAAGGAACGCCGATCAACGGGCTCGAGGCGGCGGGGCGCATGCCCGGCGTGTCGATCCTTCATGCGGCGACGCGCCGCGAAGGCGAAACGATCGTTTCGGACGGCGGGCGCGTCCTGGCGGTCACCGCGCTCGGCCGCGACGTGGTCGAAGCGCAATCCCGGGCCTACGCCGCGGTGGATCGCCTGGACTGGCCGGGCGGCTTCTGCCGACGCGACATCGGCTGGCGAGCGATCAAACGACGAGAACGAGCGTGAAGGCGGCGCGCAAGCTCGGCAAGGCCCAATCGCAGCCCTCGGTCGCGATCGCCCTCGGCGGCGGCGGCGCGCGCGGCCTCGGGCATATTGTGGCGCTCGAAGCGCTCGATGAAATGGGGATCGCGCCGGTCGCGATTTCCGGCACGTCGATCGGCGCGATCGTCGGGGCCGCTTACGCCGCCCGCATGGAGGCGAAGCAAATTCGTGACCACGCGCAAAGCGTTCTGCGCAATCGCACGGAGGTCATGGGCAAGCTGCTGCGCGCGCGCGTCGGGCGCTTCGCCGATCTCGTGTTGCGGGGCCGCGGCAATCCCGTCCTTCTCGACGGCGAAATCTGTCTCGACCTTTTCTGGCCGGAAGCGGTGCCGGACTTCTTCGATGAATTATCGATCCCGCTCCATGTCGTCGCGACCGACTTCCATAACCGTCGCGAAGTCGTTATCGCGAACGGCGCTCTGGGACCGGCGGTCGCCGGATCGATGGCGATTCCAGGTCTGATAAAGCCGGTGGAGTTCGACGGACGCGTCCTCATCGACGGCGGCGCGGTCAATCCCTTGCCCTATGATCTCCTGTTCGATCACGCCGACATCGTCGTCGCGGTCGACGTGACCTTTAGCGGTCGCTCGCGGGAGCGGCGAATCCCGACGCCATTCGAGTCGATGTTCGGCGCCGCGCAAATCATGCAGGGCGCGATCACCGCGCAGAAGCTCAAGATGCGCCCCCCCGACATCCTCGTGCGGCCCGCCGTCGAGCAATTCGCCGTGCTCGATTTTCTGCGCGTCGGCAAGATCCTGCGCGCGGCGGAAGGGGCCAAGGACGAGTTGAAACGCAAGCTCAGCGCGCGGATGGAGACGTCGCTGAGGAATTGAACCGCGCTCCGGGGGCGATTTTTCCGCCGCGCATGAGTTCCGCGCCGGACATCGCGGATTTGCCGGCGCGCTGGGCTTCGATGATCCGAAGCGCGCCCATGCCGCAGGCGACGGTCATTTCGGCGTCGAGGACGGCGCCAGGCGGCCCGGAGAGGCCGACGACGGCGGCGCGCAGAATCTTGATGCGTTCCGTCCGTCCGCCGCAATCGATCTCGCCATAGGCGCCGGGCGAAGGGGAAAGGCCGTGGATATGGTTGCGCGCGTGCGCCGCGTCGACTGTCCAATCGATCGGCGCTTCGCTTTTTTCGATCTTGCGCGCGTAGGTCGCGCCCTCTGCGCTCTGCGGGCGAAAATTCAGTCGTCCGGCGGCGAGGTCCGGCAAGGCCTCCGCGATCAGTCTGGCGCCGAGCGCCGCGAGGATCGCCGTGAGGTCTCCGGCGGTGTCGCTGGCGCGGATCGGCGTGCGAGCCTCGCGGGCCACCGGGCCGGTGTCGAGGCCTTCCTCCAAGCGCATGAGGTCGACGCCGGTCTCGGCGTCGCCGGCCATGATCGCGCGCTGCACCGGCGCTGCGCCGCGCCAACGCGGCAGCAGCGAAGCGTGAATGTTGAGGCAACCGAACTTCGGCGCCGCGAGTATGGGAGGCGGGAGGATGAGCCCATAGGCGGCGACGACCGCGACGTCCGCGTCGAAGGCGCGGAACTGGGCTTGCGCTTCGAGGGTGCGCAGCGTCGCGGTCGTCACGACGGGCAAAGAGCAAGCTTCGGCGAGCCGATGAACGGGCGTCTTGGCGATTTCGAGCCCGCGCCGGCCCGCCGGCTTCGGCGCGCGGGTGTAGACGGCGACGACGTCGTGGCCCAGCTCGACGAGGGCGCTCAAGCTCGGCGCCGCGAATTCGGAGGCGCCCATGAAGATGACACGCATCGCGGCGCGCATATCATCGCGCGTTCGAAGCGTCAAAAGACGCCTCGCCTCTTTGCGCGACGCCGCGCGCGGTCTACCTTCGCCGGGTTCGTCGACGGGACGCGCCGATCGACGCAGCAGAAGCGCGAGCCCGATGACGACGCCGGCGCCCAGTCGAGACCTGGATCTGCGCGTGTACTACGAGGACACGGACTTTTCCGGCCGCGTCTATCACGCCTCCTATCTGCGCTTCATGGAGCGCGGGCGCACCGAATGGCTGCGCGCGCTCGGCTTCGAGCACGGCGCGCTGTCGGGCGAGCAAGGCCTGGTCTTCGCCGTGCGCGGCCTGGAAATCGAATATCTCGCCCCCGCGCTGATGGACGACCTTCTGCGGGTGGAAACGCGTCTGACGGGAATTCGCGGCGCGGTGATCGAATTTGCTCAGCTCATTCTTCGGCGCAGCGAAAGAATCGCGGAGGCGAAGGTTCGCGTCGTCGCGCTGAAGAACGGCCGCGCCACGCGCATCCCCAAGGAATTGCGCGCGCGACTGGATGCGGCGCGTTAGGGCGTCGACCAGGGGCGTCAGGATTCGAGAACGCGGTCGAGCCCCGCCGCCAGGGCGTCGAGCCGTTCGCCGATATGCTCGTCGAGATCGCGCAGGTCGGATCGCGTCGTTACTTCGACCCATATCGAAAATAGGTCGTTATCGCCCCGAGAATCGAGCTGACGAGGGCAATCATCACGCCTGCCGTCGCCAGCGTCTTGCGGACGCCACCCCATTCATTCGACAGCGCCACCAGCCTTGTCAAAATGATTTCGAATTTCGCCAAACTCGCGTCGACGTTCGCGCGTGAATCTCTCGTAATCGCGTAGTGCTCGTCAAGACGAGCTTCGATGCCTGTGAGCCTGGCGTCGAGACGCGCGACCGCCGCTTCGAGAGATTCCGCCATGACGCCTCAGCCCCCTTTTGCCTTGCGCCCTCACTCGACCACGATCGGCCGCTTGATGCCGCGAAGCGAGTCGAGGAAGGCGCCGACGATGCCGCCGTTCGGCGGCGGCTGCAGGCTCGGATAGGCGGTCGAGGGAGCGGCGGCGCCGTGCGCCACAATCCACGCGATCGCCATGATGAGAAGTTTGGCGTCGGCCGCGAACGGCACGTTGATCGCCGCCAGCGCCGTGGCGAAGTCTTCGGCCACGACCGCGTCCTGCTGGAGATCGCCGAAATGTTCGGCCATCGCCTGCTTGACGGCGGCGACGGGGAATTTTTCCAGGGTCTGAACGCCGGCCGTCAGTTCGCCGACTGTGATCGGCAGCGAGCCGATCTTGAACAAAGCCGCTTGGGCCGCGGCGGAAGTCGGCACGGCGCTCGGCGCCACAATCTTGGCGACGATGTCGAAAATGCTGGAGAACAGCGACATGGCGTCCCCCTCAGCTTTGCCCGACGATCGCCGGGCCGATCGGCGCGCCGCCGAGCGCGGCGCAGACGTCCGAGGAAACGACGTAGACCGAGGAGGCGTCGCGGATCACCGCCGTGCCGGCCTTTACCGCCGCCGCGATCTGATCGGCCAGCGCGGACGCCCCGCTCACGTCGCAGGCGAGGGCCTTGGCGCCGGCCTTGAGGTTCGCGGCGGCTTGCGTGGCGGCGGGGGAGGAAAGCGCGCCGGTGAGCGAATTGATGTCGCTGACGGCGGTGTTGACGGCGGAGGCGCAGCCGGCGAGGCCGAGCGCGAGCGCGCAAGAGAGGACAAGACCTTTCATCGGAATTCCTTTCAAATCCAGGGTTTGGTGAATTTCTTGGCGATCGCCGCAAAAGCGGCGATCCCGGCGCCGAGCGCCAGGCCGATGCAGACAACCGTGACCATGGCGAGACCTCTCAGGGAAGACACAGGCCGAACAGCGCCGCCGACAGAAACGTGAACGAGGCTGTGAGCGCGGCGACGAGCAGCCAGTCCAAGCGGCGAGCGCCGCTCATGACGCCTTCGCGATGGCCTGATTGACGCCTTCGGCGAGCATCTGCACGCCGAGCTGGATGAAGACGGCGTAGGGGCCGAAGCTCGACCAATCCGTCTTGGTCAGGAAGCCGACGGCGGCGGTCGCCATCGCGCCGACTAGGCCGATGCCGAGATGGCGCCAAAAATCAGCGGTGACTTTCATGGCTTTTATCTCCTCGAGATGCGCGGAGGCCGCCGCGCGCGGCTTCAAAGGCCCTTAGAGAGCGCCGTCAGCCGCCCATCGCCGCCAGCGTCAGCGGGCCGACGATTCCATCGGCCGCCAAGCCGCGTTTCGTCTGGAACGCCTTGATCGCGGCGATCGTGCCCGGTCCCATGATCCCGTCGGCGACGACGCCGACCTTGCCTTGAATCCAGCGGACGGAATGGGCGGCGTAGGAAGCCGCGACCGATTCCGGCGTGATGGCTAAGGGCGGCGCGGGCGGCGTTTCGTGCAGCGCGCCCCACGGCGGCAGGTCGGGCGGCGCCATGACTTCGGCGTGCGCCGCCTGGACCATCGCGACGAACCGCGCCCAGACCGCGGCGTCGGTGGTCGGATCGGTGTGGCCGCCGCCCGCCGCGCCGAGATCATAGTGCGAGCAGAAGCCGGCGCCTGCCCCACGCGCGGCCCAGCGGCAGGGAAGGCCGTACTTGCGGATGAGCCAGGCGACGATGTTCGCCGCCGCCGTCCATTCGGCGTCGGGATAGCCCTTGGCGGCGAAGCCGGGGATTTCCAGGCCGACGCCGCGCCAGTTGCCGGCGTTGCAGGCGTGCCAGGCCTTCTCCTCGAAGGCGACCATCTGCGTGACTTCGCCATTGTCCTCGCGCAACAGAAGGTGCGCGCTGACTTGCGCGTGGCGGTTGAGGAAGGTCTCGATCGAACCCTGGTAATGGCCCTCCATGTCGTGCACGACGACGAGCGAGATCGGCGTTCCCTGCCGGCTGGAGAAGTTCGGCGAGGCCTGCCAGCGCCAGGCGGGAAGAGAGAAGGTCATTTCACCATCCTTTGAGACGCAGCACTTTCCAGACGACCCACAGGACGAGGCCCGAGAGGACGAGGTCGGGAAGACGCGCGATCACGGCTATAGATCCGGGAACAGCCGCTCGGCGGCGTTGACGGCATAGAGGACGAAGCCGGCGATTCCCGCGAAGATCAGCCCTTCGACGCCGGCGACGATCAGCGCGATGGTCGTTCCGCTCACGCCGGATCGCCGATCGCGCGGCGCCTGATGGTTTTCCATATCTCGGCGCCGACCGGGCGCGCGGCGAAGACGCATCCGCCGAGGCTGAGGGCGATCTTCGCGCCGACCGGGCGATGGCGCAGGGGCTCGAACGTTCCCTCGGGGTATTCGAACACCAGCACCCTGTCGGCGACCAGATCGAACTGAAACAAGTCGTTGAGGACATCTACGATCGCGCGCGCGTCTCGGCCGTCGTATTCCTGCGCGTTCGAGCCGGGCAATTTGGCGCTCGCCTCCATCGCGGCGTCGAGGACCGGGGCGTAGGCGACGCACGCCTCGCCGTCGCCGGCGCGCGTGGCCGGGACGTGAGCGAACAGGCAAGCGCCGGCGAGCGCGAAGGCGAGCGGCAGGCGCGCGCATAGGGCGTTCAGAAGAACGCCCGTCTTTCGACGGGCTATGGCGCCCCGCGGCGGGCGAGGGTTGGGCATCGCTTTTCCTTTGCGTTGGAGGAATGAAAGGAGCGGTGGGAAGTGGCGGCGGGTCCACAATAGCGCAGTAAGAAAAGCGCCGATTCCGGCTTACGATAGGCGCCTAATGTATAGTGTGGTATCCGCCATTCGCCACTAGCCCCGCGTCAGGAAAGGGGGAAGACAAACAAAGCGACGTCGGCGGTCGCCGCCGCGCCCTGCGCCGTTCCGACGTTGACGTAGAGCGTCGAGGCGTTCAAACAGTTAGTGGTAACGCTCGGCGCATCCGAGTTTCCCGACGTATTCGGCGATGAGGACGTAATCGTAGAAAGAGCGGTCTGCCCGATGATAGCATAACCGCCTTGACTCGGCGCTGTATAGATACCCAATTTCGCCGTCGTCAGCGACGTCGAAGCATTCATAATATTGACGTTGTTGACCTTGTAGCGCGAGAAGCCATTCGGCAGCGGCGGCACGGCGATCGGCGTGTCGCCGAGCGCGTTCAGATTGACATTGCGCGCCACAAGCACAAAAGGCGTCGCCTGCGCCGAAAACCCGATGATCGTCCAGGCGTTCGCGCCGTTGCTTTCCAATGTAAGAGAACCGTAGGCCGAAGCCAGCGTAGCGCTGGCGCCGCCGTCGATCGTGTCGGAGCCGGCGCGAGCGATGGTGATGGTGTTCGTCGCCGAGCAGCTTCCGGATTCGTCGATGATGGCGAGCGGCGTCCCTGCGGGGAAATTCGCCGCCGCCGGCAGGCTGACGATGCGCGCCGCGGTCAAAGCCGTGTAGGCGATCAGGCGGTCGGTGGCCAACGCCGAATAGGCCGCGTCGGAAACCGCCGTGCGCTGATTGGCGAAAGTCGGCGCCCCGGTTGCGGCGTCGAGGGCGATCGCGGTCGTCCAGCTCGATCCGTTCGGCGACACCTTGAAGCTGAAATTGTCGCTGCCGTTGAGGCCCATCTGGGCGCGGCCGGAAAAGCCGTCCTCGAAAATGAAGGACGCGGTGTCGCTCGATCCCGCCTTGTTGACCGTGACGTTGAAATTGACGCCGTTGAACAGCGCGGCCGCGCCGTAGACGGACAGCGGATTGTTGGGGTCCGGCGCCGTGCCGATCCCGACCAGCGAGGCGATGACGTTGGGCGCGGGCGACAGAATCGTCCAGGCGTTGGAGCCGTTGCTCTCGAGTTCGACTCCGGCGTAGGCGGCGTCGATGACGAAACTCGTCGCGCCGTCGATCGTGTCGGAGCCGGCGCGATTGACCGTGATCGTCTTGCTCGACGAACAGGCGCTGGATTCGTCGACGATCGCCAGGCGGGCGCCGGTCGGATAGGAAGCCGCCGCGGGCAGCGTCACGATGCGCGCCGCGGTGAGCGCGGTATAGGCGATCAGCCGATCGGTGACTAGCGCCGAATAGGCCGCGTCGGAAACCGCCGTTCGCGAGGCGAGCGCCGCCGGCCAGCCGCCCGCCGTCGCGCCGTCCTGCACGACGAGCCTCTCGTTCGTGGTATCGACGACGACCTCTCCTTGCGCGCCGGTGAAGGCGGCGACCTGGCTCGCGGTTCCGCGTCGAAGCTGAAGCTGTTCTGTCATCAAGCGACTCCAAGGTCGAGCGCGCCGGCGACGGCGCCCGGACCCACCGTGCCGAAATCGTCTGCGAGAGCCGGGCTCGCGGCGACCGAGCCGAGATCGAGAGGCATGTCGGTGGCGAGCTGTGCGGCGATCGGATCGGCGAGCCCCGAGCCGGTGGGCGTGAACGTGTAGACCGCGCACGTCGACAGGCTCTCGACGCCGGCGCCGAAGACATTGAAACTCTGGAACTTGAAATAGAGGGTCTGGCCGAGATAATTGGCCGGCATGCCGTACACGACGACGGCGCCGTCGAGCCGCGCGAACGGCGCGCCGGAGGAATGCGCGGCCGGCGCCGTGCCGTAGAGGCCGCGCTGCAATCCGGTGAGATTGTAGGCGTCGGTCCCAGTGAGCGTCGCGCTCTCGTAAGCGACGAGTTCGCCGTCGACGAGCGAGCGCGTCGCGCCCTGCTGCGCGGAGACTTGCGACGTGCCGGTGAGCGCGCCGCCGCTTTCCGCTAGGTTGACGGCGAGCGTGTCCGCCGCATCCCAGCCGGTCGCCGAAGCGAGATTGGCCGTCAGGAAGCCCTGGCGGAGCGGCTGCGTGACGACGGCGATCTGCGAATACGTGACGTTGTCGAGCGATATCCAGACGTAGGCGCCGCCCCAGTTCGGATCGGCGACGCCGCCCGAGCCGCCCGAAGCGCCGACCCAGACCTGGGGCGCGCCGGCGGTGAGGGCCGACGGCGGCTCATAGATCAGCGGCGTATTGACGGGGTCGGCCGCGGCGCCCTGATTGCCCTGGAAGCCCGACGGCCCGGCGTTGACATAGAGCGCCGGAGTCGACACGCCGACCGTCAGTTCCTCGGCGGTGATGGTCAGCAGCCCGTGATCGTCCTCTTCGACGGTGAGGACGCGCACGGGGTAATTGTTGAGGCCGAGGTTGGCGTCGCTGATCGTCACGACGTCCATCGGATCGAGGAGGCAATATTCCCACGACAGCTTGAACGTGAAGTGCGCGCGCACGTAGAGCTGGCGTTGCAAAATGGTCTGCGCGACGATCGGCCCGATGACGATCTCGTCGCAGATTTCGTGGCTCTGGATGGTCGAGCCGACGCGCGGGCCATAGAGCTCGATCTGCGATTGGTCGCGCGCCTCGACCGGCGTGGCGCCGTATTGATTTCCGCGCGACAGGCATTCGACGCGCTGGATGGTGGCGAGGCTGAACGGATCGACGCGCGAGGCCTGGACCGGGTCCTTGTTTCCTTTCTCGTCGACGAAATCGAGGTCGGTCAGGTCGTAGATCGGCGTCAGATCGGGAACATAGGCCGTCGCGTTCAAGTAAGTATAGGCGATCGTGACGTCCTGGTTCTCGTCGCCGGGGGCGAACGGATAGGTTCCGGCCGGCGATATTCCATATTGCCCCGCCGACGAAGGCGCCGCGGCGCCGATATAGGTCAGGGCCGCGCCGGTCAAGGAATATGTCACGCCGCCGTCGGCGACGAATTGCGCCGCCGTGCAGGCGACGAAGTTCGGCGGCGGCTTCGCGCCCGAACTCGGCGTCGCCGGCGTCGGCACGGCGGACTGGACGGTCCTCGACACGTTCCCCGCGGCGATCGCCACGTCGCCCCAGGGGATGAATTTGAGCATCCCGCCGCTCCAGACCGCAGCGCAGTTCACGAGCTGCAACCAGCGCGACAGGATGCTCGATCCCTGTTCCTGATCGGTCAGGCACGGGCTGAAGGCGATCCCCATCGCCTTGCAATAGGTCTGCAACGAGGCGTCGCCGCCCGAGCCGAGCAGTGTCGCCGCGTCGATGCTGGCGGCCGAGAAGCCCGCTCCGTATTGCGGATTGGTGAGAAAGTCCTGGATGCACAGCGCGGGGTCGGCGTCGATCCCGTTGACGCCCGTTCCGGCCAAAACGCCGATGATCTCGAAATTGTGGTTGCCGATGTCGGCCTCGTCGCCGAGCTGGTAGCTCGCGGCGCAGACATAAGCCGTGCCCTGGTAGGCGAGCGCCTCGGCGGGATACTTCGAATTGAGATAGCCCCAGACCGCCTGCGGCGTCGATCCGTCGAAGAAGGTCAGGCTGAGGGACGCCAGCGTATAGGTCGACTGATTGCGCCAGATGATTCCGATGCCGGATATCGGCCCTTCGCAAAGGGCCATGATCAGGTCGGCGCTATAAGTATAGCCGCTCGTCGGCGACGCGAAGATGCCGCCCTTGCCGCCGGAGCCGCCGTGGGTCTGGAAATTGGCGTACCAGACGACGTTCGCCGCGGCCTTGGTCTTGCCCCAGACGATCGGGATCGGCAAGGTGCTGACCGAGGTCTGCAACTGCAGCCCGGTGTAATCGGGCTTCTGGCCGCTGTTTTGCCGAAACCAACTCATGTGGCAGGCTCCGAGGCCGCGGCGCCCGACGGAGGCTGCGCGTTCGCCGGGCCGGCCGACGAAGGCGTCGCCGGGAAATAGCTGGCGAATTTTGCCTCGCTGAGCCGCGAGGCGACCTCGGAATTGTGCGCGATCTCCTCCTCGAGCACGACGCGCGCGGGATGAAACGCGTGCACGATCGTCAGCGGACGGGCAAGCGTGACGATTCCGCCGTGGGAAAAGCAACGGCCGTAGCGGAACAGGACGACGTCGCCGGGCAGCGGCGCCGCGACCGCGTAGGCGCGGGCGAGAAGCAAGCCGAGGTAGCGCTCCTCGCCGCGATGCAGATGCCAGTCCTTGACGTACGGGCGCGGATCGAACGGTTCGACCAGCTTAAGATCGCAGAACACGCGCACCAGCAGCATCGCGCAATCGCAGCCCACGCCCTTGACGTCGGCCATGTGATGATACGGCGTGCCGATCCATTCGCGCGCCGCCGCGACGATGGCGGCGCGAGAGCGAAGCTCGTCCATAAGGGCTCCAATCAGGTTTGAGGCGTCGCGTGCGCCGGCGCGTCTCGACAGCCGTTGGGCGATAAGCGATGCTGGCTACGCTTGCGCGAGTGCGGGACGGTCTTGCGCGCGGCGCTCGTCGGCAGTTCAGCAAAGGGGTCGCGCGATTGAGCGATCACTACACCGATTTCGTCGCCGATGATCCGTGGCTCCGCCCCCAGCCTGCGCGCATTGAGCAGGCTTGCGAGTTCCTTCGCGGCGAACTTGCGTCGTCGCGCGTGATCAAGGTTCGCGACGACGAGATCGTTTCCGTCTTCTTTTCGCCTGGCGGGAGCTTCCGAACGCATTGCCCACATTGCGGCGCGGAGCTTCCCGGAGAGGAGCTCGCGGCCTGGTTAGACCAGGATTACGCGAAGCTGATGGAAATCAACTACGGCGGCACCGAAATTCATTGCCCGGCGTGCGGCGTCAAAACCACCTTCCACGTGATTAGCAAGCGCCGCGCCTTCGCCTGCCAAGAGTGCGGCCATCACATTTACCCATGCGCCGACACGATCTTTCACAAATCGCGTACGAAGCTAACCGGCATTATGCAGCGCTTTGACACTCGCTCGGCGCAAGGTGCGGATTTCGCGTGATCGTTTCGGCTTTCTCCCGATCGTGGACGCGCCCCGTCGCCGCCGGCGATGCGCCAGCGTT
>JBEKAL010000009.1:0-29282 GCA_050015935.1 Roseiarcus sp.
CAGGCCGCACGTGCACGCGCCCGCGGCTATCGCAACACCACCACCTTCGTCACCATCATCTACCTGCTCGCCGCCCCGCTCCCAGACATCCTCAAATCCACTTGAAACGTCGAAGAGCCATAATGCATCGTCGATCACGCCGCGCGGGCGAAAGCCATTGAAGATGCGGGGATCGCGAGTCTGGCTGAGAATCCAGGTTTCGCGATCAGACTCCTACGGGAGAATGCCGATCGAGCTTCGCCGCGATCCTGCGGGGATCGGGGCGATAGTATTTCCGCAGCACCTGGAGCGATCGCCAGCCGCCCTGCTCGGCAAGCTCGACGATATCGAGGCCGCGCTCCCCAGCCATGCGGGAGGCGCCCTCAGAACGCTGATCGTGGAAGGTGAGATCCTTGATGCCCGCCCGCTCGCAAGCGGCGCGGAAGTTGCGCGAGACGCTGTCGGCGCGATTGGCGAACACGGCGCCGGAGGTCTGCGGCGACAGCCCGCGCAGAATCTCGACGGCGCGCGCCGAGAGACCGATCGTCCGCTCGCGGTAGGAGCCGTCGGTCGATTTGGTGCCGCGCAGCACCGCGGTGCGCACCTCGAGGTCGATGTCCTCCCAACGCAGCAACTCAACGATCTCGCTGCGGCGGCAGGCCGTCTCCCAGGCAAGCTCGACGATCGCGGCGAGCGGCTTGCAGCGGCTGCGACGACACTGCTCGAGCAGCCGCTCCTCTTCGTCGCCGCGCAGCCGCCGGGTGCGCTCGCGGCGTTTCGGCTTATCCTTAACTGGCACGTCTTCGACCGGATTGCGCAGCCCCTGCAATCCCATTTCGACGCGTGCGAACACGAAGGCGGCGGAGAGCCGCATCAGCTCGTTGAGCACCGTCTTCTCGCCGATCGGAACGTCCTCGTATTGGACTTCCAGGCGCCGGCCTTTCTTGATTCGGACGACGCGTCCGTCCGCGTCGCGTCTCTTGCGCCGGACGGTCGCGGCGCGCCGCTCACGCAGCCAGGCGATGACGTCGGCCGATTCGATCTCGCCGATGAAGCGAGGCGCGAGAGCGGTCTTGAGGAGCTGGTCGACCTGGCTCTTCGCCTGGACCGCCGACTTGAGCACAGCGAGCCCCGTCTTCTTGTACCGCTCGAGCACGTCGGCCAGCGTCGTGCGTTCCTCCCGGCGGCGGTCGACAAAGGTGTTGCGATTGAAGCCGTCGAGGACGCCGACGCCCCAGGCCTGCGCATCGTCGACGGCCTCGAAGGTCTTGGTCTGCGCCGGCCGACCGGTGCGGCGCACGCGCGCCTGAACCTGCAAGGGCCCACGCTCGGTCAGCGTCAGCCCTTTGATCGGCGACCAGGTGCGACCGGTCTTGGCCGGCGCGGCTTCGGATCTCTTGCGCGACATTTTCCGCGACCTCCAGGGGGTCGATTTCGCGGACCGATTGTCGCGCTTCTGTCGCAAAAAATCAAAAAAAATGCCCGGATTTCTCCGGGCTTGGTTGACGGTGGTTGATTAGAAAGGGTTTTCTTGATCGAATTTGGTTGCGGGGACAGGATTTGAACCTGTGACCTTCAGGTTATGAGGGGCTTCTGATATGACGAATAGCTAAGTTATATCAAAGACGTTGAAGAGACTTTGTGCCAATTTTGTGCCACGGAGCCTTTTGTGTCTGCCGTTAGAGTCTAGAACACAGTGGCAATGGGCAAGGGCCACCCTCGATATTGGAGGGGACCCGCGAGCAATTATCGAGGGCGCTGAACTCGGTATTTGGGTTGGGGGACACGCTTTCTCGGTTCCCAATCGGGAAACAGCAGTTTTCCTTCCTTACGAAGACGTGCCGCGATCTCATTCAAATCCGTTAGGCGGATGACGTGGCGAGTAAGCACCTGTGGCCAAAGTCCTTCGTACGGAATTGCATCTGGCGCGATCGGGCTTAACTCGATCAAGGTGCTTTTGGCCGCTTCCCGCTGAGCTGCGACGAAGGCGATAAGTTCGTCTGGTGCCATCTCGTGAAGCGATTCGAACATCTCGGATTGCCCACTGATGTCTTGTGCGCTTTTGACCTTCGTTGTCGCGCGCGTCTTCGATTGCTCGGTCAACGCCTTCATTTGGCAGTCGCGAAATGCCTGGATTCCGACGGGATGGCGGGAGGCATAGAAAAGACAGTAGAGAGGGCGATCCTTGAGTGGGCGAAGTACGGTGGTCTCCGCCACATATTTAAAGTTTCCAAGCCGCGCGAGGCTCTCCCCGAACGCTTCCACAAGCACCGTCTTGCGCTCATCCGAGGTCACCCGGCCTTTTTGCTCCAACTTTTCTATTCGGCCTCGGAAGTCCCCGAACGGTACAAGCTCGTCGACGGCTCTAACTATCGCGGAGTCCTTCATGCTTGCCGCGCGATTGATGAAATCGAACATGAAATTGAAGATGACTTCCGAATTGGATCGGGCAAGCATGGGCTTCAAACTTTGCAGCGGGATGCGCCAGCCTTTCGGATCAATCAGAAAAAACGCGAAAGCGTTGTTAGGAATATCCTTGAGGATCGAAGAAATGACGGTAAGAAAATCACCGTTGTAAGTCTTGACCTCGATATCAGGATATCGCTGAGGAACTTTGGAAAGGTGGGCATAAGCTGTCGCATCCCGTTCGACCAGATGAGCCGACATGCGGACATCGCGCCCAAGTTTCTTCCATGACTGTTTGGCTTGGCGTAGGACATTAAGGGCAATCCCGAAGGACGTGTCTTCGAATTTCTCGTTGGCGCTCTGCCAGGGACCGGCGAAACCATCGATATAAACGACGTGAACAAACGCACTCGCCGTCTTGTGGACTAGTTCTTCGAGATAATTCTCAAGAAATACGTGTTTAACGTAAGTCTGCTCTCGCCCTTTATAGTCCGCTATCGACACCATGCTTATTCGGCCGCCACCGCGCTAGCAGTCATCTCAGGAAATTGGCTCCACTCGCGACCATCGAGTTCTCGACCGCCAGATTTTGGACGAAGCCCACCCCATTGTTTGAAGAAGAATGCGACGTTTTGTCTTTCGCATTGGTCGCGCACGCTGCGCACCCATTCCCGCTGCATCGGACGGGCGCGCGGGCCGCTTTCGCCGCCGACAATGACCCAATCTATTCCTTCAAGCTCGAGCGTGCCAACGGGACCAATCAATGGCTCGATTGAAAGAAATCGAATACCCGCTGGCGATTGGCGCAGATGTTCAATCCGCGATTTTCTGCTGCCATCCTCGACGGAAACACCGAACCAGATATGCGATGGCCCTCGGGACCCCGCGTAGCGCTTTTGCAAGAAATCCCGCATAAGCGAAGATCGCTTGGTCAGTACCTGGAAGGTATGCCAATTGGCGCGCTCCATGGTGTCGCAGACGCGCGCAATAAACTCTTTTGGCACTTCCTTCTGAAACAGGTCGCTCATCGAATTTACGAAGATCATGCGTGGCTCACGCCAGCGAAGTGGTTGCTCCAGCCTCTCGGGCCGAAGGGTGAGATCGAATCCATTCTCAAACGGATGACCTGAGACACCTCGGAACCTTTCAGAAAAGCGTTCCGCATAACAATTGTCGCAGCCAGCACTTATCTTTGTGCAACCCGTAACCGGATTCCACGTTGCGTCGGTCCACTCAATCGAGGTCGTATTTGCCATGAAGCTCCTTAGAACAAAGCAGGAACGTAGCACGAGACAGGCGAGTCGGGAAGACGATTCCGCAATCAGAAGAAGACGCCATCCTTGTTCCGGGCTGGATGCTCTAACCGAACATGTCGGCGGCGATGGCGTCCATCGCCTTCTTGTGGTCGTCCGATTTGAACAGGTGCCCGTAGCGGTCCATCGTCACCTGAAGGCTGCTGTGGCCGGCGAAGGTCTGGACGGTCTTGGGGCTCAGGCCCGCGTCGATCCAGCATGAGACCGCAAAATGCCGCAACGCGTGCCAATTGAAGCGCGCGGGCGGTTCGGGATTGTTGGCGGGGTCCTGGCCGTGGCGTTCGGCGAGCGTGTCGAACAGCGGCAGGAACCAGCGTTTGACCATGTGGCCATGATCCGCGTACCAGCCGCGCCTGCTCGGAAAGACGAGGTCATCGGGCTTCTTGCGCTTGGTGCGTAGCTTCCATTCCTTGAGCATGACGACGAGCGGCTGGGCGAGCGGGATCGTCCGCATCCCGGCGGCGGTCTTGGTGACGTCTTCCTCGCCGTAGGCGTCGACGCGCGTTTCGACGGTGACCTCGCCCTTGGCGAAGTCGATATGCCGCCAGCGCAGCGCGTGCAGCTCGCCGGCGCGCACGCCGGTCGAGCTTGCGAAAGCGAGCGTGACGCGAAAATCCTGATCCGCGACCGCGAGCAGGGCGCGCATGGCTTCTTTCGTCGGCGGCACGATCTTGCGCGCGCCCTCGTCGCGACGGCCGATGACTTTGACGCTGCGCGCGACGTTGACGGCGATCATGTCGCGGTCGATGGCGTGCTGAAGGAGCAACTGTAAGGTTCCAAGAATTTTGCGTGCCGTTACGACCGAGACCCCGGCATCGCGCAACCGGTCGCGGAAGTCGCCGACGCCGCGAGCGGTCAGACCGGAGAGCTTGATACCGCCGATTCCGCCGTCGAATTCCTTAAGCCGAGAGGGGCGCGGCTTGCCTTCATGACGCAACGGATCATGACAGATGTAGTTCCGAACGTGCCCTTCCATCGTCTTGTAATTGTGCCGCGTCATGCGCTCGCCACGCTGACGGCGGCCCTCGCAGTAACTCAGGAATTCGTCGGCGGCGTCCTTGACGGTGTATTTCGCCGCACCGCCGCGATAAGTACCGTTCCGCATCTGGCTTTCGGTGGCAATCCGAAACGCATCGGCTTCCTTGCGACTTGCGAACTGACGCCGTTCACGCTCGCCGTTTGCCCCCACGACATCAACCTGCCAGCGCGTGATCAGCGCGCCGTGCGCAGTTTTCCAGGTACGTTTGCGGATCGACATGATTGCGTCCTCGCGAGAGAGACTACCACGCGGCGGTGTGGGGAATCACCAGGAAAATCGGCGGACAGCGCGCTATTACCAATCGTTCCCAATCCTTCCGGTGTGTCCCTATTGGATTCTATCCGAATGGGGAGTATGACTTCAATCGGAATTTATCCGATTGGGGCAAGAACCAAAGATGGCCGGGCCGGCTGAGCTCGTGGAAGCGTTAAGCAAGGCGACAGGGCTGCCCTTGCCCACCGTCGTCGATATCGACCGTCGTCTCGTGAAGGCCGGCCTGCGCACCAAAGGCGGACGCGGCCTTAACGCAGCCCGAATGACGGCACTCGACGCTGCGCGCCTGCTGACGGCAATCATCGGTAGCCCTCAAGCCAACGCCTCGGCCGAGGCGGTGTGTCGCTACGCCGAAACGCATGTCGATCGCCGCCGATCTAGCGAAGGGCTGTTCAGCGGCGTAGAGGTCAACGACCTCGCCCGCCTTTCGCCCCGCCACAGCTTCGTCGACGGGCTGGCGGCGCTGATTGCCTCGGCCTCGGAAGGGGATCTCGCGGCGCTGGCGGCGGGAAGTCGAAACCGCTGGCAGCCTCATATCGAAGTCTACGCTTTCACGCGCGCAACTTATGGAAGAATCCGGCTCTCGGAGATGCCGAACGGCAAGACCGCAAACGCTGAATACACATCGGCGCGTACGGCTAACGAGCGTGCCGCACAAAATGCGCTCGGCCGCAAGAAGGGCACCCTCATCGGAGAAGCCCAAGGCGATCTCGAACAATCGCGGCGGATCACGGAACGCACGATCCTCGCGATTGCGAACCTCTTGGCGGAGGAGAGTTGAGATGACGGAACCCGACCCGGAATTCGCGAAGGACATGCTGCGCGGGGCCGACGAGATCGCACAGTTCCTCTTCGGGGCCGAGGCGATGCGGCGCAAGGTCTACCATCTCGTCGCGACCTCGAACCTGCCCGTTTTCAAGCTCGGTTCGATGATCTGCGCGCGAAAGTCGGTGCTGCTGAAATGGGTCGAAGAGCAAGAGGGGCGGCACGCCAACGACAACTGCAAACCCACGGAAAAGACTGGAAAAATTGGGAACGGTTAGCACCGCTGAACTTGCCAATTGACTCGAATATCTGATTGGAACAAAATAAGAACATTCCCTCGGTTTGTCCGAACGGAAAATGCACAATGGATTGCACGCTACTCATTAATTGAGGACCTCGCCCATCGGGCCAGCCTCAAGCCGGGTTCAAGGCAAGCACTCCCATCTGCCGCCGCGGGAACGCCCTCGCGCAACAGCGCAGGGCTGTCACAACAGCAGCTTGGGAGAACGCTCATGGAACCGCATACGGCACCAATCGAAAAGTCACACGAACTCGCCGGCGACTTGCTGCGCGGCGCGGATGAGATCGCCGAATTCATTTTCGGCCCGCGTGGCGGGCGACGCAAAATCTACTATCTGGCCGAAACCTCGCATTTGCCGGTCTT
The DNA here is from genome assembly GCA_050015935.1 of Roseiarcus sp. GTDB lineage: Bacteria > Pseudomonadota > Alphaproteobacteria > Rhizobiales > Beijerinckiaceae > Roseiarcus. The sequence goes on from JBEKAL010000009.1 coordinate 6,440, forward strand.
CCGGCTCGGCGCAGTGCTCTGCGCGCGGCGCTCGGTTCTCATGCGCTGGATCGCCGGGCAGGAAAGTCAGGTGCGATCGCGCGAGCAGGCGAGGACTCCGGGCAATTCGTGACGCGGAATTGCCGAGGGGCCAAAATGCCGTGCAACTCAGGGCGCTGTGCGGCTATGCTATAAGTGGCGCAGCTGCTCGATGGGAAGCTAGGATAAGGCTTTGGCAAAGCGACCGGTGCCAATCGAACAAAAAGAGGTGCCCGAATGGCTCGGCTTGCCATCCGTGCGGGCCCGTCGCGAGCACACTGCGTTCGTGCTCGCGTATAACGCAGTCCGGTGGTTCTATGAAGGAGACACTGCCGGTGCGCTTGGCCTTTGCGATGAGATCGCCGATCGTTTCGGACAAGACCGCGACCCCGCCAGTCGGGAATATGCCGCAAGATCTCTGGCTAATAAGAGTGCTTGGCTCTATGAACTCGGCCGTTGCGACGAGGCGGTTTCAACGTGCGATGAAATTGCTCGTCGGTTTCGGGGAGACAGCGTCCCCGATCTGCAAAAGCTGGTCATAAAAGCGCTATCGAATCAAAGCGTTTGGCTTCATGAGCTAGGCAATCGTGAGAAAGCGCTCTCCGTCGGCAACAAAATTGTTAGCCGCTATAAGAACAACGATCCAAGGCCGGAAGAATACTACGAGGCGATCCGCAATCAGATTAAGTGGCTCCGCGAGCTAGGCCGGGATGATGAGGCAAGAGCCTATGTCGAGGAGTATTTCCCGGCTCCGCAACCTGCTCTTTCATGGAAAGAGGAATTGCCTGTGAGCGAAGCCTCCTCGCGGCAACAGGTAGAAATGGATTTAAATTCATGGCTAAACGATGTAACATCAACGCCCCCGCCCCCGGAGGGCGGGATTATGAGGCCAACAAGGAAAAACACGGACGACGCGAAGCCGGGTGGGATGTTTGAGCTGGCCGTTGGTGCAGTTGGAGTTGTAGAAGCTGCCAAAGTGATCGTCAGGCGGGCGTCTCCTGATGAACGTGCTCTAATCGCGGGCATGGCGCTGCCTGAGCATGAGGATATTTTTCAGGCTATCATTCTTGCGAAGAAAGAATTTGCGGCCCGGAGGGCTGATTTTTCCAAGCCGCCATTACCCAGACTGTCGCCTGAGCAACTCGCGGCGATCAAGCAGAGAGCGAAAGATCGGCCTTGGGGCAAGCGCGGCGACGACAAGCGCAACCCCTTCGAGTGGGTGCGCGACAATTACAAGGAATGGGCGGGATTCGGTTTGCTCCAGGCACATCTCAAGGCGGATAGAAATCTCTATGAGGCTTTTGCCAAGGCCGCAAAGCGGCTGGGGCTGCCGGAATGGCTTGACGTTCCAACCGAGGGAGATGCCCTCATTCGCAGGTTGGTCAAGCCGGAGGACCAGCTCCGTGCGCTCGTCGCTCGTCATCTGCACTCGGCAACGATGAAGATGGCGAAGCGTTTCCTTGCCGCCGGATAGCGTTGCGAGCGGGCGTAGTCCATTTAACGCAATGGATAATTAACCTTTGAGGTAGTACCCTCTGCGTGGTGAGCCCGTACGTTCTCACCAGGCTCGCGGTGAGCTGGCCTAAGGCCGTCTTTGACATTTGAGCCGTCGCTAAAGCGTTTCGCGACGGGGCGTAGCAACTCGTGTCCCTCGTGACGACGGGAGGAATTCCCATGTCCGAAACACCTTGCCGGACGAAGTCGCGGCCGAAAGGCGACGACGCGGCTTGTCCAGTCACTTGCCCCAATGCTCCGGCAATTCCGCGGCTGGTGCGGGAACAGGTTGAAGCTGCTTTCGCTCGCGCGGCGGCCGAGGAAGCCGCGCTGTGGGATCGATGCTTCGGCGAGAACGCGCCCGCCGATCCAAAGGCGAAGACAGCCCGAATTATCCGCGTCGCCTCGATGCGCGCGGCGCTCGCCATCGTCAACAGGCGATCGAACGCGCCGCCGTCGTTCGAAGATTTCTTTCCCGATCAGGACGCATGAGCAGAGGAGCGCTGCCATGGACATGTCGAGCGTTCAGCTTGCCCCAAAGGCCGGTCCGTTCGCAGGACTTCTGTTGAAACTCGTGGGTGCCCCTGAAGAGACGTTGCGGCGATGTCCCAAGCAGGACAGCGGCTACGCGCTCATGTTGGCGGCCCTCATGGTCGCGGCCGGCGGATATCAGACCGCGATTTTCTCGATGGTGGGGAGCGTCGTCTTCACTCCAGGACAGTTACGCATCGAAACCGTGGCGGTGGCCTTGGCGCTGGCGATGTTTGTCGTTGCGATTGACAGCGTCCTCTTCATGCGGAGCGGCTGGTTTATCGCGGGCGAGAGTCAGATACGGAGGGGAGGTCTGGACATCTCGGGGGGCCGGGCCACTCAAGCGAGAGGCGCCCTGTCGCTCGCGATCCGGCTGGCCTTGTCGATGTCTCTGGCGGCAATCACAGGAGTCGCGTTCTCTGCCCTCATCTTCCGCGCCGACATCGTCGCGCAGGAAAAGCAATTGTACTTGGAAAGGAATTCTCACGTCCTCGCCGACGCAAGCAGCCTGGTCGACGCCGAGATCAAACGCGCTACGGAATCTGTCGCAACGGAAAACGAGCAGGTCGCTGCGTTGGCGAAGCAAGTTTCCGTCGTCCGCAAGAACGTGATCGACCCTGGCTCAGGCGATCCGCAGATTCAGCAATCGCAAGATGAGCTGAAGCAACTGCTCGCGGAAAAGGCCAAGGCCGATGACGAGGTCCAGGCCGCGGAGTCATTCGCGTCGCATGAGCTTGGCGGGATCAAGGGGCCCGGCAATTCCGGCATCGCCGGCGATGGACCCAGGCACAAGGCGGCGCAAGAAGAGGTCGCGAACGCAAAGCGTCACGCGCAGGAAGTCGCGAGTGCCCTGGATGCCGCGCGCGCTCGGCTTGACGCGTTGCGCAAACAGCTCGCGTCCGCGAATGACGCGACGAAGGAAAGGTCAGACAACCAGCTTCCCGGATTTGAGAGCGCGCTCACTGCCGAGAGCGCCAAGCTGTCGGATTTGAAGGAGCAGCTCGCAGATTTAACGAAGGGACGCGACGACGCAATCCGCAATGCCGTCGAAAACGCACCAGATTACGTCGGCCTCGACAACGGCTTTCTGGCCCAGATCACGGCGCTGGAACATCTGGCGCAGCAGGACTCCAAAATCGCCTGGTTCATTCTGCTGATCGAGGTGACGTCGGCCGGATTTGAACTCGCCGCCGTTTTGGCGAAGACCTTGAGTTATGTGCCCACGACTCTTGCAGCGGTCCTTGCGTCGGAAGCCTATATGAGCGACGTGCGCATCGTCGATGGCATGACGGCGGAACTGAATGGGGGATCGAAACAACGAAACACTGCCGAGGCTGAAGTTGCGCCGGGGCACGCGCCTGTCAATGACAATTCGGTCGGGCTTGATCCAATGTTTGTGCCCGCTCCATTCGGGGGGCCCGACGATCCTCCGCCACCGCCGAAGCGTCGGCGCGGTCGTCCGCGAAAGTCCCCTGTGGTCAACTGAAGGGACTAAAGCTGCCAGCGGACGAGAAGAGAGAGGACGGCGAGCAGGCCGACCATGGCCAGCGAGAGGTAGAGGATCTGGCGCACAACGCTGCGGGTCCGAAGCGGCAATTGAACCTCCTTTAGCAAGGCGCGGGCGTCTGCGACTGGCGGCGGAGGCGGCGGGCGTAGCGCTCCGCGGCGCGTTTCTCGCGCAGCGCTTTCAGGGCCGCCCGACGCCACTCGCGCGCGGCCCTGAGCGCGTGCGGTTTCTCGCGCCGGGGCAGATGGCGCAGGCCCGCGAGCCTCTGCCGATACTCCATGTCGATCGCGATTTCCTCGGCCTCGCCTTCTTCGCGAGCGTCGAATTCGGGCGAGGATGCGCGCCGGCGCGTGATCTCGATCGCCGCGCCCGCGCTGAATTTCAGTCTGGGCGGCGCGTCAGGTTCCCTTTCGGTCTCATGATTGCTTTTGCTTGCCGGATAATCAGGGGACGCGGACGTGGCTGGCCCGGTCCCGCGATCACTCCCCATTGAGATACCCTTGCCGTTTGCGCCATTCGCTGTCGGCGTCTTCCTGTTCGCGCTGCTGTCGCTTGCGCGCGTCGTCGATGACGGCCTCGAACGGGTTCGGATGCGGCGGCTCCGGCTCCATTTGCCGCGGCTGCGGATCGGGTTTCGCGCCGACAAATCCGTCGGCGAGGCTTTCGAGAAAAGAGATGAAGCCAAAGCCGAGCCCGGTGCCGATGCCGGAGCCAATATCCGCGCCGGACTTCATGCCGGAACGCTCGTGCCTGGGCGAGCCGGCGAACGCGGCGGCGACGCTTCGCTCGGCGTCGTGAGGCGCGGTCGCCACGTCGGCCGCGTCATGGAAGGCGCGCGTCGTGTCCTTTTCGGCGTTCCTCTCCTCGACCTGCTGGAGGAAGAGCGTGTTGTCTAATCCGGCCTCCTGGCGCGCGCGCAGGCCGAGGCGGACGTCGCGCTGATCGTCGAGAAGCTCGCGATAAAGCCCGTTGCGGGTTTCGCGCAGCGCCGCGCACGCCTCGTCGCGCCGCGCTTCGAGAACGGCTTTCTGATCGGCGACGAGTTCCGCCTTGAGGGACGCGAGCGTGTCAGCATCGCCGCCGTCTCGCCGGGCGGCATGAAATTCGGCCCAGCGGTCGCGAAATTCCTCGCGCACTTCGCGATAAATCGATAATCGCAATTCGGAAAATGCCGATTTTCCTTCGGCGAAAAATTCCATGCGCTCATGCCGCTGCATTTCCTTGAGAATTTTCCATTCCTCGGCGGCGGCATTTTCCGGATTATTCGGCTCGCCGATCAAAATCGGCTCGTTGGCGCGCAGGAATTTTTCCGCGCGCTCAAATTCTTTTTCATTTTCGCGGAAGGCGAGCCAAGCGTTGCGCGGCGGCGCATCCTCGCGCTCGTCGGGGTTCAAGAGCCGCTGCTCGCAATAAATGCGGCCATGTTCGCGCTCGTATTCGAGCGCCCATGCCTGCGCGCGGCGGCGCTCGAAATTGTCGTCGAGGCGCAATCCGGTTTCCGGATGCACGACGTTGAGCATGACGTGAACGTGCGCATGCGCCTTGTCGTCGTGCGCGACGAGAATCGCCTGATGCTCCTCCCATTTCATATGGCGCAGAAAATCCCCGGTCGCTTCGATCATGTGCTCGCGCGTAGGATCATCGTCGGGCGACCAATTGAGACTTAAATGCTTGACCGAATTTTCCGTCGCGCGGCCTCCGGCGCGGACGCCTGATTCCTGCTTGAGAAGTTCGGCGTTGCGCGCAGTCCACAGCATCTCATCGACGGCGGAAGGGACATGGTCGTGCGCGAGATTGAGCGTACGGGTCCAGGCGACGCGTTCGTCGGTCTCGGCTTCGGGATCGTGGGTGAGATAGGTGGCGAGGCCGGTGAAGGATTTGCCGCCCGACAGGATTTTAACGATCATCGTGGCACCCGCGTTCGAGAACCTGGCGAATGTCCCTGAGCAGCGGATCGAGGTCGTAGGGCACGGGATCGCCGGTGCGGTGCAGGTGCCGCACCATCTGGTTGAGGTTATTTCCGAGACGGACGAGCTGTGCATAAACGAGCCGCCCGAAATTGCCGTCAGGTTGGCGCTTCAGAGCGACAGCGTGATTTTCGTCGAGAAGGACGGCGCGCCCGAAATGCACTGGGCGCATGCCGAGCGCCGCGGCACGGCGGCGGATGCTTTCAAGCTCGCTCGCAGTGAGGCTGAGGTTGAGCTGCTTGCAGCGCGGTTCCGATTTCGTTGGCCGGCCCATGGTCGCGTTTCCCTTGCAGAGCGCATGCGTCCTGGGGTTTGGGGGCCATCTCCACCGGCCCCCAACGAGACCCTTTGCCCTAGGCAAAGGGACATCTCGCTACCCTCTTCGGCCAATTTATTCTTTTCCCGTTTTCCCTCCCATTGTAACGACTTGTAATTCGCAGACTTTACTACGCGTTTTCACAACATCTGAGATTGAGACAATTTTTCCAACGCATCACATTACAACGCCATTCGTTACGACTTAATACAACTTCCGTGCGCAGCGCTTTCAATAGCCGCGCTTCGTATCGCCCAACAGTGCGATTACCAAACTTTACCTGACAGTCGCATGCACGCGGATCATGCGCTTCGCTATGCTGGCAAGAACCAACAAGGCGGCGGACAGAAGGCGAGCGAATGAGTTGGTTGTGGCCGACGGAACGCGAGAAATGGGCGTCGCCATTCGCGCTGTCGCGCCCGCAACCGCATCTCGGCCTGCCCGCGCTCGACGGACGCGACCGCGAGCTTTACGAGCGGGTGCTTCCGCGCGGCCTGCTGCTGCCGCGCTTCGTGCCGGACCGGCCGCCGCTCAATTACTGGATGGCACCGCACGAACTCGCGCGCTACGCCTTCGTGCCGGGGCAGATCATCCTCGGCAAATTCGCGGGGCGATTTCTCGGCCATCTCGACGACCGGCCGCAGATCACCATGGCGGGCGCGCGCGCCGGCAAGACCACGACCGTCCTCGAACCAAATCTCTATCTCTATCCGGGGTCAATGCTAGTTCTGGACCCGAAATGCGAGCTGGCGCGCACGGCGCGCTTGCGCCGCGCCCTCGGCCACGATGTGCATGTGCTCGATCCCTTCGGCCTGTCGGGCGAGCGTAGCGCGTGTTTCAACGCGCTCGCGGAGCTTGACCCCAAAAGCTGGACCGTCGTCGACGATGTCGCCGCGATCACGCACGCGCTGATCGTCGATGAGGGCGATGCGCGCGCGAAGCATTGGAACGACAGCGCGCGGACGCTGCTGCTCGGAATCATCCTGTTGACGCTGACGCTGCCCGCAAGCGAACGCAATCTCGTCACCGTGCGCGAATTGCTGTCCCTGACCTATCCGCCGCTCATGCGCGCGGTGCGATTGCGGGCGAGCCCGCCGGAAGGCGGCCAGCCCGACGAGCAGTTCTTCAATGAGAACCGCGTTGCCGTGCAAGCACTGCTGAGCGCCATGAGCAACGCCGGGACCCGGTTCGGCGGCATCCTCGCCGCCGTGGGCAATCGCTTCATCGCGACGCCGCTGACGGAGCGCGGCAGCATCTTCTCGACGGCGGCGGCGCAGACCGACTTTCTCGACAGCCTGCCCTTGCGGGAAATCTCGCGCCGCTCCGACTTCCGGCTCGCGTCGCTGCGCGCCGACCGGCCGACGACGATTTATCTCTGCCTGCCGGTGGGGCGGATGCAAAGTCATTACCGCTGGCTGCGCCTCATCGTGCAGATGGCCTGCACCGTGCTTGAGCAAATGGGCACGTATCCGAGGGACCGGCCGCCGATCCTGTTCATGATGGAGGAGTTCGCGACGCTCGGTCACATGGAAATCATGGAGCGCGCGGCGGCGTATTTTCCGGGGTTCGGCGTCAAGCTGTGGGCCGTCCTTCAGGACACGACGCAGCTCCAGCGCAACTATCACAGCGGATGGGAAACGTTCCTCGGCAACGCGGGTCTGATCCAGTGCTTCGCGAACGGCGACCAATCGACGCTCGACTACATCGCGCGCCGCCTCGAACGCCTCGTCGCACCGTTCGAGCTGCGCACGGCGTTCTCGCGCCGGCGTTTCAGCCAATTGCTGATGTTCGAAGGCGAGCCGCCCGCGGCGGCGATACGCCTGGAACACGACGACGTCACCGCGATCCGTTCGCATTTGGCGCGACTAGTCAAAGCCTCGAATTGAACGATCTTATTGAAATAGGTCACTTTAGGGAGTTTCCCCGCGGCCACCTTCGGATAACGCTTCGGCGATCTTGCTAAAGGCTGGATTTTTCCTGTTGGCGACTGATATGGACGGTTTCCCGTTTTTGAAGCCGGGCGCGAAAGAGGCCGTTGCTCCCGTCGAGCGAGCGCGGAATCCGTTAGCCAACACCTGGGGTGCGGCGATGAGCGGAGGCGCGCCGCGTCTCGATTATGTTTCTAAGGCTTTCCCGCGCCTGCGCGGCGCTCGCAAACATTGTTGCTCCAGAGGCAAAACTCGCGTCGCGCGCTGGTCGTGCATCGATCGCCGCGCCCTTTTGGCGCTGCCAGATGATCTTTTCTCCTTCGCTGGCGGATTCCGGCAACGGCTTCACTTCTCCACGCCAAAAATCCGGCATTCCCTCGCCCCGCAATATGCGCAACGCCTCGGCCTGAATTTCAGCAAGCAAGGCGTCTTGCTGTTCAGGGTCGAATTTCGAAATATCTGTTGGTGTCGAAAACTTCATGCTACGAGAATGGCAGCGCGTTATTACTTGCGCAATATATTTATTATCGCACTTTGATGCCGGAGCGCTCTGGCACGCCGAGAGGCAGCGCAACCACACGCGCCACATCTTGGTTAATTTACTGCAGCCTGGTCCAAAGCTGTTGCATCGCGTCCTGCAAATGGGACGCGAACACCTCGATCATTCGGTCAAGTTCCTCGAACCGGCGCACGGTGAGATATTCGACGAAGCGCGTGCCGTAAATGCCGCACAGGACCTGGTTGCCTTCCGCGTCTGGGCGGAAAGCGGGCCAGCCGCCTTCCATGTATCGTCGCCAGAAAACATCATTGCCCTCGATGATCAGGCAGTCGGGCCTGACCTCGACCCTGCGATAAATCTCGACCGGCTTTTTGACGATAAGCCGGTTGATGACGGCCATGGCGATCAGGCAGGCGACGTTGAGCCATATCGCGTGAAGCGGTGAATTGTAGAGCAAATACCAGCCTTCGATCCCGGTCGATGTCGTCCACGCGAACACGCGCCACAGAGTGTGGCGCAGGCGCAAATCAAGGTCCTTGTAGACGATGAGGACGCCGCCCTCGGCCGTGAGGAAGCGGCCATAATCGACATAAGGGTCCGGCTGGAATCCCGCCCAGGACGCATCGGGCAGCGCCGGTGCCGACGAACGATCTTGGTAGCGAACGGGCGCGTACGATCTCGCGACGGTTCGCGGCAGCGCCGCAGGCCGCGCGACCTGGCGCGCGGCCTGCGCGCGTCGCTGTGGGCGAGCGAGCCGGACATGCGTATGCATGTCGGCAGCATAGCGGCTTCGTCGTGACGAAGGCGCGGAACGCTCGGCAAAGTCTCGTAGCGAAGAGAGGCCGAAGCCGACCGCGACAAAGCGGCACCGGCCCGAAGGCCGGTGCCGGGGCGATGTCAGCTCGCCTGCGCTTCGCGCTTGGCGGCGGGGCGCGACCAGATCAGGATCGCGCCGGTGCCGTCCTCGGACGGCATCAAGGCCGCGTTGAGCGGACGACCCAAAGCCGGATCGTCGAGGCTAACGGAGAGGAATTCGCGTCCGGCCTCGCTGGTGCGCCGCCAGGCGGCTCCGAGTTCGACCGCGCCGGGTGTGCCCTCGATGACGACGCGGTAGGCGGGACCCTTGCCGTTCTTGCTTTCCGCCGGGCGGAACGCGACCTTGCCGCGCAGCAGGGTGAGCGTCTTGATTTCGCCTGCGTAGGTGTCCTTGGCCTTGTTGTAGGTGAAGTTGCCGATGATCATGACGGGTTCCTTTCGCGTTGTGAGGCCGCCGGATTGGGGCCTCGATAGCGACCGTTGACGACGCGAGGCTTCGGCGGCGGAGGGGCGCGAACCGGGAGGGGGATCACCCGGACTGCACGGACCCCGGACTCTTGATCCGGGGGAAGGAAGTCCGGGGACACCCGGTTTGCGGTCGAAGACTGAAGGCCCACAGGGCCGAAACCCCGAAGCGCCGGAGTGCGTCGTAGGGCGCGCGTTATCGAGGTCCTGCGGCGGCCCCTGCGATAGGTTCACGGCCAATCGCCAACTTCACGAAGGCCAAGGACTCTTGCGAAGGCGACCACGCGAACCCTGCGCGGCATGAGTTCCGCCGGAAGGCAAGAACGGCAAGGGTCACGCCCGGCGACGCATGGGCCGCCGCAGGACCTCTCGGCGCGCGCGCCTTGCTCCGGCTGTCGGTCGATGGGCCTGCGGCGCGCTCCCTCGCCCAAGGGGCCACGCCGCAAAAAAGCATTGAATAAAACGATGTTTCTGCCAGTATTGAATCACTCGAGTCTCGGCATGGCGAGAATCGAGCCGAGGGATCATGGCGCTTAGAGATTACATAAAAATATGTTCCGAGCTGTTTCATCTCTCGACCGTTGTAACCGTCCTTGTTTTTTCGTGGCCTCAGCTTGCGCTGGCGCAGCTTCACGACATCTCTGGCAGCCCCAGCTATTTTACGGGAAGTGTTGGCATCGGGACGACGAATCCCCAAGTGCCGTTGGAGACCTATACCGGATCGGCAGGGAGTCAAAGCCTTCTGCGCCTGAATGCGCCAAACACCGTGGGGAATAACGGCAACATTGATTTCGCCGTGACCGACATACCGGTTGCACGAGTAGGCTCGGTATACGCGGCCACCAATGATATAGAATTGGCCTTCTCGACTTTTAACGGCAGCCTCGCGGAGAGGATGAGAATCAATAATAACGGAAACGTCGGCATCGGGACATCTTCGGTGAGCGGCAATTTAGAGGTATACGGAAACGCGGCTACGACTCAACTTACATTATTAAGCGGTAGCGCCAGCCAATATGCGGTGCTGGCAACGGGGGGAACGGGCGTCAACAATTATTACGGTACCGCGCAAGGGGTAAATGGCCTTTCAAACGGCGCCGTGGCGGGAGATTTGATCATCAGGACGCAGGGCAACAATATGTTGTTCAACGTGAACAGCGGCGGCAATCCGGCAATGTATATTTCAACCGCCGGCAATGTCGGCATCGCGACGTCGGCGCCGAAAAATATCCTCGACGTCAACGGCTCTCTCGCCGTCGGGACCTTCGCCGGAACCGCCTCCGGCGCGGCCAACGAGCTGATTGTCGGGGGCGCCGTCGGGATAGGAACGACGGGGCCGGGCGCGTTATTGCAAGTAGGAGGGGCTTCAGCCAGCACATTCTCGCCAAGCCTGTCGGCGAGTAACCTTGGAAACGCATCCTTCGTTGCATCTAACAGCTTGTTCACCTTTGGGCTGGATACAAACACGCCTTATGATGAGTGGATACAGGCACATAATGTATCCAGTAGCTCCTTGCCATTATCGCTCAATCCCTCCGGCGGCAACGTCGGCATCGGCACGACGTCGCCGGGGGCTTCCTTGACCGTGAACGGTAATGTTGATTTAGGAACCGGACAGGGCGTTGGAACGAATTCTGCTTCACGCGCAAGTTCCATCACAAATCTTTATTCACCAACGGCCATGACTGCGACCACGGTTGGTACTGAATCAATATTGCGTATGGCTAGAAGTGGTACGAGTGGTACAAAATACAATGCTTCAGCTGATTTTCTGCTTGGCACAAGTACTGCGGCTTTAAATGCTTATACAAGACTAGATATAAATTTAGGAAACGGTGCTACGAGCACGCCAGATACCAACGTGATGACTCTTCTCAGCGGCGGCTATGTCGGGATCGGGACGACGGGGCCGTCCTACCTTCTTCATGTCGGCTCGGCCTCTGCGTCGGGAGCCGTCGCGGGGTTCCAGAATTCGTCCGACTTGTGTACGCTGACGCCGGCCTCATCGTCGCCGACGTGGTCGTGCTCGTCGGATATGCGGCTCAAGAAAGACATCGGGGATGCCGGCGCTGGGCTGCCATGGCTTGACGACATGCGCGTCCGCGACTTCACCATGAAGGCGACCGGTGAGCGGCAAACCGGCGTCATCGCGCAAGAGATGCAGCTGACGCACCCTGACATGGTGCATATGGGAGCGAACGGTTTCTATACGGTGGACTCGCCGAACCCGTGGAAGCTGGTCAAGGCCATTCAGGAACTGAAGGCCGAAAACGACAATCTGCGCGCCCGCCTCGATGCGCTCGAAGCCGCGCGCCACTGAATCCTCGTCTCATGTCGCGCGGCGGGTGCGCATACGAGCGCAAAAACAGCGAACGGGCGCGGCACACTTAACGAATTGTAAACGCCAGTCGTCAACACTCTCAGGCCCGGCGATGACGCGCACTCCAGCTGAGAAGGTGCGGACCTATGGATAGCGGCGAGAGAGCAGCCCTGATGCATCTCATGGCTCGATTGGGCGAGGCGCGCAACAAGCTCATTGAGGCCGAGGAGAGATGTCGCCCCGCCGCCGACGCCGCGCCCGCCGAGATGGCGGCCGACGCCGCGCGCGTGCGGGAACTCATTCAAGAGGCCCGCGAGGATGTGTTCGCGATCGAACGCACGTTCCTCGAAGACATCGCGGGATATATGAAGCCCATGTCGCGCAATCCGCAGCGACGTCGCGACTATCCGCTCCAGTTCAGATACGGCTACGTCTGAACCCACGAACGGCGCGAGGAAAGCCGCGCCGGGGCGAACCCGGCGCGGCGTCTCGATGCGTCATGCGAGGCCGTAAGTCGGCTGGGTGATCTCCCGCGCGTCGCGGAATTCACGCTTCGGCCCGCCGCCGTCTGAGCCTTCACGCTCGTCCTCGAAGACGATCTTCATGCCCGGCGTGATGGCGACGAACAGCGGCATGACGGCGATCTTGTTCTCGCTTGCGTGATCCACCATCACGATGGCGACGCCCGCCTCGCCGTTGATGATGCAGCTCCACAACACGATGTTGTCGTAAAGCTGCGAGGTCACGGCCTGAAAGGCGCGGACGTGGCCCGGCGTGATGTGGGAGGCGCTCATAGCGCACCTCCTTCCTCGACCTCGAAATAGTCGAGGGTGCCGTCGCTGATGATGGCGTCGGCGCGGTCGGCGAGGCTGAGGCCGTAGAACTTGTCGCTGGCGACGGCGATTGCGTTGCTTTCCGAATTCGCGGTTACGTCGAGCGCGTAGCAGGTGATTTCCTGAAAGCGGACGCGATAGGTTCTTGTGCGGTTGTCGGTTGTCGTCATGGTGTTTTCTCCCGTGTTGGTCGGCTGCGCCATTGCAGCCGATGCGCACCGGGAACGACGGCGCATGAGGAAGGCGGGGAAGCCCTTTACCGGCGCTTGTCGCCGGACAAATTCGCAAGGCCGTCTGCGCGCCCTTGGCGCAACGGCCTCTGTCGAATTTGTGGGCTTCCGCGCCTTCCGCGCCGTCGTAAAGGTCGCATCGCTCAGGCTGCGAAATGGCGCTAGCGCACGGGGGGCAACGGCGGGACGGCTAGGCTGGCTTTCGTCTCAAGGCATCCGCAAGCCACGGCATTCCCGCCAGCATCTTCGCGCGTTCGGCCATCTGTTCCGCCGTCGGCACGTAGATCGACATCTCGCGCGTCCACGGCCCGATGCCCTGCACGTCGAAATCGACACGAACAGGAAGCCGGTTATTCGTGGGCATGTCCGCGAGTAAATCGACGTTGCGGACCCGCGTCACGCATTGCAACGGCGTATGCATCTGGCCCGTGGTCCCATTCTCGAACGGAATGGAGGCCTGGCGGACGACATCGAGCTTAAAGAGCAGATCGAGCCACGGCGTTCCACGATACGCCTCGAAATACTCGAAGGAGCGCATGCCGAACGTCGGGTAGAACGGACTTTCCCCGCGCTGCATCGACAGAACCTCGCGCACCCGCTGAGGCAGGTAATCGACACCCGCCACGCGGGCAATGCCGCCCCTGTCGTCGACGTACAGGTCATCCGTTTCCGGGTGCAGGGCCAAGCCGCTCCCGATCTTCTGCGCATCAACGCGCGGTACACCCGGCGCAACCGGACAAAGCAAGCTGTACCCGTCGGTGTGTTTTGTTAGGCTCGGGGGCGCGATCAGCACGCGCCCGTCGCCGAGTTCGTTGCTGAGGACATACCTGTTTTCGGGGGCCTCTCCGGCGAAGCCGTCGATAAAGGAGATTATCCTGTGTATGTCGCCGATCAGGAAATGCCTTAGGTGCAGTGTCCAGCTACCGGCGTCTATGTGTGTGAGGTCGCCCGTGCAGACCACGTCAGGGCCGACCGCAAGCAATCCCGTCGCAAGATTCGCGCTTGACCCGGTGCGCACGGCTCGCACACAGGCCGCTTCATGTTCGCGTTTCATCGCGCGGAGCGCATCGGCGGTAAATGTTACGTCGTCACGGTCAATCAGCTTCGCATGGTCGGAACAGAGCCATATGGCGTTATCGAAACCAGCGCGTTCATCAGGCGTCATCGACGCGTCGTAGCGTCGACCGCCTTGGGAAGCCGCGCAGATATGCGCAGCCTCGCCGATATTCGCGATCGCGTCGGGTGCTTCCCCGCTGGGCCCAATCGTCAGCTTGGCGCATCCGGCTAACGAGCAATGCCAGCCAGCGCGAGCGGCGACAGCCCGCTTAACTTTCTCAGAAAAATCGTCCCGGTTGTTCATTCGTGTCATCTTACACTACTTCGCAGCCGATCACTGACTCCCAAGAATGCCCAAGGTGCAAAGAATCAAGACTTTTGCAAGAGACTCAACCGGCTGATTCGATTGCGCTTTCTTGCTTCAAGAAGCGATTGCGCGCGCTGTGCGCGCGCGATTTTTTCGAGGGCTAGAAGCGCTGCCGTCTCGCCTCACTTGCCGTCCAACAAGCTCGGCTGCCGGTAGCGGCCGGCGGCGGTCCGCTCGGCGCGCGGGCGGCAATCGGTCTTGAGTTCGAACAGCGCGGGCTGCCGCGCTTCGGTCTTGGCCCACGCCTCCAGTTGCCGGCGGCGCAGTTCGCACAAGCGCCGCCAGCTGAAAGCGCGACCGTCGACATAGAGGATGTCGGGCTTGGCCATGTCACGCGGCCTCGGCGTTCGCCGCAGTCGATGCGCTGTGCAGGAAATCGGCGGCGCGCTGCGCGTGAGACGCGGCGGTGAAGATCGCGCGCTTGTCGTTCTTCAAGACCTCGATCCACGACGCGATATAGGCGGCGTGATCCTCGCGGGTCTCTGGCGTCAATTCGAGATCGGCGGACAGGAACGCGGAGCCGAGTTCAGCGACGAGTTCCTCCATCGCGTAGCCTTCGTCGCCCCAACGCTTGCGCCCGAATTCGCGGTCGAGGCGCGAGGGGTGGCGCGTCCAGTGCGTAGCCTCGTGCGCCAACGTCGCGTAATAGCTTTCCGCGTCGCGGAAGCAATCGATGCACGGCATATGGATGTTGTCGGTTCGCGGCACGTAGCAGGCCCGGCCGCCGCCATGCACGATCTGCGCGCGCGTCGCGGCAAAGAACGACTCCGCGCGTTCGATGCGCTGCACGCTCTCGCCCTTCGGCTCGGGCTTCGCGAAGAAATGCGCGGGCAAGCCGTCGATCTGCTCGACATTGAAAACGGTGTAGCCCTTCATGAAGGGAATGGCGCGCTCGGCTTCCTCGCCGGTCGCGGCGTCGGTCTCGGTGCGGGTGATCTTGTCGGCGTAAACGACAAGGCTCCCGGTCTCGCCCTTCCGCACATGCGCGCTGAACTCGAGGGCTTGCTTGAAGGTCATCCATATCGGCGCGGCGAAGCCTTTCTCCATCGCCGCCGACCACAGCATGAGGACATTGATGCCCTTGTAGGGCTGCCCATTGAAACGCAACGGCCGCACCACGCGCCCGGCGGCATGCTCGGCGCTCCACGGCTGCATCCACGGGCGGACGCCGCGCTCAAGGTCCTGGACGATTTTGTCGGTGACGCGCTGATAGACATCGGTTCTCATGACGTGGCTCCTTGATTTTCGGGTTGCAGCTGCTGCTGCAACCCGACTAGCCACGCGGCAATGAGCGGGGTGGGCCGTCACAGGCCGACGGCGGGCGAGGGGGATCACCCGTCCTGCACGACCAACGGGAGGAAGGACGGGGATACGCCCGCCGTCGCTTGCCTTGGCCTTGACGGCCAGGGGCCGCAGGCCCCCAAAGACTCAACGAACAAAGATCAGCCGCAGGCTGTCCGAACCCTTGCGCGAGGGATCGATGCCCGCAGGGCCGAGACCCGCCATCCCGGCACGGGATCCAAGGGGCTCGGCGCGCGAGAGCCCGCTCCGGCGAAGCCGGACGCGCCTGAGCCCGAACACTTTCTTTCATTCCGCTTTCGACGGTCCTTCGGTACTATCGCCCCAGATGTCAGAGATATTGGAAATTTCGTGTGACGAAGCCGGGCACACCGGACCGGACCTTCTCCAGAAGGATCAGCGCATATTTGCTTTCAGCTCCGTCGCAATCGGCGATGCTGAAGCGTTCGAAACCATTCGCAAGGCACGCGCGGATTATCCCGTGCAGATGCCCGAACTCAAGGCGTCGAAGCTGCTCGCGACGGAACGAGGGCGACAGCTTATCGCCGCCTTGTTGACCGCTATGGACGGTCGATACGTCGTTAGCGTCAACGACAAGCTGTTGGCGTTGTGTGGCTGGTTCTTCGAGTACATCTACGAACCGGTCTACCAGGACGATCCGCGACTTCTCTATGAAAAGAATTTCCATAGATTCATCGCGATGTACACTTGGCTATGGATGACCGACCCCACGAGCGACGCGAAGCGCGCTATCGAGCAATTTCAGAAGTACATGCGGTCTCGCGATCCGACCGACGCGCCGTTTCTCTTCAATAACCCGCGTCCACCATTGTCCGAAAACGGAACTGAGCATCCTTTCGAGTGCGTGCTGCGTTTCGCATATGGCTATCGAGACATCATCACGGCCGACAATGCGCGCCTGGACACGATGCTTCCCGATGCCGGCCGTTGGGTGCTCGACCTCTCCGCAGCGGGAATGTGGAGTCATCTCAATCACTGGGGTCGTAAAGGCAAACTGCTTTCGGTGCGATGCGATTCAAGCAAGCCGCTTCAGGCAATCGCCTCGAAATTCACCGGCGACGATAACGACCCCGCGATCCACCGTGCGCGGATGATGCACAACCCGGAGCCGCTGGGCTGGAAGCTTCTCGAACCCGTCGCTTTTGTCGACTCGCGGGATCACCCTGCCGTACAGCTCGCGGACGTGGTCGCCGGAACGACGGTAGCGCTGTTCGCAAGCGGCTTGCCCGGATGCGACGCTATTGTCGAGAGTATCGGCCGCCACGGTCACCCCCATTCCATTCTGCCGGACATGGAGGTGATTGATCCCGCGACCCGCGCTGCTGCCGTCAACGCATTGATTGTCTATGATCTCGCCAAGCGAGCAGAGCGGCATGGCGATCCCTATGAAAATCTCGCAGCGATGTATCATCTTGCTGAAGTGAGCTGGGCAAGGGGCGATTACGAGCTTATCAAGAGCGGGCGAAAACCGCATAGTTGACAAATATAACCTGACCGTCGCATCCGAGCGCGTACAAAGAGAAACTCAATTTTTCAGAATGTCGGCAATGAGCCGATCGATGTTGGCAGCATCGATGCTGCCGTTCGTACCATCCCGAGTGATGATAAGCGTGCCGCGCTCACCGCCACCTTCATCACTCGGCAAAATCCGGTTCGCGCGATACCATGCCATCTTCTCCTCCCAGCGCCGCCGATACTGCGGTACATGGAGCATGCCGCAATGCTCCCAGTAATAATTGTTTCCGCTCTCCATGTCCTCGACGGTGAAGTCAGGATACTTTGTCGAGTTCCCAATCGTGAGTGGCTGCTCGTAAGCGTAGTCGATGCCATTGGCGGCAAGCCGGTCGGCAATAATGACCTCGGATTTCGATCGCACCATTTCACGGCGCGCGGTCCGATGGATCAGCTTTTCTTCATAGAAGCGGCCTTCGATTTCTACCGGTTGCGGTGCATCGAATAGATTGGTCAGCCGCCGGGCCGTTTCAGATCGATCGTCGGATGAAAATTTCCGCAATTCGGCGCGCGGTCCCTGGTGCAGAATAATGACGCGTTCCGTCTGGCGCGTGAGCGCAGTGTAGAGCAACTCACGGGAAAGGAGGCGGCAGGGGTTCGGCAGTACCAGGAAGACTGTGCCGAACTCGCTTCCTTGCGACTTGTGTACCGTCAAAGCGTACGCGAGTTCGAGGATTGGATTTCCTTCTTCGCCGAAATCGCGGCTTGTGAAATCGTATTTGAATCCGGGCTGAGAAGAGAATTCGACCTGCAGCTTCCAACGAAAGTCGGGTTTTCCGTTGCGCCAAAAATAACCAACAGCCATCCCGATCTCGCCGTTGGCAATGTAAGGGTCTGCTTTGGTCGGGAATACCCTGCGGTGCTTAAACCACGGCAGACTCGGATCGGTATTAGTAAGATTGATGACCTTGTCTCCGTATACAATCTCCTCCGTCCCCATGGGTTTTGGATATTTGCGATTGCGCGCACGGGACAGGTCAACTTGGCGCGTACGAAACTGGCGATGGATCAAGCGATTCAGCGCCGGTACGCCATGAGGTGTCGTGCGCACGGGCGAGAGGACTTGCCAATCCTCGGCAGTTTGAGCCGCTCCTCTTGTGTACTCCTTGCCGTCCCACGCATTGAAAAACGAAATGTCGTTCCAGAGGGTGCCACCGAGCGAGCCGTCAAACGCGGCGATGTCGTCTGGCCCTTTCAATTTGAGTTCACCGACGAGTACGTTGATCAGCTTGGCGTTAAGATCGTCGGGGCTTGTCCATTCGACGAAACGCACGTGCTTGCCAACGCCGTCGCGCACGACCTTGTCGAAAACGTCGTCTTCGCCGGGCGCGATCGGCGAACCGCTGAACCATTCGGCCAACTGCAAGTCCTCGCGGTCCGCACCGCCTTGTCGACGGCGGATGGTCAGTTCGGCGTAACCCGGACCGACGCGCGGAAATTTCTCGGTAATGCCTTCGGGCATGACATGCTTGACGATGTCCAAGAACGGTCGACCGGCCCCGATGGGCGGCAGCTGCCGGGGATCCCCAATCAAAATGAGACGCTGCACGTTCTTGAGCGCCTGAATAAGCGCAGCGAGCATTTCCTCCGTGAGCATCGAGGCTTCGTCGACGATGACCGTGCGAGCGCCCGGCTCAGCCGGTTTTTCGGATAATCTGTACCGGCCTGTTGCGGCGTCATAGCGATGCGGTCTGAGAAACTGAGCAATCGTTTGACCTGAGAGGTGATGTTCCTTCGTTGATTGCTCCATTCGCACTCGCGCTTTGCCCGTAGGCGCGAGCAAGAGAATGCCTCCGGCGGACACCTCCGGATTGGAACACAACACTGACAGCAACGTGGTTTTTCCGGTACCTGCCGGGCCGATCAGCACCGAGATTCTGGCCTCCGCCAATTCCTTGAGAGAGGCCGTCTTTTCTTGTCGCGCGCTTTCTTCGAATTCGTCGGCCTTCTTAGCGCCCTCTCGCGCGAGATGCTTGTCGAGCAGAACTCTCCAATTCGCTTCAACAATTAGACGCTTGCCCTTAAGGCGTTTTTGTATCGCGTCGCGGATCATCTCGCCCGCATCGACAAGCCGCTGCAACTGCAAAGCCGGAGCGCCGTCGGCAAGCGCCGTTTCGGCGATGGCATCTGGAAAGATGTCCTTGGCGACATTGAGAAGATCGCCATCGACTTCGCAGGGAGGCTGCAAGCCTGCGCCGCGAATCTTCAGCACGACTTGGCTTTGGGCCATGAGCGTGCTTCCACTGGCTGCGGCGTCCTCAAGGACATTGACCGTTAACGCGCGAATACGGCGGGCATCGGTCCCCGCATCGAGAGCGCTCGGCTCCGGCAGCGGATGCTTGTTGCGAACAATTTCATCCGAGAACACGCCGCGATCGACGGTCCAAACGCTGATCGGATCGGGCGCAAGGCGCGTGCCTTCAAAAAGCAGATAAGGATTGGACAAGAGCTGGGCATCGGTGCAGTCAATGCCCGCGTCGGCGCGCACCTCCTGAACATAAGCTAGCTTCGCCTGTTTGGGTTCGATCTCGAAGCGGCTGATCAATTTCAGCAAGGCCTTGCGCTCGGCAGGCAGGTGCTGCCATTTCTTGCAGAGGGTCTCGCCGATCCCCGCCGCAAGGTCCTTCGGTAGTATCTTGACCGGATTCGAGAACATCTTCTCCACGAGAGGCCACGGGTCCTCGTTGTCTCCGGCCTTCTCGGCAATCGCTCGCGCGACGAAAGTTCCGAGCTCGACGCCAAAGGCCGAAAGCGCAGCGCCCAGTCCTGGACAGGGCCCGCGCGCCTTCCAGAGTTCGGCGAGGCGCGCATCGATCCACGTGAGGCACTGGTCCCAGGGTCCGGGCAGATGACCCTTCGTCCTCCGCAGCGACTCCGCGCTTGATAGCAGCGCGCCGATCGCGCCATCGTGGGTGACAAGCTCGGACGCGTAGGAAAATTCGACGGAGCGATCCGGCGGCACGAGAGCTGCAATCTCGGCTGGGTCAAAGTTTGGCTCTTTTGCCGCTTTCTCCAAAGCGGCGTGATAAGGAAAAATGAAGCCGTCCTTGAATCCAGGTCGGATCGAATGTTGAATCATCAGCTCCCACATCATCGAGCGAAGCTTGCCGGCGAGAGCTTTCGTCTTATAGCGATACTCCTGCGCCGGGGTGACATGCAGGACGCGACCCGCGCCGATGAGAACACGCGCCCCGCCGGTGTCTTCGACGAAAGGAACCTGTTTCGCATAAAAGAAGCAGAGGGAGGTTTCCGGCTTGAGATGGTCCGCAAAACAGTCGAGCAGGGCCTTTTGATTGTCCCGATTCTGCACCCATGTCTTGCCAAATTCTCCGAGGTCTGGCTCGCGTTCTTCCTGCACGTCAAGCGCATAGTCTTCCCCCAACGCGCTCATATTTTCGCGGAGCACCCATCGGAACGGAATTGCTGCCGCTGAGAATGGCGGCAGCCGAAGTGGCGTGTCGTCAAAATGTCCGTGGGCCGTATCCGGTCCCCGGTTGTACGGATGGTTGATCGTGCGGGTCAATTCAAAGGGGGCAAGAAACGAAACACGCTCGCCGATGCAACAAGGCCACTGCTTTGCCGGCAGCTCGGAAAGCAACCGCGCATTGACCTGGTCTTCCGCGGCGTCGTCCCTCCCCTCGGCGATCCGCCGCAGCTTGAGGCAACTGCTGTTGAGGCGTGGTTTCGTGCAAACACGACCATCCCACGTGGAGTCGTGCCACGGAACGCGCAATGAGATGTGACGCAAAGGATACGCCATCGAAGCCCGCCAGCCAGCAAATGGTTACGTGGGAAGCTTAGCACTCCACAACCTGACAGTGTAAGGTCGAAACTCGGCACCAGATATAAGGCGTCTCGGGGCAATCCACCTCGACTGAGCCGCGCCGATTTCGTGTCGGGCGCACCGCGGGCATGAGCTTCCGGTCAGTACGCGCTTCCTGCCTCTCCGCCGCACTAAACTCGTCCTTCTTTCGGTCAGAGAGCGCCGTTCTCGATTGAATTGTTTAGGTATTTTCCGTGTCCCAGCTTCGCTCGCCTTGGCCTTGACGGCCAGGGGTCGCAGGCCCCAAGAACTCAACGAACAAAGATCAGCCGCAGGCTGTCCGAACCCTGCGCGAGGGATCGATACCCGAAGGGCAGAGAGACCCGCCATCCCGGCACGGGGGGATCCAAGGGGCTCGGCGCGTAAGAGCCCGGTCCGGCAACGCCGGATGCGCTCAGGCAACGAAGATTGATGGTCTCCGCCGAATTCGGAGATCGTCATCCCATGTCGACAAAGGGCGGCAATCCGACTTTCTCTGGATCGGGTGCGCCGCGAATAGGAATGCGGGCCTGACTGAGCGACGCAAGCGGCTTGCCGACAGTGCGCTCCAAAAGCTGATCTATGAGCCCGTAAAGGAGCTGATGCATGTGAAAGTTCGCGTTCTTCGCATCCTCGGTTGCAATGCGAGCGCCTTCCTTTGTGCGGTCGCCGTGCGTGAAGCTACTCGTGTCCCGCGCCTTGTCCGCTATCAACGCGAAGATGCCCCGAAATACGACCGCGGAACCGAGATAATATAGGCTGTTGGCGGGATGCTGCGCGAGATACACGGAATTTTCGCGGGGCGCGAGGTTATTGACGGCTTCATCGAGATTGAGCTTGTCGTAGTGGAAGGCCGTCTTGTCGCGTATAATGCGGATCGCGCACGGCTTCAAATTCTTCTCATCCGAGCCGAAGTAGTCCTTCAACCACTCAAGGCTCTTCCGATGTTCCGGTTGCAACCCGGCCAGAGTCGAATCCTCAGGTCGCGCGGCCAAGAAACGCTTGGTCAGCATCAGCCATGTCTCGAAGAGCTTGCCGGCGAGTATCTGTAGCATGCACCACATCTGCACCGAATTCGCCGAGTCGTGCAGTTCGCCAGCTCCTGTGTCATTCAGCACGAACATGAAAATCCGATTGAGGATCGTCAGCTCGTTATGCGCGTGCATGCAACCCATGAGCTGGTTGCGCAAGCGATTATCGAGCTGCTGTAGCGCGGTCTCGTCAATTTCGAGCTGAATGACCTCGAAGTCGCGGCTCACGTGGGCTAATCCATGTTCTATATCGTCATGTCGGCTTGGTCTTCGTCCTCTTCATCGTCGCTGGCGACCGTCGCGCTCTCCGCGCGCGGATTGATTTCGGCCGCATTTAGGCCGGGCTCGCGCGCGAGGAGAGCGCGGATCGGGCTTAAATCTGGAAGCACCAATACTTTCGACAAATTCGCGTCAATTTTCGTTCTGACGAGGTCGGCGTCAAGCTGAGCGACTGGCGAAAGCTCGAGGCCGGAAACCTCGTCGTAGGTTGCGACAAGACGGGAGAGCTGTTCGTCCGTCAAGGATCGAACATCCAGGACCGGCATTGATTGCCATGCCGGCTGCTTCATTTGCATCCATGCGCCTTGGGTGGTGACGCGACTTCCAAAGAAAAGAAGCAGCGAGAGCGTGCTGTTGAGCCACAACAGCAGGGCCTTTTCCTGGGCCGGCGTAATGGGGGCGTTCAACGCCCACCACGTATTGCCAAGGCCCTTAGAGTCCGTCCGGAGACTTCATGAGGGATTACAGAGTTTTCTGAGCATGAGGCGGATGGAGGCAAGGCGGAGGAAGGCGAGGGCGTTGTGGTTGCGGTTTTCCCAGTCCTTGGCGAGG
>JBEKAL010000010.1:0-27216 GCA_050015935.1 Roseiarcus sp.
CGAACCGCCCAAAGTCCATCATGCCCTGCATCGCGCCATCCTCCCACGACTCATCCCGGCAAACCGAGTGAATCGCAAATCGAACGAAACGCGAAACGGAAAAGATGTGTGTATGCCTTAGGGCAGGGCCTGCGCCAATTCTGGAGCGAGGCCGCGCCAACCGGGCGCGGGTTCGAAGAGGCGGCGCAACGCGCGGTCCTCACGCCCGCGCGGCGCGCGAGCGCGCCGAAAACCACCTCGCGCGCGAGGCCGCCGGCGCGCCGCCCTCCTCGTCTATGAGACCGAGGTCGCCCTGGACGGCCGCGCGACGCCGCGTCCCGTCGACTTATCCCGCTCAAGATTCTCCCGCCGACGGGCGTGAAGAGCTTCGATTAGACGGAGCGTCCCTCCTCGAAACGCAATCGGGGCGAATTCCCGGGCAAGCCGTTGCAGCCTTTTCTTCTCGCAATTGCGGCAATGAACGATATCAATTATTTGCGCCCCCGATGCAAAGCCGCTCCGAGTCATTTTAGTGGTCCGCCCGGGAATTTGCCTCGGTCGCTCGCGAAGTCAAGAACCTCCGCATCGGCGGGCCTCACGCTGGCGTCACTTGCTCTCGGAGCCGTCGGGAGCCAGGCAGACGCCACACGATTTTAATTTTTCACACCTGGCCCCTGAGTAATAACGCTAAAGTAACGAATTTGGTCTTGAATTGTCCTGAATGACAATTCAAGACCACTCGCTGGGCATTCACTGTCCTTTGTTGTTCGAGAAAGAAGCCCATCCATTCGAGCCAGCCGAAGGTCGCCAGAATGCTTCGTCGGGAAAAAACATTCCGAACACTGAGTCAATGGCGGCGCGACAGCGGACTGCACGAATGCGCTCAAGCGCGGCGGGTGGTCAAGGATTCAGAAAAAAAACTCAGTGAGCAGCATCGGCTCCTGCAGGCGGCGGTCGACAACATGACCGACGGCCTAATCATGTTCGACGCTGACGCTCGAGTGGTTGTCTGTAATCAGCGTTATCTGCAAATGTACAATGCCTCGCCGGAGATCGTGCGGCCAGGCTGCTCGCTCCGTGACGTTCTGTTGCATCGCAAGGCAACGGGAGGTTTTTTCGGCGACGTGGACGAATACATCGCCGATAGCTTCGCCCGAACAGCGACAGGCGCGCCTTCTATGAAGATCAGGGAGTTTGACGACGGGCGCGTCCTCTTGATCAAGGACCAGCCCTTGGAAGGCGGCGGCTGGGTGGCGACACACGAAGACATCACTGAGCGGCGTCGCGTCGAGCAAAGAATTGCCCATTTGGCGCTCCACGACCCGCTCACCGACCTTCCCAATCGAATGCTGTTTCGCCAGAGGCTGGAGCAGGCGCTGGTTCGCGTCAGGCGCGGCGGCGGTCTGGCGCTGCTGTATCTCGATATCGACCATTTCAAGACCGTCAACGACACCCTCGGGCATCCGATCGGCGACCAATTGCTCATCGGCCTCGCGCGGCGTCTGCGCGAGTGCGTGCGAGAAATCGACACGGTTGCACGTCTGGGCGGCGACGAGTTCGCCGTTATCCAATCCGACAGCGGACGACCAGAGGACGCGGTCGCCCTGGCGGCGCGAATATTGGAGAGGATGAAGACGCCGTTTAATTTCGATGGACATCAATTCGTCGCCGACGTCAGCGTCGGCATAGCGCTTGCCCCGGGCGACGCCGTGGAGGCGGAAGACCTCATGAAAAGCGCCGACATGGCGCTTTATGGGTCCAAGGGGGACGGGCGCGGCGCCTTCCGCTTCTTCAAACCGCAAATGGATGAACGGATGAAGAGCCGGCGCGCCCTGGAGCTGCAACTCCGCAATGCGCTGGCCAGGGGCGAGTTCGAACTCTACTACCAGCCGATCGTCAACCTGCGGACCAACGAGATCAGCACATGCGAGGCGCTCCTTCGCTGGCGTCATCCCGAACGCGGCTTGCTGCTTCCCATCGACTTCATCCCCGCCGCCGCGGAACTCGGCGTGATCGTTCCCATCGGCGAATGGGTCCTGAGGACGGCGTGCGCCGTAGCCGCGCAATGGCCGGAAAATGTTAGAGTCGCGGTTAATCTCGCCCCGCTCCAGCTGAAGAGCCCCAACCTGGTCCCCGTCGTCGTCAACGCTCTTGCCGCCGCGGGGTTGTCGACTTCCCGGCTCGAGATCGAGATTACCGAAGCTGTTCTGTGGTATGATTCGGCGGCCATTCTCGCCAAGTTGCATCAACTGCGGGAATTGGGCGTGCACTTGGTGATGGACGATTTCGGTTCCGGCTACGCCTCGCTGAGCCACCTGCAGAGCTTCCCCTTCGACAAGATCAAGATCGAGCAGCGCTTAACCAGCGGTTTGTCCGAGGGAAAGGATCCCGCCACGATCATGAGGATGGTCGCGGCTCTGGCAGGCGCTCTGTGCATGATTTCCGTCGCCGAAGGCGTGGAGACCCGGGAACAGCTGGAAGAGGTGAAACGATTGGGCTACACGGAAATGCAGGGTTTCCTTTTCAGCGGCGCCAAGACCCCCGAAGACATATCGCAATTCTTCGCCGCGCATACTGGCGCGAAAGAAGGTTCGACGCTTCAGGTTCCGACGAGGCGGATCGCAATGAATCGGGCTCCGCGACCGCCGCCGGTCCGATCGCGACGGTGATGTCCGAGGCAAATCGGATACGCGGCCTCGGGCTTCCGTTCAAACCAAATTTATCCCGCTCCATTGCGCGGTCTCGGCGAGGCGACATAGAGCGCGCTGGCGGCGCGAAGCATCGGGAAGGAGTCCGGCGACCTACCTCGCTCCGCCCGCGCCGCCGCCCTCGCGGCGCCACACCCAGATCAGCGCGCCGAGCAGCGCAGCGAGGCCGAGGAAGCCGGCGGCCAGCGGCGTCTCGGCGACGCCGACGAGTTCGCTCGCCCCGGCGCGTTTGACGCCGATGTAATCGGCGCCGTCGTAAACAGGCGATTCGTGCATGGCAACGAGCCTGGGCACTTCGATCGAATCGCCGGGCCCTCGAGCGAGTCGGCGCACGCTTCCCCCGCTCGCCTCGGCGAGCGGGCGCAGCTTCTCCAGCGTCGAAACGACCTCCTGGAATTCGAGCGGATTTTCCGGACCGACGACCGCGAGCGCGACGTGCTCGCCGTCGCTCGCGCGGTAGAGCCCGTCCTGATCGACCGCGAGGCTCGCGCGGGAAAGGCCGGGGGCGGAGCTCACGAGTTGGATGTTCGTCGTCTTGCCGTCCGGCCCGGTCACGCTCGCCTCGGGGACCTCGCCCCTGACGCTTTGACGCTCGATCGTCAGGTCGTGTCCCTTGGCCCGCGCGCGCAGAGCCTCTTCCTCGAGTTCCGGCTCCTTCATCAGCCAATGCGCGAGCCGGCGCAACAGATCGAGATGCGGGCCGCCGCCGTCGTATCCGCGCGCCCAAAGCCACATCTGGTCGCTGAGCAACAGCGCGACGCGTCCCTTGTCGACGCGCGATAGAACGAGCAGCGGCGCTTTGCCGACGCCCTGCATCACTGCGGAGCCGCTGGTGACTTCGCCGCCGATCTGGCGGAACCAGCGGCCCCATGCCGGCGGCGAGGCTTCGCCCCCGGCGAGGCCGCGCGTCACCGGATGTTTGGCGCCGTCGGGCGAGATTTCGGCGCGAAACGCTTCGTCGAATTCCTCGCCGGTCGGGCGGGCGGGCGAAATTTCGCCGAGCGGCGTGTCGTAGAGTCCTTCCGGCGTGCCGAAGGCCGGCCCTTCGGCCATCAACAGCGCGCCGCCCTCGCGAACATATTTGACGATGTTGTCGAGATAGAAGCGCGGCAGAATCGCCTGGCTGGAATAGCGATCGAAGATGATGAGGTCGAGATCCTTGATCTTTTGCCCGAACAGGTCCGCGACGGGAAAAGCGATCAACGAAAGCTCGTCGATCGGCGTCCCGTCGGTCGACTTCTCCGGCGGACGCAGAATGGTGAAATGGACGAGATCGACATTGGCGTCGGACTTCAAGAGGTTGCGCCACATGCGCTCGCCCTGATGCGGCTCGCCCGACACCAGCAGCACGCGCAACTTGTCGCGCACGCCCTCGATGGCGACGACCGCCTTGCCGTTGCGCGTCGTCAGTTCGTCCTTGATCGGAGCGACTTCGAGCTCGATCACGTTGGGGCCGGCGTGGTCGACCGGGACTTTGATCGAAACGGTCCGGCCGACCTCGGCCGACAGCGTCGCGACGTTCTCGCCGTCGCGGCGCACGGTCAACGTCGCCGGCTCGCTTGCCTCGGCGGTGTCGAGGACGCGAGCGACGATGACCTGGTCCTTGCCGACGATGCCGAAGCGCGGCGCCTCGACGAGTTCGATGCGGCGATTGCGTTCGCCTTCGTGGCCGGTGACCAACACGTGCAACGGCGCGTCGAAGCCGAGCGCGTCGAGCGAAGAGGGAATATCGTGCGCGACGCCGTCGGTGACGAGAATCGCCGCGCCGACGCGCTCGGGCGGCGTGTCGCTCAGCCCAGACCGTAGCGCCGCGAACAGGCGCGTGCCCTGATTGTCGGGATCGCTTCGGCTGGTCTCGACGAAGCGGGCCTCGACATTGTCGAGCGCGGCGAGGCGCTTTTCCAATTCGGCGCGCGCTTCGGCCGTCTGGCGAGGCCGTTCGCCGATCTGGTTGGCGGCGGACTGGTCGATGACGACCGCGACGACGTCTTTGAGCGGGCGCCGGTCCTCGCGCACCAGCGAAGGATCGAGCAGCGCCAGTCCCAGCAGCCCGAGCGCGAGGGCGCGCGGCGCCGCGCCGCGCGGGCGACGCCATAGAAACAGCGCGATCAGCGCGAGCGCGAGCCCGGCCATCCCCTCCAGAACGGGAACCGGCAACAGCGGCGCGAAAGCGATCGACCACGCGTTCAATGCGAAAGCCTTTCCAGGAGGTCCTTGGCGTGGACCTGGTCGGCCTTGTAACTGCCGGTCAGGGTGTACATCACGAGATTGACGCCGCCGCGGAGCGCCAGCTCGCGCTGGCGCGCTCCCCCGGGAATGAGCGGATAGAGCGGCCGGCCGCTCGCGTCGGCGGCCCAGGCCGCGGCGAGGTCGTTGGACGCGATGACGATGGGCGAGACGCTGTCGCCGGCGCGCGCCGGGCGCGGCGCGCGATCGTTCGGATCGGGCGGCGGCAGAGCTTCGATCCAGGTCTGGCCGCTGTCGGTGCGGCCAATGAAATTATCGATGAGATAGAAGGTCTTGGTGACGACGTGGTCGCGCGGAATCGGTTCGAGCTCGGGCACGTCGACGCCGGCCAGCAGGGTCCGCAGCCACAAGGCTTCGGGCGTCGACGGGCCCCCGGGGCGCGCCGTCAAGGCGTCGCGCGTGTCGAACACCACCGTGCCGCCGTTCTTCATGAAAGCGGCGATCCGCGCGACCGCGCTCGCCGAAGGCTGCGGCCGCCCGGCGACGACCGGCCAGTAGATCAAGGGATAGAAGCTCAATTCGTCGCGCGCGGGATCGAGCGCGACCGGCTCCGCGACCTCCGCAGAGGTGCGCTGGAGGAGCACGCGCCCGAGGTTTTCCAGCCCGAGCAGCGAGGCCTCGTCGACCGCCGCGTCGCCGGTGACGACGTAGGCGAGATGGGTCGCCCGGGCCGCCTCGGCGTCGCGATTCGGCATCGGCGCCGCTTCGTCCGCGAACGCTCGGGAGCCGATGAGCGCCGCGCCGGCGAGCGCGCCCGCCAGCAGCATCGCGGTCGCGGCCGGGCCGACGAATCGCGGCGCGCGGCCGAACCACAGGCTGGCGGCTCCGTCGACGAGAAAGCCGATGAACGCCGCGAAGAGCAGCCAGGGCTTCAGGTCGAGAGGCGCGGCGACCTCGAGCCCGCCCGAGGCGACGCCGAGGCCCGCGTAGTCCGCCGGCGCCAGCATTTGGCCCGGCGTCATCGCGTTGACCGCTTCGAGCGCTTCGGCGGCCCCATAGAACCCCGGCGGATGCGTCGCGTCGCCTGCGCCGGTGAAATCTTCGCCGATCGGAGCGGCGTCAGCCGGCGGCGCGCCGAGAACGCCGAAGCCGTCGAGGATGCGATAAGGCGCGCGCGTCGCGTGCGCGTCCGTCTTGGCGGCGGCGTCCGCGTCGACGGGCGCGGCGCCGGCGCGCGCCACGATGCGCCTGAGCATGTCGACGAAAAGTCCGGAGATCGGCAGGTTCGACCAGGTCGTGTCCGCCGTCACGTGGAAGAGCACGATCAGGCCCTTGCCGCGTCGCTCGGCCGTCACCAGCGGCGTGCCGTCGGCCAGGCGCGCCCAGGTCTTGGCGGCAAGGCCCGGTTCCGGCTCGGCGAGCACCTGGCGCGACACCGTCACTTCGTCCGGTGCGGCGAGCCCGAGGAACGGGCTGTCCTTATCGAAGGGCGCGATGTGCTTGGGCGTCTCCCACGACAGCGCGCCGCCGAGCGTGCGACCGCCCCGCCTGAGGGCGGTCGGCGTCAGATCGTCGTCGCCCGCCGCCAGGCGCGTGCCGGCGAAACGCACGAGCACGCCGCCCGATTCGACGAAGTCGACCAGTTTGTCGCGCGCCGGGCCGGGGGGGACGCTCATGTCGGCGAGCGCGAGCACAGACGGCTTTTCCGCCAGCAGCGAGACGATCGGATCGCTCGCCGCGTCGCGCCATTCGCGAATTTCGGCGAAAGGCGCCAACGCGCGCTTGATGTAATAGGTCGGCGACAACAGCGGCTGCGCGACGTCGGCGCTGGCGCCGGAGAGAATCGCGACCCGCCGTCGCCGCGAGCGTTCGTCGACGAGCCAGACCGCGCCCGCCGATCCTTCGTCGGCGACGACGACCCGAGAGACCTGATTGCGCAGCTCGACCGGCAGATCGAAACTCGCTTCGGCCGCCCGCTTCGCGCCGAAGTCGAACGGCGCCTCGCCGATCGAGCGGCCCTGGGCGTCGAGAGCCCGCGCGACGCCGCTTCTGCGCGCATTCGCGTCGGAGCGCGTCAAATGCGCTTCGAGAGCGCCGGCGAGATTGTCGACCCCGGCGACGCCGACCGGCGTCGAGCGATCGGTGACGACAGAAACCGCGCGGCCGCCGGCGGCCGACGCCAAGCCGCGCGCGAAGGCGCCGGTGCCGCCGAGTTCGATTCCATCGGCGATCCAGACGATCTCAGTTTGCGGATTGGCGGCGAGGAAACGCTTGATCGCCGGCAGCGTCGCCTCCCGCGCCGACGCATAAGGAACAGGCGCCAGCGCGCGCAGTTTTTCTTCGATGCGCGGGCCGTCGAGCGCCGCAACGTCGAGGCCGCCCTCGGAAATCGGCAGCACGGCCGCGAGGCGCCCCGCGCGCGTCGCGCTGCGCAGCGCGTCGCGGGCGAAGGCGATGCGCCGCTCCCACGTCGGCGCCGCCGGCCAGCCGTCGTCGATCAGCAGCAGCAACGGGCCGGCGCCGGCGCCGGACGTTTGAGAGAGATTCCAGATCGGCCCCGCCATCGCCACGATGACCAGGGCGGCGATCGCGATGCGCAGCGCCAGCAAGGGCCACGGCGTCTTGGCCGGCGTCGCATCCTTGGGATCGAGGCCGAGCAGCAGACGCAGCGGCGGGAACACGGCTTGGCGCGGTCGCGGCGGCGTGACCTTGAGAAAGATATAGAGCGCCGCGAGCAGAGCGAGGGCGGCCAGAACCGTCGGCGCAGCGAAGGCGAGGGGCAGGCCGAACATCGTCAGGCGCTCCAGGCTTTCGTCGTCGGCTCGGGGCCGGCGAGGCGCGCGCGCAGCGCAAGCAGCGCCTGCGCCGCCGACTGATCGGTTCGATGCAGCGCGAAGCCCCAGCCGCGCGCGGCGCACGCGGCGCGAATCGCCTCGCGATGCTCGGCCAGGCGCTTGAGATAGGCTTCGCGCAGATTCTGCGCGCGCGGCGCGCGCAATCGCGCGGCGCCGCCCGCCTCGAGGAATTCGGTGTGGCCGACGAAGGGAAAGATCTCCTCGATCGGGTCGGCGATCATGAGAACCTGACCCTCGATCCCTTGCGCCGCGAGCGCGCGAATCGTCCGCGCGGCGTCTTGCGCCTCGTTGAGAAAATCGCCGAACAGCGCCACTTTCGAGCGCGCCGTCATCGGCGCGGGCGCAGGCAGGCCGGACGCCGGAGCGCCGTGCAAACGCTCGTCCGCGGCGATCGCTTCGGCGAAGCGCTCGATGACGCCGTGCGTCGCCAGCGGGCGGGTGAGGCCGATGAGGCCGGCGCGTTCGCCGCCGCGCACCGCCAAATCGGCCAGGGCGAGCGCCAAGACGGCGGCGCGATCGATCTTCGCGCATGGCGCCAGACTCGACGCGAAAACCATCGAAGCCGAGCGGTCGAACCAGATCCAGACGGTGTGCGAGGCTTCCCATTCGCGCTCGCGCACGAAGGCGCGGTTCTCGCGCGCCGACCGGCGCCAGTCGACGCGCGCCGCCGGCTCGCCGGAAACGAAGGGGCGAAACTGCCAGAACGTTTCGCCCGGGCCCGCTCGCCGTCGCCCGTGCACGCCGTGCATCAAGCTGTGCGCGACTTGCCGCGCGGCGACGACGAGGCTCGGCAGGCGCGCCGCGAGGGCCGCGGCTTCGTGACGGATCGGCCGGCCTGATGCGGGAGCGGCTGTCGCCATCGGTTCAGCGCAGGATCTTGGCGACGAGGCGCGCGACGAGGTCGGGAATCGTTTCGCCCTCGGCGCGTGCGGCGTAGGTCAGCGCCATACGGTGCTTGAGCACGGGCTCGGCCAGCGCGACGATGTCGTCGCGCGAGGGCGCGAAACGACCGTCGACGAGCGCGCGGGCGCGGCTCGCCAGCATCAGCGCCTGCGCGGCGCGCGGCCCCGGACCCCAGGCGATCGCCTGGGTCAGTTCCGGGTCGCCCTCGCCCGGACGCGCCGCGCGCACCAGATCAAGGATCGCCTCGACCACGCTCTCGCCGATCGGCGCGCGTCGCACCAGGCGCTGGGCCGCCATCAGTTCGGCGGCGGTCATCGCCGGCTTGGGCGTCGCTTCGCTGTCGCCGGTCGTCTCGATGAGAATGCGGCGCTCGGCGGCCCGGTCGGGATAGCCGACGTCGATCTGCATAAGGAAACGGTCGAGCTGCGCCTCGGGCAGGGGATAGGCGCCTTCTTGCTCCAACGGATTTTGCGTCGCCAGCACATGGAAAGGAACCGGCAGATCGTGGCGCGCGCCCGCGACCGTGACATGACGCTCCTGCATCGCCTGCAGCAGCGCCGATTGCGTGCGCGGGCTGGCGCGGTTGATTTCGTCGGCCATCAGCAATTGCGCGAAAATCGGCCCTTTGATGAAGCGGAAGCTTCGCGCGCGGTCCAGCCCTTCTTCCATGACCTCGGCGCCGAGGATGTCGGAGGGCATCAAGTCGGGAGTGAATTGCACCCGCAAGGCGTCGAGCCCCATGACGATTCCGAGCGTCTCCACCAACTTCGTCTTGGCGAGGCCGGGTACGCCGATCAACAGGCCGTGACCGCCGGCGAGCAAGGTGACGAGCGTCTGCTCGACCACCGTGTCTTGGCCGAAGATCACCGCGCCGATGGCTTCGCGCGCGGCTGCGATGCGGGAAAGACTCGCTTCGGCGGCCTTCACGACGCTGGCGTCAAAATCGGCGACGGTCATCGAATCTCCTCATGCGCTTGCCTGCGATCCGGCCCTCGGCCCCGATCCGTTCCCCGCTCGCCGCGGAGCCGGCGCCGCCGAAGGCCGGGCGCGGAGGCTCGCCAAACGAATCCCCCTTCGACGCGTCTCGCACGAGATAGGGTTGTCAAGCCCCCCGGTCGACGCGTAACACGGGCAACCAACGTTTGCCCACAAACAAGCGCGAGATTATGGCGGAAGCGAGCGAAAGAGGCCAAGCGGGCCGAGCGCCCGACGGGCGCTCGGCAAAGTCGAGGCGTGGCGGGGCGAGGATCGGTTCGGCGCGCGCTCGGGCGCCCTGTTCTTCCCGATGACCCGCGCCAGCGAGATCGACGGCCCTTGAGCGCTTCCCCGCCCAGCGATTTTTCCGCCGACGACTTGCGCCGCCTGGCGCGCGAGCGGCTAGCGCAGCGCCTCGCCGGAGACGCATTGGCGGCCGACCCCGCGCCGCGGGCCGGCGACTACGCGCTCAATGGGCCCTTGCCCGATTCGCTGGCGATCGCGCGCGCCCGTCCGGCGGCGGTGATCGCGCCGATCGTCGCACGGCCCGAGGGCCTGAGCGTGCTGCTGACCCAGCGGGCGGCGAATTTGCGCACGCATTCCGGCCAGGTCGCCTTTCCCGGCGGCGCGATCGACGCGGGAGAAATGGCGCGCGAGACCGCGTTGCGCGAGGCGCGCGAGGAAATCGGCCTCGAGGAGCGCTACGTCGAACCGCTGGGCTGGCTCGATCCTTACCTGACGCGGACGGGGTTTCGCGTCGCGCCGCTGGTGGCGCTGATCGATCCGGCCTTCACGCTCGCGATCAACGCCCACGAGGTGGCGGATGTCTTCGAGGCGCCGTTCGCCTTCCTCATGGACCCGGCCAACCACCGCCTCGAGGAGCGGGAATGGCAGGGAGGCAAGAGAAAGTTCTACGCCATCTCCTATGGCGAGCGCTATATCTGGGGCGCCACCGCCGGCATCTTACGCAATCTCTACGAGAGGCTGTTTTCCTGATGTGGCGCGCCGTCTTCGAGTCTCTCGGTCTGTTCCTGGCCCCGTTCCTGCTGTTCGCGGTCTATCTCGTCGCGCGCGCGCGCTATCCGCTCGCGATCGAGCATTGGACGCGCAGCCGCGTCGCGACGCTCGTCCTCATCGGCTTGGCGGCGGCGCTGATCGGAATGATCGCGCTGATCTCGGCCTCCCCGCGCGGCCAAGGCGTCTACGTGCCGGCCCATGTCGAAAACGGCGCGCTCGTGCCCGGACATATCGAATGAGCGCCCTCGCCGCCATTCGCGACGGCCGCCTTTGCGATCGGCGCCTGCTCGATGAGGGCCGGCTTGCGCGCGTTCTGCGGGCGCTCGACGGCCAAGGCGAGGAGACGCGCCTGGTCGGCGGCGCGGTGCGCGACCTCGCGCTGGGAGAGAGGGCGGGCGATTACGATCTCGCCACGACGGCGTTGCCCGAAGTCGTGATGAAGCGCGCGCGCGCCGCCGGCTTCGGCGTCGCGCCGACCGGCCTCGCTCACGGCACGGTGACGCTGATCGTCGAGGGCCAGCCGATCGAGGTGACGACGCTGCGCCGGGACGTCGCGACCGACGGGCGCCATGCGACGGTGGCGTTCGGCCGCGATTTTGAAGCCGACGCGCTGCGGCGCGATTTCACCATCAACGCGCTTTCGCTGGGGCGCGACGGGATCGTGCACGATTACGCCGGCGGGCTCGCCGATCTCGCCGCCCGACGCGTGCGCTTCATCGGCGATCCCAGTCGGCGCATTCGCGAGGATTACTTGCGCATCCTGCGCTTCTTTCGTTTCTCGGCCCGCTATGGCGACGGCGCTCTCGACGCCGAGGGCCTCAGCGCGGCGATCCGGGAGCGCGACGGCCTCATGATCCTGTCGCGCGAGCGCGTGCGCGCCGAGTTGCTCAAGCTCTTGGCGGCGCCTCGCGCCGGCGAAGTCGTGACCGCGGCTTGCGAGGCCGGATTGCTGGCGCCGCTAGTCGCCGGGCAGACCGATTCGGCGCGGCTCAGGCGGCTCTCGGCGATTGAAGCGCAACGCGGCGGCGGGCCCGACGCGCTGCTGCGCCTGGCGGCGCTCAGCGTCCGAATCGAAGAGGACGCCGAGCGCCTGCGCGAGCGCCTGCGCCTCTCGAATGCTGAATTCGAGCGCCTCGCCATCCTCGGCCAGGCCTTGCCGGCCTTACACGGACTGAGCGCGCCGCCGCCCTTCGGCGCGTTGCGCCTGCTGCTGTTCGAGCGCCGGCGGCGCGGGGCGCTCGACGCGTTGACGCTCGCGCACGCCGACTCCGACGTGCCGACCGACGACTGGCGCTTCGCCGGCGCCTATCGCTTCCTCGCCGACGCGCCCGAGCCGACGCTGCCGATCACCAGCGCCGACATCCTCGCGCACGGCGTCGCGCACGGGCGCCGCGTCGGAGCGACGCTCAAGACGCTGCAGGCCCTGTGGATTCGCGCGGGGTTCCCCCGCGAGCCGGAAGTTCTGGCGCGGCTGCTCGACGAGGCGCTGAAGGGGTGAGGGGGCCGTGATCCGCGAACGTCCGCTCATTTGGGCCGCAGATCGACGCCGACCCCCTTGTCGACGAATTGCAGCGTATAGGCCCTCTTGTAGTCGAGGTCGGGCTTGACCACCCCGGCCTTCGCCATCTGGTCGAAGAAGTCCTTCATCCGCGCGTCCGTCATCGCGCCGATGCCGAGCTTCGCCGCGTCGCCGGAGTCGACGATGCCGTATTCCTTCAACTTGGCGATGGAGTACGCGATCTGCTCGTCGCTCATGTCGGGATTGTCCTTCTTGATCGCGGCGTTGGCGTTGGCGTTGTCGCCGTAGAGATAATGATACCAGCCGATCGCCGAAGCCTCGACGAACCGCCGCACGAGGTCGGGAGACTTGGCCGCCAGGTCGGCGCGGGTCTCGATCGTCGTCGAGTAGCTCGAATAGCCGTGGTCGGCGAGCAGGAAGACGTTCGGCTTGAAGCCGCCCTCCTTCTCCACCGCGAAGGGCTCGGACGTGAGATAGCCCTGCTGAATCGAATTCTTGTCGGCGACGAACGGTCCGACGTTGAAGTTGTACGGCTTGACGTTTTCTTCCCTGAAGGCGTAGGCGACGCGCATCCATTGATAGAACGAGGCGAGCCCTTCCTTGCCGACGAAGGCGGCGGCTTTCGGCAGGTCGGTCCATTTGTCGAGGCCGACGCCGGGGTGCGACATGAAAATCTGCGGATCTTTCTGGAAATCGGCGGCCACGACGATCGTCGGCACGTTCTGCTCGACCGCCTCGAAGGCCTGAATCATGTTGACGCCCATGTAGAAGTCGATCTTGCCGGCCGCCAGCAGCAGACGGTTGTCGGCTTGGGGCCCGCCGGGAAGGATCGTCACGTCGAGCCCGTATTTGGCGTAAGTCCCGTCGACGATCGCCTGGTAATAGCCGCCGTGCTCGGCCTCCGCGAGCCAATTGGCGCCGAAGGTCACCTTGTCCGCGGCGAAAGCCGCGCCCGAAGCCGTCGCGGCCAAGGCGACGACCGCCCAAATGCTCTTTTTCGATCCGCTCACCGTGAACGCTCCCAAGCCGGAAAATGTCGCGGCAGAACGAAGCGACTTGGGCGCCGTTGTCAACCTTGCCTCGGGCGGCGGCAGGGTCTAGCTCAACCGTAGCCTCGTCTCGCGACGAGCCGTCTCGATGCGCCCTTTGTCTCCGAGTTCGATCCATCCGCCGCCCGCCGCCGCCTCGATGATCGCGCCGGGCTTCGCCCGTCCGGAATCCAAAGTGGAAATCGCGGCGATCGGCGCGCGCGCCGCGCAATGGAACGGGAGAAGACGATGCTGCCGACGAAATTCTGGGCGGAGATGTCCTGGCGCGATTTTTCCGACGCCGACATGAGCAAAGTCGTCGCCGTGCTGCCGGTGGCGTCGATCGAACAGCACGGGCCGCACCTGCCCGTCGGCGTCGACGCGTTCATCAACGAAGGGTGTCTCGGCCGCGCCCTCGCTCGCGTTCCCGCCGACTTGCCCGTGCTCTTCCTGCCATTGCAGCAAATCGGCAAGTCGGACGAGCATATCGAATTTCCCGGCACGTTGACGCTGTCGATGGAGACCGTGACCCGCGCGTGGACGGAAATCGGCGAGAGCGTCGCGCGAACGGGGTGCCGTAAATTGATCTTCATGAATTCGCACGGCGGCAACTCGGCCGTCATCGATGTCGTCGCGCGCCACCTGCGCGCGCGCCGGCGCATGCTCGCGGTCAACGCGGCTTG
Source organism: Roseiarcus sp. (assembly GCA_050015935.1). Taxonomy (GTDB): domain Bacteria; phylum Pseudomonadota; class Alphaproteobacteria; order Rhizobiales; family Beijerinckiaceae; genus Roseiarcus. The sequence continues at coordinate 13,855 of JBEKAL010000010.1, forward strand.
GCCTCGCCTGGGGTATCCCGAAGGCCTTTTTTCCGCGCGCGAACGCGCGCACGGCATCCACGGCGGCGACGCCGAGACCTCGCTGATGCTCGCCTTCCGGCCGGAAATGGTGCGCATGGGCGAAGCGCGCGATTTTCTGAGCGCGGCGGTTTCGATGGAGCGCGAATTCAAGCAGTTGCGCGCGACCCAGCCGATCGGCTTCGGCTGGATGGCGAGCGACCTGAACCTGTCGGGCGCGGTCGGCGACGCCGCCGGCGCCACCGCCGCCAAGGGCGAAGCCTGCGCCGAGCACGGCGCGGACGCATTCGTCGATCTGCTGCGCGACGTCGCGGCGTTCGACCTTGCCCGGCTCGGCAAGGGCCCGATCGGTTGAAAATGGGCGCGCCCGACTTCGCTTTCGAGCGCGAGCTGATCGCGCGCGGCTGTTCCCTCATCGCGGGCGTCGACGAAGTCGGACGCGCCCCCCTCGCCGGACCGGTCGGCGTCGCCGCGGTCATTCTCGATCCCGACGATCCGCCCGAAGGGGTCGACGATTCGAAAGCGCTGAGCCCGGCCCGGCGCGAGGCGTTGAGCGAACTCGTCTACGCCAAGGCGCGATGCGTCTCGATCGCCTTCGCCAGCGTCGCGGAAATCGATGCGCTCAACATCCGCGGCGCGACGCTTCTGGCGATGGCCCGCGCTGTCAATGGGCTGAGCCTCAGGGCGGACTTCGCGCTGGTCGACGGCCGCGACGTTCCCGACGGCCTGTGCTGCCCGGCGCGCGCGATTGTGCGCGGCGATGCGCGTTCGGCGTCGATCGCCGCGGCCTCGATCGTCGCCAAGGTCGCGCGCGACGCGTTGATGAGGCGGCTCGACGCCGCCTGTCCCGGCTATGGATTCGCGCGCCACGCCGGCTATCCCACGCGCGCGCATATCGAGGCTCTGGCGCGTCTCGGTCCGACGCCGTTCCACCGGCGTTCGTTCAAGCCGAAGGGCTTCCCGTGGGGAAGCTCCGGCAATTGACGCATGAAAGCGGAAAGTCTTTAGAAATCGTTGATTTCATATTGATTTTCGCCTGGCCAAAATCGTACGAAAACGAGACATCGGCGCAACGCCGCGTCTAACGCGACCTTTACCTAAAATGCTCATGATCGCGATCGTCGGAAGCGTTCGCTCTGACATTCGCGTCGAGTGGTTGCGTTCATGCGTGGTTCCCGTGCCGGGGCGTTCCGCCTCCCTGCCCAGCTTCAGGTCTTGCGTACTGGAAGCGGCGAGGCGCGGCGCCCCGCCACGGCGGCCGCGCCGCCGCGCGACGCGATCATCGTGGGCGATTGCGTCGCCGAACTCGACAAGCTGCCCGAGGCGAGCGTCGACCTCGTTTTCGCCGATCCGCCCTACAATCTGCAGCTCGAGGGCGCGCTTTCGCGTCCCGACCAGAGCGTCGTCGACGCGGTCGACGACGAGTGGGACAAGTTCGCCGATTTTCCCGCTTACGACGCGTTCACCAGGGCCTGGCTCGGCGCGGCGCGGCGGGTGATGAAGCGCGACGCGACGATCTTCGTCATCGGCTCCTATCACAACATCTTCCGCGTCGGCGCGATCCTGCAGGACCTCGGCTTTTGGATCCTCAACGACATCGTTTGGCGCAAGGCCAATCCGATGCCGAATTTCCGCGGCCGCCGCTTCACCAACGCCCACGAGACCATGATCTGGGCGGCGCGCAGCGCCGACGCCAAGGCCTATGCGTTCAACTACGAGGCGCTGAAGGCCGGCAACGAGGATTGCCAGGCCCGTTCCGACTGGTTCCTGCCGATCTGCACCGGCGCCGAGCGCCTCAAGGACGCCGACGGGCGCAAGACCCATCCGACGCAAAAGCCCGAGGCGCTGCTCGCCCGCGTGCTGCTCGCCGCCTCGAATCCGGGCGATCTCGTGCTCGATCCGTTCTTCGGCTCGGGCACCACGGGCGCCGTCGCCCGCCGCCTGCGCCGCTTCTTCATTGGGCTGGAGCGCGATCCCGACTATGCGAGCGCGGCGCGCGCGCGCATCGACGCGGTCGTTCCGGTCGAGCTGGAGGCGGTCGCCGCGATTCCCTCCCGCCGCAGCGAGCCGCGCGTCGCCTTCGCCAGCGTGGTCGAAGCCGGGCTGATCGAGCCGGGCGAACGGCTGGTCGACGCCAAAGGTCGCCATGGCGCCCTCGCGCGCGCCGACGGCGCGCTGACGCTCGGGCCGGCGGTCGGCTCGATTCACAAGATCGGCGCGCTCGTCCAGGGCTTGCCGGCCTGCAACGGCTGGACCTTCTGGCGCGTCGAGCGCGGGGGATCGCTCGTCTCAATCGACGACTTTCGCGCCGCCATCCGCGCTTCGATGCGCGCGGCGGCGGAATAGCGGCCGCGAGGACTGATACAAGCGGCCGAAAGCAATGCCTCCTCATGGCCGGGCTTGTCCCGGCCATCCACGCCATCGAGCTGGCGCTTCGTAACACGGAAAGCCGCTCATTCTCAGCGTCTTCCTGAGGAGTGGAAGCAGCTTCACCGCGTGGATGGCCGGGACGAAGCCGACGGCGCCCTGAACTTTCGATCCGACCGCGCCCGGCGCCGGCCGCGGGCTCGAACCGCAAAGGCCGCCGCAATTCGCCGTCGATCTCTTGCATGCGAGAATTCCGATTGAAAGGGGTTGTCAAGGGCGGGCGCGCCGTGACCCCAACACCTTCTTTCGAAGAATTCGCTCGAGTCCGACTTCGTTCTTGGTTTCGCACTCCCAAACCACGACGACCCGCCAGCCCAGCGCCTCGAGTTCGCCTGTCCTTCGAATGTCTCTTGCGACGTTCGTTCGAAATTTCTCGGCCCAGTATTCTTTGCGAGTTGTCGGAATCGACGCTTTGCGGCACCCCGGATGTCGGTGCCAAAAGCATCCATGTACGAATAGCGCCACGCGCCGCTTTGGAAACACCAAATCGGGCGTGCCGGGCAGATCGCTGCGGTGAAGTCGGAACCTCAGGCCCAAAGCGTGGGCGGCTCGCCTGACGCGGATTTCGGGGGTCGTGTTCTTTCCGCCAACCCGCGACATCAGCCACGACCGCCTCTCCGGCGTCAGCCGATCGACCAAAGCTCTTACTCCGCTGCGACCCGAATCTTTTGTCCGATATCGATACGTTCGGCGATGAGCGAAAAGATGGCTTTCGACATGATCGGCGACACGCTGTTCCCGATCATCCGGAAGCTGTGCCAAACTGTCGGGTGAAACTTGAAACGGTCCGGGAAACCTTGCAGGCGCGCGGCCTCTCTCACCGTTATCACTCTCGGCTCTTCGGGGTGTATCGGCCGGACCGATTGGTACGAACCGCGGTCGTTGCCCGTGCCCGCGCGCAGCGTCGGACATTGGCCTGCCCAACTCAAACGCGGATGCCTGCCCACCGCCTCGACCCCGCCTTGCTCGACCTTTGCGAATCGCTCGACGACCGCAGGCGTGTGGGCGGTTCGCCGATGTCCCGTGAAAGTGCAGTCCTCCGTTCTCAGAGCGGCCGCGTATCTGCTCGGTTTACCTCTCTGCTTGATTCGCCATCTGTCGAAACTGTCCCCGCTGTCGATCTGCACCGCCGACTGCAAGTCGGAGATCGCGGCACGGACCGTTGCGGGACTCAGCTTCCTGGCCTCGATGTCGGCCACCGTCAGAGGATCGAATCGGGCGGGATCGTATCCAATGACGAATAGCCGAGGGCGCCGCGTCGCGGCGCCAAAATCCGCAGCGTCCAGTATGATAGGTTCGAGAATCTGATATTTGCTGCGGACGCGTTCGATCGCCCGATCAAGGAAAGGACGTGCCGGCGCGTATCCTAGCCCCTTGACGTTTTCCATCACGAAGAACGCCGGCTCGATTTCGGCGACGAGGCGAAAGAAATGCCCCAAAAGCGAGCGTCTGGGGTCGTCAGCCTTTCGATGCCCGATTTCGCTGAACGCTTGGCAGGGCGGCCCGCCAAATATCCCAACGATCTTGGAGCCCAACTCGCGTCGGATATCGGCGCCCTCGATTTTCGATAGGTCGGCCAGTATCAATTTCGTATTCGGGTGATTTGCGGAGTGCGAAGAGGTAAGGATAGGATCGTTATCGAATGCGAGTTTCGGGCCTAGTCCGGCCGCCTGGGCGCCGAGCGAGAAGCCTCCGCAGCCGCTGAACAGATCGACGATACAAGGTTGCTCTTGCACAAAAAGCCCCTGCCTCCGATTATGGCCACCGGGGGTTCATACCTGATTTGCCAATAGCCGTCGAATAGGACGTCCGCGTCCGAAATTTGGAGGCTAGAGCGCGTCTCGGAAAAGTGGGAACCGGTTTTCCGAAAAAGACGCGCTCCACGAAGAACTTAGAGCCGATCCCGATTCCAACGAAACGGGATCGGCTCTAGCGTAAGATGCCGTCCAACGAAACCAGATCGCCGCCCGAGAGCGGTCAGCAGACGATATACGGCGGCCCGACCAAGCGCTTTTTCGTGTCGATGCTCACTCGTGACATTGAGCTGAATGACGCGATCCTTGACCTGATCGACAATTGCGTTGATGGCGCGATGCGCCAGAAAAAGAACGAGCTAACGTCTCCCCATCCGTTCAAAGATTTTCGAGCGACGCTCAAGTTGTCGGAGGCGTTGTTCGAAATAGAAGATAATTGTGGAGGCATTCCCAAGGACTACGTCGACGACTCATTCAGTTTAGGTCGATTTAACATTAATCAAGACGGCGATATACCGACCATCGGCATGTATGGCATCGGTATGAAGCGAGCGATATTCAAGATTGGCAACTCCGCGTCAGTCATGTCCAATTCCACGGATGGATTTTTTAGCGTCGACTATTCTGCGGATTGGCTTCAACCGAACAACGAGGAGTGGTCCCTCCCGATCCGGCGATCAGAGAGGAAGGATCGAGACAACGGGGTATCGATCCGAATCGACAATGTGAAGCCAGAAATCGGAAGACACCTCCAAAATTCATCCTTTATTAATACGTTAGAGGATAATGTGTCAGAACACTTTGGCTATCTGATGCAGAGAGGGTTCGCGGTGACAATTAATGGTCATGAGCTTAAACCAAAAACGCTTTCCCTCTTCAACGCACAACACTCCACAGAAAGCGATATTAGGGCGTTTGACTATGAGACTACTTTCGATGAGGTTGATATACGAGTGACGATTGGGCTCTTTCGTGGATTAGCGAAGGAGGCAGAGATCGATGAAGAAACGAATAGTCCAACAGACACCGAGATGGCCGGCATCTCGATCGTCTGCAACGATCGCGTGATTCTCTTATCGGACACAACTCTGAAGACAGGCTGGGGAGACGGCTCGGTCCCTCGCTATCATCCGCAATTTCGAGCGATAGCGGGATTGATTACGTTTTCAAGCAACAATGCGGTAAAACTGCCGATTTCCACAACAAAGCGGGGACTCGACGTCGGCTCCGATGTTTATCTTATTGCGCGCAAGGCAGCGATGGAAGGACTCAAAATATTCACAGATTTCACAAACAAATGGAAGGGCATGGAAGACGATACCGTTCAGTTTTTTGAGCCTACCAAGCGCGCGGACGTCAAGGCCAATATTACATCCGCAAGGATGTACGGATCAATCGTTCGAGGCGGAAATGCCGCAAGGAAGTATGTGCCAAATTTACCGGCACCGGCTAACAAAAACCCTAGGAAGCGCATCTCGTTCGTTCGCAACGAGGAACAAATACGAAAAGTGTCAAAGCATCTATTTGGCGACTCCTTACAGCATCCCTCGATAGTCGGCGGAGAGTGTTTTGACCGCATGCTTGCAAAGGCCGAAAAGTGATGAGCGGCGAAGACGTTCCCTATCAGCTGAGGCCAAACAAGTTCATTGATCGTGGGCTTTTTATGGACCTCCTAAGTCGGTTGCTCCCGTCGTTGGGGACGGATAAGTATGTTTATGTGTCGATGGGCGGACGGCATCTCATAGACCATACGGCTGTGTATAGGCAAATCGGAATCACTAACTTATTTTCGTTCGATCTGGATGATAACGTAGTTTTGCGACAGAAATTCAATCGCCCGATTGATAGCGCCGTTTGCGAGGGAATGAATAGCGGAAAGCTACCGGGTAAGCTCGATACTATTATGGCTCAATTCCCAGATGCTACGAACATGGTCATCTGGTTGGATTTTACAAACCCGAATGATCGGTTGACGCAATTGCAAGAGTTAGTCGAGGTGGCCAAGCGATTGCAGCCCGGCGACATACTGCGAATTTCGATGAACGCGAACTTAACGACCCTTGATGAAGGCTCGTCAAAGTGGAAGGACCTGCGGTTTCCTGGGCCAGGTGAGTATAGAGCCGCTTGCTTGAAGCGCCAGCTCGGCGACTTTGTACCGGCGACGTTGGATGCCATTGGCGAGAGCGACTTTCCTTCGATCCTTTCCGAGTGTGTTTCGCTCGCATTCTCAAAGGCTGAGGATGTGGTAAGAACCAATGTATTCAAGCCGCTTCTCTTAACGACCTATAGGGATGGACAGAGAATGATGACGGCGACCTGCGTTGTTGCAAGATCGTCAGAACGATCGTCGGAAGTCCCGGGTTTAGGAGGCTGGCAATTCTTACCGGCAAATTGGAGCGATGTATTGGCCATCAATGCCCCCGATCTGTCACTTCGGGAAAAGCTGAAGATCGACGAACGTCTTTCGAAAACAGCGAAGGTTGTCCTCGATCACTTAGGCTTCTTGCCCGCGAAAAATGAAGCGAAATCCATCGAAGCGATTGCAAGTTACCAGAAGCTTCATCGATACTACCCCGCCTTCCACCATATCGAGGCGTGAGTTTACGCGGGCTTGCCAAAACGCTCGTAATGGAATTACGTCGAATGGGTGGAACCTCCCCCAATACCGTTTACGCGCCCGCCCCCCGCCCGGCCACGCCGCCCCGCTTGCCCCTGCGGCGCGGCGCGGCGAGATCGGCGGCGCGGACGAAGAACACTTCGCCTTCGCTTTCTTCGGTGTCGAGCCAGAGCAGCGGCAATTCCGGGAACTCGGCCTCCAGCCGTGCGCGGCCGCGCCCGACCTCGCAAACGAGCGCGCCCTGCGGCGTCAGATGCGCGGGCGCCTCGGCCAGAATCCGGCGAACGACGTCCAATCCGTCGCGTCCGCCCTCGTGCGCGAGCCGCGGCTCGGCGGCGTATTCGGGCGGGAACGCCGCCAACGAATCGGCGTCGACATACGGCGGATTGGCGAGGATCAGATCGTAGCGCCTATGCCCGAGCGGGGCGAAGAGATCGCCCTGATGAAGCGCGATGCGCTTCGAGAGGCCGTGCTCCGCGACATTACGCCGCGCCACCTCGAGCGCGTCGGCGGAAAGGTCGACCGCGTCGATCCGCGCGTTGGGGAATTTCATCGCCGCCAGGATCGCCAGCGAGCCGCCGCCCGCGCACAGATCGAGCGCGCTGTCGATTCTCTCGGCGTCCTCGATCGGCGATCCCTCGCCTGAGAGGGCGCCGAACAGCAATTCGCCGATGTAACTGCGGGGAACGATCACGCGCTCGTCGACATAGAACGGCACGCCCTGGATATAGGCCCGTTTGAGAAGGTAGGCGGCGGGCTTGCGCGTGGCGACGCGGGCGTCGATCAGCTCCAGCAGGCGAACGCGCTCTTCTCGCGTCAGCGCGGCGTCGAGAAAGGGATCGAGCGCGTCGATGGGCAGGCGCAAAGCTTCCAGGACGATGAAGGCGGCTTCGTCGACGGCGTTGGTCGCGCCGTGTCCGTAGACGAGCCCCGCCGCGTTGAACCGACTGACGGCGTGGCGGAAGAAGTCGCGCACCGTCGCGAACAGCGCGAGGCGTTCGTCCTCATCGTTTGGGGCGGATGGCGCGGCCAAGGAGGTGTCCTTCTTGCGAGGTTGCGACGGCGAAACGAAAATGGCCGGCGGTCGGCCGGCCATCCCACGCTATCCCGGGTCGACGGGATTCGCAGGCTTACTTGGCCTTGCCCTCGACGCATTCCCGGTGGAATTTCTTGCGTTCCTTGCCATGAAGTCCTTTGACGTCGGCCTGTTTATAGCAGTCCTCCGACTTCGCCTTTTTCGCGGCCGCGGCTTCGGCGGCGGCCGGGTCGGCGGGAGCGGCGGCGTCGAGCGCGTAGGCGACGCCCGAGACGAGAACGCCGAGGGCGATCGCGGAGACGAAAGTCGAAATGCGCATGGCGATGAAGTCTTTCTCGATTGGAGCCATTCCCTAGAGCGCGTCTCGGAAAAGTGGGAACCGGTTTTCCGAAAAAAGACGCGCTCCACGAAGAACTTAGAGCCGATCCCGATTCCAATGAAACGGGATCGGCTCTAGGCGCCCGCTCGAACCCAGCGCCCGAGGCGACGCGACCCGGGGTCGGCTTATAGTGCGGCTCGGGGCCTCGATACAAGCGCGGATGGTCCACAATGTCGCTGAAGCGCGAGACGTTCGATCGCTGGCCGCAAAACGCCCCGATCAGGCCTCGTTCAATGGGCGTCGACGGCTGGCGGCAGGTTGAGATGCTGCTCCACCCGGCGAACGCGCGCTTCTCACTCGCTGATGAGAGCGCCGTGGCCGATGACGGTCGCGTGGTATTCGACGACGGCGCGGCGGAGCCCGGCGATTTGCTCGCCGAGCTGTTTGCGCGTCGCGTTGTGCTCGGCGTCGTTCCTGGCTTGCATCGTCGCCAGGTCCGACGCCACGTCGGCGCGCAGCGAGCGCATGTCGGCCTTCAATTCTGTTCTCAACTCGGCCAGTTCAGACTTGGTGGCCATGTTGGTCTCGAGCCTCCCCACGTCCGCCTTGACGTTCGCCACGTCGCCGCGCAGACCGCGAAGCAGTTCAAGCACGAGGTTTTCTGGTTCGCTGCTCATGAAAGCGCCCTACTTGAAATCATCAGTTCGCGCCACCGGCCGGCGAAAGTCGCGGGCCGGGCTCAATTGGCCCCGAGCCCGCCCTTCTCGCGAATGAACGCGATCACCGCCTCGACGCCTTCGCCGGTCTTCATGTTGGCCATGACGAACGGGCGGGTCTTGCGCATCAGGGCGGCGTCGCGCGCCATGATTTCGAGCGAGGCGCCGACGTAGGGGGCGAGGTCGATCTTGTTGATGACGAGAAGGTCGGAGCGGGTGACGCCCGGCCCGCCCTTGCGCGGGATCTTGTCGCCGCCGGCGACGTCGATGACATAGATCGTCAGATCGGCGAGTTCGGGTGAAAAAGTCGCGGCGAGATTATCGCCGCCCGATTCGACCAGGATGAGATCGAGAGCGGGAAAGCGCCGGCGCATTTCCTCGACCGCCGCCAGATTGATCGAGGCGTCCTCGCGGATCGCCGTATGCGGGCAGCCCCCGGTCTCGACGCCGATGATGCGCTCGGCCGGCAACGCGCCGGCCTCGACGAGAATTCGCGCGTCCTCCTTGGTGTAGATGTCGTTGGTGATCGCGGCGATGTCGAATTCGCCGCCGAGGCGCTTGCACAAATGCTCCATCAGCGCCGTCTTGCCGGAGCCGACGGGGCCGCCGATTCCGACGCTCAGGGGTTGCCGGGAACGGCTCATGAACGGAACAACCTCGAATATTGCGTTTCGTGCCGCATCGCGGCGATGTCGGAGCGCAAAGCGCAAGCGCCGAGATCCTCGAGCGAAGCGCCCGCCGCGCGGCGCGCCATCGCGCCGATATCGGGCAAGATTCCTGCCAGAACCCGCTGACCGTCGGTCTGGCCGACCACGCTGAGGCGAACCGCGGCCGAGACCAGATTGGCGAACAGGGCGACGGCGAAAGCCTCGGCCGCGCGTTCGCGCGCCATGCCATGGCCCGCGGCCGCCGCGGCGACCGCGATCGGATAAGCGATCGCTTCGCCCGCGCGCTCGGGAACGCGGGCCAGCGCCTCGCAGTCCCACGCGGCGCGGGCGGCGAGGCGGAAAGCGGACCCTTGCGCGGTCGTCTCCAGCCGCCGCTCGGCCGAGCCGGCCAGCGCGATCGCTAACTCATTGATTTCATTCAACGAGCGCCAATCCGCGGCCTCGGCCGCGCGATGCGCGGCCGCGAACAGGACCGCGTCCGTGCGCGGCGCGCCGAATGCGGCGAGGTCGGCGAGCCAATCGCGCAGCGAACTCACGTCGACGACATCGCCCGCCTCGACCGCCCATTCCAGGCCATGCGAATAGGCGAACGAGCCCACGGGAAATGCGGGCGAGAGCCAAAGAAACAGCGGCAGCTCCCGCCAGTCGCCCGCCTCAGCGCTCGGCTTGGCCATGATCGTGGCCGTGACCGTGAGAAGCGTGGTCGTGATGGTCGCAGCCGCAGCCGGGGCCATGGACATGCGGCTCGGCGCCGACGCTCTGACGATCGCCGTGGCGACGATGCCCGTGGTCGTGGTCAAAATCATGGCCGGGCGGCGGCGCGCGGACATAGGCGCCGCCTTCCGGATTGAACGGCGCCTCGATCGCGACGACCGCGCCGCCGAGGCCGCGCGCCATCTCCTCGATCACGGGGTCGCTGCGGATGCGCAGGCTGTTGCGCATCAATTCGGTCGGCAGGTGGCGATTGCCGAGGTGCCAGGCGATTCGCGTCAACGCGGCCGCGTCGGCGGCGCGGATTTCGACGAGCGATTCAGGCGCGGCGACGACTTCGACGATGCGTCCGTCCTCCAGCTCGAGCCCGTCGCCGGCGCGCAACGTCACCGCTTCGGGCAAATCGAGCAGGAAATCGAGGCCGCGCACGCCCGTCATGGCGACGCGGCGGCGGTAGCGCTCGTCGTAATCGAGCACCACCGAGTCGGCGGGCTCGCCCGACCAGGCGCCGAAGGGAAGAACGCAATGAGCGTGCAGCATCGCCTCGCCTTTATTGGACGCGGGCCCGCGCCCGCGCGAAAATCAGCCAGTCGGCCTGTAAGCCGGGTTCTGTATGGCCGGGAGCGCGAAGCCCCCGACGTGACGGCCATTCCTCTGGGACGTCCGTCGCCGGGCGCCTCAAGCAACCAACCCGAACGACAAGGCCCGCGGACCGGCCCCGAGGCGCCCTGAGGCGTCGCGCATCGCTCCTATTCGGTCTTGCTCCTGGCGGGGCTTGCCGTGCCGCCGACGTTGCCGCCGACGCGGTGCGCTCTTGCCGCACCCTTTCACCCTTGCCGACTTAGGGCGAACGCTTCGCATTCGCTCGAGGCCGGCGGTTTGCTTTCTGTGGCGCTGTCCCTGGGGTCGCCCCCGCCGGACGTTATCCGGCGCCGCGTCCGCGTGGAGCCCGGACTTTCCTCCGCCCGAAGGCGACGGCCGTCCGGCCGACTGGCTTGGAAAAGGGCATAGGCTCGCCGAGCGGCGCCGGTCAAGGGCCCCTCGAGGCGGGCCGCGCCGCCGCCGCCGAATTCACCTGGGGTTCACGAATTCTGTGCCACCCTGAAGAATATGGTAAGGCTGAACGGGGCGTTTGGGTCAGGGGTCGCGGCGCGCAAGCCGCCGGACCGCAACAAAAACGTTCGCGCGCTCTTTCGCGCGACGCACAGGAGACGGGTGTGATGAAAAGACTCATTTTCCTTTCGCTGGCCATGGCGACGGCCGTATCGGTGGCGGGCTGCGACACGCCGCAGGGCCAGAACGCGGCGGGCGGCGCCCTGATCGGCGGCGCGACGGGCGCGCTGCTCGGCGGGGCGTTGACCAACCGTCCCGGCGGCGCCGTGCTCGGAGGAATCGCCGGCGCGACCACCGGCGCGATGATCGGTTCGGCCGCGACTCCGCCCGGCCCCGGCTATTATCCGCCGCCGCCGCCGCCGCAACCGGGCCGCTGCGCCGAGTGGTATTACGATTATTACGGCAACCACGTTTGCCGCGCCTATTATTGATCGATCCCGCCCTCCCCCGCCTTCGCCGGCGGGGGACCGCCTCCTCGGGGCCCTGCCGCTCGGCGCCGAAGCGTGAGCGCGCCGCGTGACGCTCCCGCCGATCCCGGACAGCCCGATCGCCGGCGCCTTCCTGCCCTCGCCCAATTTCGGCGAGCGGCGTGGGCTCGCGCGGCCCGACAGCATCGTTCTGCATTACACCGGCATGCCGACGGCCGAGGGCGCGCTGGCGCTGCTGTGCGATCCGACTTCCGAAGTCTCGGCGCATTATTTCGTCTGGGAGAGCGGCGAAGTCGCGCAGCTCGTCGCCGAGGACAAACGCGCCTGGCACGCGGGCGCCGGTTTCTGGAGCGGGAACAGCGATCTCAATTCCGCTTCGATCGGCGTCGAGATCGTCAATCCCGGCCATGACGGCGCGCTGCCGCCATTTCCGCGCCGGCAGATCGAGGGCGTCATCGGACTTTGTCGCGACATCGCCGCGCGGCGCGCGATTCGCGGCGAACGCATTCTCGCTCATTCCGACATCGCGCCCGCGCGCAAGCGCGATCCCGGCGAGAAGTTCCCCTGGGACGTTCTCGCGCGCGCCGGCGTCGGCCATTGGACCAAGCCGGCGAAAATCGTCGGCGGCGCGCTCATCGGCGCGGGCGAGGAGGGACCGCCGATCCGAGCGCTGCAGGCGATGCTCGCGCTTTACGGCTACGGCGTCGAGATCACCGGCGTGTACGACCGGGAGACGAGAACGGTGGTGACCGCTTTCCAACGCCATTTCCGGCCCGAGCGCGTCGACGGCGAAGCGGATTTTTCGACCATCGCGACGCTGCGCGCGCTCATCGACTCCCTGAACGACAAGGACGCTCGGCTTCGCTGACGCGACGGCTCGTCAATTCCGGCTTCGAGCGGGGGCGTCGCGCGCGCGCGTGACGCTCGCCGACATCCGGCGATGGCGCGAAGCGGCCCGCGCGCGCGGCGAGTTCTTCCGCCCGGCGCGGCTCGCCCGCGCGTTCGTCGAAGTCGGCGGCTTCATCGATTCCCGCTGGCTGGTCGAAGCGGAGGCGGACGCGGTTCTCGACTGAAGCCCGCTTGCGCGAAAGCGCGGCGCGCCAGGGCGCTCGCTTCGGCGCGGCCGAGACAGGCCAAGACTGGCCAAATTTTCCCGGCCCGTCGTTAAATTTCGCCAACGCCCGCCAAGCCTTCCAGGTCGCAGAATCGTGCGATATCAATTGGATACGGAAAATCCCGGCGAAACGGCGCTCCTTTCGTCCTGCGCGGCCCCGATCGTGGCGTTTCACCGCCTCCAGCCGCGCCCGCGCCACCAAGCGCCATAACACGCCTGCGGATTTTCAGAAAGAGAATTGTCGCGTTCGACTTTGGACCGCAGCCCTCGGCTGAGACACGTGGTTACGTGGTTACGGGGACGTGATACGCAATGTAATATGGTTCCTCGACGTTCCAAGTGGAATTGGCCGGCGGTTGAATGCGGCGTTCGAGCCCTGCATGCTGCGAAGGTTTGGGCATGCGAGGCAGGGCGATGGAATCGAAAGATGTGTTCACGCTC
>JBEKAL010000011.1:0-25669 GCA_050015935.1 Roseiarcus sp.
GCGCTGGCGCTGGCGCCGCCTGCTCGGCCGCCGCCGGCGGCGGCTCGACAAGCGCCGACGGTTCGGCGACCGCCGATTCCATGGACGCGGGCGTCGCTTCGGGCCGCGGCGATGGCTCGACGGCCGGCGCGGGCGGCGGGTCGACAGGCGCCGGCGGTTCGGCGACCGCCGACTCCGTGGGCGCGGGCGTCGCCTCGGGCGGCGGCTCGACAGGCGCCGGCGGTTCGGCGATCCCCGGCGTATCCGGAGGCGCCTCGGCGACGATTTCGATCGGGATTTCTGAAGTGTCGCCGAGCGGCCGGGGCGACCAGGCGAACAGCGTCAACGCCGCGATGAGCGCGCCATGTGCGGCGAGCGAAACCGCCAAAGCGGCGAACGGCGTCCGCGCCGTGTCGGGAGCCCTCGACGGCGTCAATGCGAATTCGGCGCGCGCGTCGAGGGGCGGCGCGAGAAGCGCGTTCGGATCGGCGCGCGCTTCCGGCGCGCCGACTCGCGCGCAAACTTCCCATTCGATCGTCGCCGTTTCCGCCACTCGGGTCACGCCTCGGAACGTCGCCCGCATCCCCACGCCGACCAAGCGCCGGCGGCCGGCGCCGAAGCCGCGCGGCTCGGAGAATTCGCCGAAAACCGAGGTCGTGTCGAAAGAAAACTTTCGCAGGGCGTCGCTCAGAAGGGAATATCGTCGTCGAGAGCGCCGCCCGCGCCGCCGCCGCTCGCCGGCGCCGGACGCTTGTCGACAGGCGAAGAGCGGCCGAAGCTCGCGCCGCGTTCTTCGCCGCCGGCGACGCTTTCGCGGCTCTCGCCCCCGCCGCGCGAGTCGAGCAGGGTCAGCTCGCCGCGAAAGCGCTGCAGCACGACTTCGGTGGTGTATCTCTCGACGCCCGACTGATCGGTCCACTTGCGCGTCTGCAACTGGCCCTCGACGTAAACCTTCGTGCCCTTCTTGCAATATTGCTCGACGATCTTGCCGATGTTCTCATTGAAGACCACGACGTTGTGCCATTCGGTCTTTTCCTTGCGCTCGCCGGTCGTCTTGTCTCTCCAGGACTCCGACGTGGCGAGGGGGAAGCTGACGACCTGGTCGCCCGAATTGAGGCGGCTGACGCGCGGGTCCTTGCCCAGGTTGCCGACGAGAATGACTTTGTTGACGCTGCCCGACATGATGCTCTCCTTCTAACGCCAATCGCCCCCTCTCCCGCTCGCGGGAGAGGCGTAGCCCATCGACAGACGGGCGTTGTTCCGAACGCCCTGCTCGGTGAGGATCACGCCGAGAACCCTCATCCGTCGCCTTCGGCGACACCTTCTCCCGCCAACGGGCGAAGGGATACATCGACGCTGGGCCCTTCCTCGACTTGTCCACAGCCCGCGCGCGCCCGTCATTTGGCGCAGGCGATTTCCGCACTACATTCTCCTGGAACGCTCCCTCGGGGCGCTTCCCAATGTTCTCATTTTGTTCTAGCATTCGCCTAGGCGCGGCGCAAGCCCCCTAAGCGATTCGCGTCTCTCTGGCAAAGGCCGTCATGGCGAGCGTCGAGCCTTCCCAACCCTCCATCGCCGCGGAGCCGGTCGAAAGGCTGTTCGGCGGCCGCACGATCGAGGTGCGCGGCGCGCGCGAGCACAATCTCAAGAACGTCGACCTGACGATTCCGCGCGACAGGCTGGTGGTGTTCACCGGCCTTTCCGGCTCGGGAAAGTCGTCGCTCGCCTTCGACACCATCTACGCCGAGGGCCAGCGCCGCTACGTCGAGTCGCTCTCGGCCTATGCGCGCCAGTTCCTCGAAATGATGCAGAAGCCGGACGTCGATCAGATCGACGGGCTTTCCCCGGCCATCGCCATCGAACAAAAGTCCACGTCGAAAAATCCGCGCTCGACGGTCGGCACGGTGACGGAGATCCACGACTACATGCGCCTCTTGTGGGCGCGCGTCGGCGTGCCCTATTCGCCCGCCACCGGCCTGCCGATCGAGAGCCAGACGGTGAGCCAGATGGTCGATCGCGTGCTCGCCCTGCCCGAACGCACGCGCCTCTTCCTGCTGGCGCCCGCAGTGCGCGGCCGCAAGGGCGAATACCGCAAGGAGATCGCCGAATTCATGAAGCGCGGCTTTCAGCGCGTGAAGATCGACGGCGCCTTTTACGAAATCGCCGACGCGCCCGCGCTCGACAAGAAGCTCAAACACGAAATCGAGGTCGTCGTCGACCGCCTCGTGGTGCGCCCCGGCATGGCGAGCCGCCTGGCCGAGAGTTTCGAGACCGCGCTGGAGCTCGCCGACGGTCTCGCGATCGTCGAATTCGCCGACGCGCCGCCCGAAGGCGGCGAGCCGCGCCGCATCCTCTTCTCCTCCAAATTCGCCTGCCCGGTCTCCGGCTTCACGATCGCCGAGATCGAGCCGCGGCTGTTCTCGTTCAACAATCCGTTCGGCGCCTGTCCGGCCTGCGGCGGCCTCGGCTCCGAACTGAAGGTCGATCCGGGGCTCGTCGTTCCCGATCCGCGCCTTTCCCTGCGCAGGGGCGCCGTCGCCCCCTGGGCGAAATCGACCTCGCCCTACTATCTGCAGACGCTGGAATCGCTCGGGCGGCATTACAAGTTCCGCCTCGACGCGCCCTGGTCGAGTCTGCCGGAAAAGGCGCGCGAGGTCATCCTCTGGGGCTCAGGGGATGAGGAGGTGCGCTTCGCCTACGACGACGGCCTGCGCTCCTACGAAGTCAAGAAGCCGTTCGAGGGCGTGGTGAAGAACCTCGAGCGGCGCTACCGCGAGACCGAGAGCGAATGGTCGCGCGAGGAGATCGAGCGCTTCATGACCGCGACGCCGTGCGAGGCCTGCCAGGGCTTTCGCCTCAAGCCGGAGGCGCTCGCGGTGAAGATCGACGGCAAGCACATCGGCGAGATCAGCACCCTGTCCGTCAAGGCGGCGATCGATTGGGCGCGCGAGCTGCCGCGCGCGCTCGACGCCAAGCGCAACGAAATCGCCCATCGCATCCTCAAAGAGATCGTCGACCGGCTGACGTTCTTGAGCGACGTCGGCCTCGACTATCTCACCCTGTCGCGCGCCTCGGGCACGCTGTCGGGCGGCGAGAGCCAGCGCATCCGCCTCGCCTCGCAGATCGGCTCCGGCCTCACCGGCGTGCTCTACGTGCTCGACGAGCCCTCGATCGGCCTGCACCAGCGCGACAACGCGCGCCTCTTGGACACGCTCAGGCGCCTGCGCGAACTCGGCAACACGGTGATCGTCGTCGAGCACGACGAGGACGCGATCCGCGCCGCCGACTACGTCGTCGACATCGGGCCGGGCGCCGGCGTTCACGGCGGCGAGATCGTCGCCAAGGGGACGCCGGAGCAAATCGCGGCCGACCCGAACTCGCTCACCGGGCAATATCTCAGCGGCGTGCGCTTCGTGCCGATCCCGGCGAAGCGGCGCGTCAGCGCGCCGGGCCGCGAAATCCGCATCGTCGGCGCGCGCGGCAACAACCTCAAGAACGTCACCGCTTCGATCCCGCTCGCCGCCTTCACCTGCGTCACCGGCGTCTCCGGCGGCGGCAAGTCGACCCTCATCCTCGACACGCTCTACAAGGCGGTGGCGCGCCACCTGAACGGCGCCAGCGAGCAGCCCGCGCCGCACGATCGCATCGAGGGGCTGGAGCGGCTCGACAAGGTCATCGACATCGACCAGTCGCCGATCGGCCGCACGCCGCGCTCCAATCCCGCCACCTACACCGGCGCCTTCACCCCGATGCGCGAATGGTTCGCCGGGCTGCCCGAGGCCAAGGCGCGCGGCTATCAGGCCGGGCGCTTTTCCTTCAACGTCAGGGGCGGGCGCTGCGAAGCCTGCCAGGGCGACGGCGTCATCAAGATCGAGATGCACTTTTTGCCCGACGTCTACGTCACCTGCGACGTCTGCAAGGGCAAGCGCTACGATCGCGAAACGCTGGAGGTGAAGTACCGCGACCATTCGATCGCCGACGTGCTCGACATGACGGTCGAGGAGGCGGCCGATCTCTTCAAGGCGGTGCCGTCGATCCGCGAAAAAATGGACACGCTGAAGCGCGTGGGCTTAGGCTACGTCAAGGTCGGCCAGCCCGCCACGACGCTTTCGGGCGGCGAGGCGCAGCGCGTAAAACTCGCCAAGGAACTGGCGCGCCGCTCCACCGGGCGCACGCTCTATCTCTTGGACGAGCCGACGACCGGCCTGCATTTCCACGATGTCGCGCAATTGCTCGAGGTGCTGCACGAACTGGTCGACCAGGGCAACACCATGGTGGTGATCGAGCACAATCTCGAAGTGGTGAAAACCGCCGACTGGATCGTCGACATGGGGCCCGAAGGCGGCGACGGCGGCGGCGAAGTGGTCGCCGCGGGCACGCCCGAGCAGATCGCGCGCAACCCCAGGAGCCACACCGGCGCCTATTTGCGCGCGGCGCTGGCGAAGAGGCAGGGGAAGAAGGCGAGGGCGGCGGCGGAGTAGAGGGGCAGCGTCTAGAGAATCATCCGAACATCGCGCCAAATTTAACAACCAGTAATTGTAAGACTGGAAAATGGCATCACACAAGAATCAACACTTCGTCCCGCGGTGCTATTTGAAGCCTTTCACGTTAGACGAGAAGGGCCTTGCAATCAATCTTTATAATATTGATAAGCAAGCGAGCATTCAGGCCGCGCCGGTAAAAGGACAATGTTCAAGGAGCTATTTCTATGGAAAGGACCTACGTCTAGAAAAAATGTTGCAGAAATCAGAATCCCTGTATGCAGACGCTATACGAAAAATCACTGCACCAGGCTACGCGCTTCAGGATTTGGAGAAATTTGTCCTCCCGCATTTTTGCTTACTGCAATATTCTCGGACAGAGGCGGCGGCGGAACGCGCTGCGTTGGTTCAATCGGATATGGCGGATATAGCATTCGGCGGGAAAGTTCCCGCTGACCTGCGAACGTCCGTCAAAGACGCTGTACAGATGTCCATGAAGGCTTTCGGCGAGACGTCTCATGTAATTAATGATCTGAAGGTCGTTTTAATTCGAAACATGACAGATCATCCCTTTATTACATCAGATGACCCTGCAATTGTCACAAATCGCTGGTATATACAGAATCTAGTTGCAAGAAATAAAAGTTTCGGTATTGGCAGTTCTGGCGCACTCTTCTTCCTGCCTGTCACACCAAAGGTCCTTTGTGTGATCTATGACGGAGATGTGTACAGCATGCCCCACAATCATGGATGGATTGACGTCCACAAATTGTCCGATATAAATTTGTTCAATCAACACCAAATATTGAATTGTGCTGCAAATATATACTTTCATAATTGGGACAGCGCCGTTTATATCGATCGACTTTATAGAGATGCGATGCATATGCGTCCGGATATTAGACACGAGATCATTGTATCTATATTAGAACATGAAGATGACTGGGGAAAGAAATATCGTGTAGTTAATAGAAGTGAGATTGCGGAGCACGAGGAGGTTTTGATTCATGTAAAACACAACAGACCGCGACCTACACACTGGCCATCTGTTATCAGGTGGCGCGAAAAGAAGCGTGTTTACTCAAATGGTAGTGGTGTTGGATTTGTTCGCAGATCACAAGTCGAAGAGGGAGGTGGATATAAGAACATCTATTGAATAGACGCATGCGCATTTTGCGAAAACCGACCCGGCGCCGCCGAGGCCTCCGCCCCTACGCCGCCTCGACCTCCGCCCTGATCTTCGCTCCCAGCCGCTTCTCCGCCATCGCCAGGTCGTACTGGCTCTGCAAGTTCAGCCAGAACGCGGCGCCGGCGCCGAGGCAGCGGCTGAGACGCAGCGCCGTGTCGGGCGAAACGCCGCGCTTGCCGGCGATGATTTCCGTCAGGCGGTTGGCGGGCACGCGCAGCTTCAATCCCAAAGCGTGGGCGGTGAGGCCGCGCGCGGCGATCTCCTCTTGCAGCGCTTCGCCGGGATGCACAGGCGCAAATGCGAAGCCGTCGGGCGGCGCGTCGAAAATCTCGTGCTTCTTCCTCATCGCGTCGTTCCTCCAGTGATGGTCGACGATCTCCGCCTCGAACGCGTCACCGGCGTCAAAGCGAAACACAATTCGCCAGGGACCATTGACGCTGATCGCCCAAGAGCCGGCGCGATAGCCGGACAATTTATAGGGCGGCCGAAGCCGCCCTTTCTCCACAAGCCTCGATGAAAATCGCCCGCTCAGCGTTTCGAGAACTGGAAGCTCGCGCGCGCTTTCTTGTGGCCGTATTTCTTGCGCTCGACGACGCGCGAGTCGCGGGTAAGGAAGCCCTCTTTCTTCAGCGTGCCGCGTAAGTCCGGCTCGTAATAGGTCAGCGCCTTGGCGAGGCCGTGGCGCACTGCGCCCGCCTGGCCGGAGAGGCCGCCGCCCGACACCGTCGCCGTCAGGTCGTATTGGGTCAGGCGGCCCGCCACCACCAGCGGCTGATTGAGGATCATGCGCAGCACCGGCCGCGCGAAATAGACGTCGAGCGGCTTGCCGTTGATGGTGGCCGCGCCCTTGCCGGGCTTGATCCAGACGCGCGCGACGGCGTTCTTGCGCTTGCCGGTGGCGTAGGCGCGGCCGTATTTGTCGAGTTTCTGCACGCGGACAGGGGCTTCGGCCGGCGGCGGAGCGATCGCCGAATCCTTGAGATCGGCGAGGGAGGAGAGGGTCTCGGCCATGGATCAGGCGCTCCGGCTGTTTTTCGGATTGAGCTTGGCGATGTCGAACGGCGTCGGCGACTGCGCGGCGTGGGGATGGTCGGGACCCTTGTAGACCTTGAGATTGCGGAGCTGCTTGCGGCCCAGCGGCCCGCGCGGCAGCATGCGCTCGACCGCCTTCTCGACGATCCGCTCGGGAAAGCGCCCCTCGAGGATCGACTTGGCGGTGCGCTCCTTGATGCCGCCGATATAGCCGGAATAGTGGTGATAGACCTTCTGGTCGCGCTTGCGGCCGGTGAACACCACCTTCTCCGCGTTGACCACGATGACGTTGTCGCCGTCGTCGATATGCGGGGTGTAAGAGGGCTTGTGCTTGCCGCGCAGGCGCATCGCGACGATCGTCGCCAGGCGTCCGACGACGAGGCCCTTGGCGTCGATGAGAAGCCATTTCTTCTCGACGTCGGCGGTCTTGGTCGAATGGGTCTTGCCGAACATGAAATCTCAAATCCGTTCATTGAGCGGCCGCCGCGACGGCGAGCCGGCCAGGGCCGCGCTTATAGAGGCCGCGCGAGGGATCGGTCAACGCCAAAGAAGCGGAATCGGCTGAAAAAGCGGAGTTTTCGTGATGCGGTACTATGATACCACACCATCTCCGCCGCGCGTCGCAGTCGAACAGGCGCCCGTCGCCCGCGCGCTCATCGGGCCGATCGCCTCGGTTTCATGCGTCCGCGAGGTCCACATCCGCGCGAAGATAGGCGCGACTTAAGCATTGAGCCCATCCAGCGCGAAAGCGAGTCGCCGCGGCGAAGGCCCAGGCCCTTCCCCAGGGGATGACGCTACCGAATTCCTGGCTTGCGCGCCCGTCGCGGGCTATCGTCGTCGGCGGAGCGATTGAATATCGCCGCAACGCCGTCATTCTGGAGCGCGACAGCCGATGTTCCCACTCGACGACGCATCGCGACGCCCGTCGCGCTTTCCCATCGTCACCGCGTCCATCATTGCGCTCAATGCGCTCGTGTTCATTCTCGAACTGACGGGCGGCGACGCATTCGTCGTCCGATGGTCGGTCATCCCCGCCGACATCGTCGCCGGCCGTCACCTGACCACGATCTTGACCGCCCTGTTCATGCACGCGAGCTGGTCGCACATCGTCGGCAACATGATCTTTCTCTGGGCGTTCGGCCCCGAGATCGAAGACGCGATGAATCCCGGGCGCTACGCGGCGTTCTACCTCATCGGCGGCGTGGCCTCGATGCTGGCGCAGGTCGCCGCCGATCCCGGCTCCACCGTTCCCAATCTGGGCGCGAGCGGAGCGATCGCCGCCGTGATGGGCGCCTTTCTCATCACCTTCCCCCGCGACAGGATTCGCACGCTGCTGATCATCGGCTGGTTCGTCCGCGTCACCTTCGTGCCGGCCGCGTTGCTGATCGGGTTCTGGTTCGTCATCCAGCTTCTCAGCTTCGGCGCGGTCGCGGACGTGCAGTCGGGCGGCGTGGCCTATGTCGCGCATATCTCCGGCGTCGTCTTCGGCGTCGCGACCGCACGTCTGTTCGAAGATCCGCGCCGGCTCGCCGACCAGCGGGGCGCCGACCCATCTGCGTGACAAGCGTCGAGGCGCCGCGATCGCGTAATGACAATGTCATGGCGTCGCGCTGCAACGACCAATGGCGGCTGCGCTTTGTCTGGCGCGACGGCGAACCCTATGAGGTCGAATTGGTCGATTACCACTGAGGGAGACGTTTCGTGACCGCGGACATTCCGATGCCCCGTCCCGGCGTGATCCTGCGCGAGGAATTCCTCGAACCGATGGGCCTTTCCGTCTATGCGCTGGCCAAGGCGATCCACGTGACGCGCAGCCGGATCAACGAAATTTGCCACGGCCGGCAGGGCCTCACCGCCAACATCGCGCTGCGCCTCGGCCGCTTCTTCGCCGTCGATCCGCAATGGTTCATGAACATGCAGGCCAAATACGATCTGCACGTGCAGGGAAAGCTGCTGGCGCGCGATCTGGCGGCGATCGAGCCGCGATCGGCGGCGTGGCCCGAATGAAGGGGATCGCACTGGAAATCGTGCGATGCGTATCACGTCGCCGTAATTCCCGCCCGCTCGTCCATCCCGCGCAGGACGTGGCGTCGAGGGAGTCGCCGCGTTCGTCAGCGCCGCCGTCAAAAGCTATGCTCTCGCCGCGAACACCCTGGCCAAGCGTCGAAAGGAAGGCCGATGAAGTCCTATCGCAAGGAGCTGTGGTTCGAGACGCCGACGCGACGCGCGTTTCTCAACATCACGCCGCAAGTCGAGGCCGCGCTGAAGGAAAGCGGCGTGCGCGAGGGCCTGGCGCTCGTCAACGCCATGCACATCACCGCCTCCGTCTTCATCAACGACGACGAGAGCGGGCTGCACGCCGATTACGACGCCTGGCTGGAGCGGCTCGCGCCGCATGAGCCGGTCTCGGGCTACCGCCACAACCAGACGGGCGAGGACAACACCGACGCCCACCTGAAGCGCCAGGTCATGGGCCGCGAGGTCGTCGTCGCCGTCACCGCCGGCAAGCTCGACTTCGGTCCGTGGGAGCGGATCTTCTACGGCGAGTTCGACGGCCGCCGCCGCAAACGCGCCCTCGTCAAGATCATCGGCGAGTGACGGCGCGCTCGATCGCAACGCGCGAGGTTGGCGCGTTCGCCTGGCGTCCGCGCTTCGTCTCGTAGGCGCAGTCGCCGACCGCGGCGCGCCTCCCGCCCGAGCCGCGCTCGCCGTCAAGCCCGAGCGCGCGTTCCGCTCGTCGCCTTCGGCGAGGCTTGACCGCTCAAGCGCGGCGCGGGCGTTCGGGCGAAACTGGGTAATTGAGCATGCGTCACCGTAATGCGTACGAGCGCGCGTTCCGCTCGTCGCCTTCGGCGAGGTTTGACCGCTCAAGCGCGGCTCGGG
The DNA here is from genome assembly GCA_050015935.1 of Roseiarcus sp. GTDB lineage: Bacteria > Pseudomonadota > Alphaproteobacteria > Rhizobiales > Beijerinckiaceae > Roseiarcus. The sequence goes on from JBEKAL010000011.1 coordinate 9,565, forward strand.
CGTTCGGGCGAAACTGGGTAATTGAGCATGCGTCACCGTAATGGCGTAATGGGGTAATGGCCCGTCCATTTTCGCGATGCGCCGGCTCGCTCGCGCTCTGGTGAGGACTTGCCTTCGTCCTTGACGGGCCCCACGTCGGCTAGGTCTCGCCGCTTGAGCGACCGGAGCAAGACGAATTGACGCTGCAAATGGAATGGCGCGGAAGGCGCGCGAAGCGCGCCCCCTGCAACGATCGGATGACGCAACGGACGCGTCCGACGGGCCCCTAGCGCGTCTTGGTAAATCCGTCAGGACTCCAGTCCTCGCTGCCGACCCCATGGTGAACGAAGAAAAGGCCGTCGGGGTCGTAGCGTCGCTTGATCTCAGCGAGGCGCGAATAGTTCGACCCCCAAAATGCGGCCTGCCAGTTCGGTTGGAAATAGTCGCATTCGTAAACGTAGGCGCCCGTGGCGGGCGCCGCCCCGCGCAGGGCTCGCATCGCCTCGTCGACGAGAGTGCGACGCGCGCCGGCCGCGGCGAGATTCGGCGCGGGCATGCCGGCGTAGGCCGGCAGCTCCTCACACGCAATGATGGCGAGCGCGAAAGCATCGAGCACGTCGGGATTCATCGCAGTGTCTCGGGCGGCTGCCAGCGCATTTGGCGAGGCGCCGGCGAGGCCTTTGTTGAAATGCAAGCTGACGTCCCAGAAACGGCTCGCCGCGAACCAGGCGTCGACGAACGCCGACTGATTTTGAGGCTGGAGGAGCGCAGCGGGCAGCCAAGCGGAACTGTAAGCGCTCCAAAAGGCGCCAGCCTGGCCGCCGTCTCCCACCCACCAGAAGTCGGTCGGCGCAGCGCCCGGGCGATGGCTGAAAACCACCGCGGACGGCGCGTAGCGACGAAGAAAGTCTGCGTCCCAGTAGCCTCGGAACGGCGCCGCGACGACCATCAGAGTGTCCTGGCCGTCATAGTCATCGCGATTGGCATTGACGAAGTCGATGAGCGGGGTCCACGCGTCGCGCGCCTCGTCCTGGTTCAGGCCCTGAAAAACCATGTCGATCCGCAATCGGTTGTCGGGTCGCGCGCGGGCCTGCTCGCCCCAATGCGGGTTGAAAAGGTTGGTCCTGTAAAGATCGACGAAGCGCGCCAGCAGGCGGCGATAGGCTTCGTCGGAACGGGCGCGCAGATTGAGGCTCACGGCGCCCATCGTCTCGGGCAGGTCGCGGGTGGCCAGCGTCACCCGGGTGACGACGCCAAACGTCCCCCCTCCGCCGCCCTTCAACGCCCAGAAGAGGTCGGGCTCGCGTGCGTCGTTGACGACGCGAATCTCGCCATCGGCGGTGACGATCTCGGCCTCCAGCAAGCTGCCCGCGGCCAGGCCGAAGGCCTTGGAAAAGCTGCCGAAGCCGCCGCCCTGCACAAGCCCGGCGACCCCGACGGTCGTGCATCCGCTGCCTTGCACGTAGCGCCCCGCTCCGACGGTCACCGCCTGATACGCCTTGAGCCAGATGCAGCCGCCGCCGGCGGAAACGGCCGGAACCGGCGGCGCGTCCGACCCTTGCGGGGTGAAGGCGTCGTGGAGCGTGATCGCGTTCATGCGGTGCGTCCAGATGAGCAGCGACCCGGGAGCGCACGACGCGCCGAGATAACTGTTGCCGACGTTCTTGACCACGAGACGGACGTTATGACTTGCGGCGAAACGGATGGCGGCGGCGACATCCGCGGCGCTTTCGGCCGCAACCACATACGCGCTGGGCTCGGATCGCCAGGCGTCAAGCCAGCCGGACGATTCAGTAAGACCGGGCTCGTCGCCGGCGTAAAATGGATCGCGGATGAGCTTGCGCACCGTGGGATCGTTGACATCAGGCGCGACGACTGGCGAAAGACGGCCGCCGACGGCCTGTTTGAGGGTCGCCCAATCGCCGTCGCTCGGCCAGCCGGGCGCGCCGGGCTTGATTCGCTCAGCGGCTGAGGCGGGCCACGCGTCTGGAATGCGCAGCATGGCGGAGCCCGCCAGGGCCAAGCTCGCGCTGAGGAATTGGCGGCGTTTCATCGGAACATCTCCTCATCGGGGGTCATATGAAATCACGCTCGGACGCGGCCCGTGGACCGCCCGCTCGGCTTGGGACCGTGCGGCGGCGGGGCGAAAGCGAAAAGCGATCGCAGACCGCTAACCCTTTGCGCTGGCGCCGTGCGGCGAGATGCAACATTCCCTTTGCTAACAAGTCGTATGTGGACGACGAGGCGGCGTGATAACGTTCGTTTTCGAAGCGCCTGCCCAAGCGAGATTGCCTGTGCCTGCGAACTTCCGACGCCAAAAGTCTTCCATAAGCGAGGCTCTCAGCGAAGAGGCGAGTGACAGTCCGCGCCGGTGGCGTGATCGATTCCGATGGTTTGGGATCAGCGGCGCGGATTCAGGGACGAGCGGAGGCTGGAGCCGCGCGTTCCTCTACGTGTTCGCATTCTACGTGATCGCCGCTGGGGTTTCCGCCGCCCACGGCGTCATCGCCTGGTTGCACTACAGTCCTGGGTCAGGCCTCGCCGCGCCTGTCATCGCCGAGGGAACGAGCTGGTTCACATTCGTTCTCTTCTTTTGGGCGCCTTGGACGGCTTGGCTGTGGACGCTGCCTCCGACTCGTCCGCGCTGGAAGCTTTTGATTCATATCCCGGGCGCGCTGGGCTTCGCTCTCGGCCACGTCGGCGGGTTCGTTCTCTTGCGTCGGTTCGCCGCCTGGATGGGCGGCCCTGTCACCTTTGACCCCTCGTTTGTAACCCAGTTCCTTTACGAGGTGAAATTGGACGGGCTGACCTATCTTTCATTGATCGCCTCATTCACGCTCATCCGCCTTCTCGGGCGCGGACAAGCACCCATCGCCGCGCCGGATCCTAGGGTCACCTTCGACATCCGCGACGGAGCCAAGCTGATTCGGGTGCGCATCGACGACATTTTGGCGGTCTCTTCCGCAGGCAATTATGTCGAATTCACCTTGGGCGACGGACGGCGCCCGCTCATGCGAGCCCCGCTGTCGGCGCTCGAAAGCGAACTGGCGCCGCTCGGCTTTTTGCGAACCCATCGCTCGTGGCTGGTGAACAGCAATCGCGTCACGGCGCTCAAACCCGCGGGCTCAGGCGACTACATCGTCGAGGTGGCGACGATCTCCGTGCCGCTCTCGCGGCGCTATTCGCTCGCACTGGCCAAGCTCAGAGGCGCGAGCGCCTAGATCCCGTCCAGATCACGCCCCTAACGACGCTTTCTCGGCTTTCCAGTCCGACTCCACCATGAGGGTCATGCCCTTCGGCCGGGCATCGACCCAAGAGTAGTCCTGGTCCTTGAGTGACTGGGCGTAGCGGAGCGGGTTCTTGGCCTCGACGTCGCCGCTTGCGTTGATCATGTACCAGTCCGCGTCACCGATGGAGTAGTCATATCTGAGCGCCAAGATGGCCTGGCCGGCCAACATCGGCAGCGTATCCGTGCGCCTCACAACTTCGTTAGGACATCCATCTGACGCCATATGACTGACCCGTAGCAAAGATGACACGTCGCTAATCGCATCGATCGGCGCGAACGACATATAGTGCATGTTCGTAAGCGCCTCATGAGCGGCCTTCTGCATGCTTTCATATGCGTCTCGGCAGCCGACGTTGTCGCTGTCCTTGGCTGCTCGTTCGGATTGGGCGCTGGCTATGGCCAAGTTGTGCAGTTCACGCAGGGCGGTGTTCGCGAACACCTCGTCGTTCGTCGATGCTGCATGAGCGAAGCCACCGGCCAGCATCATAATCGTGGTGGCCAATACGATCTCACGCATAGCCGTTCCGTGTTCTGTTCGGGCGCCGTCGTCCAATCGCGGTGCACTGCCCTTTCGGCAAAGCCGGAATCGGCGAGCGCGGCGACTTTCCGTTCCGGAGCGGCAAGACTTCAGTTCAAATTACACGCGCGCGCCGCGTCCTCGACGCTCAACTGCACCCCGTCGTCCCCCGCAGGCGCCGCGCTTCAGGCACGTGCCGCTCCTCACCATGGTGAAGTTGCCGCATTCGGGGCAAGCTTCGCGAAAATAGCCCTGCCCGCAAACCCGAACCTAAAACGCCCCACCCCGTCATGACCGGGCTTGTCCCGGTCATCCACGCGATTCACCCGCCGCGGCATAGGAAGGTTCGTAACGACGACCCGGCTCCGTCTGCTAACGCTATACCTCGGCGGGGCGCTTTCCCAGACTGGGGCGTGCGGCCGATTGTTACGCATTCGCCGTGGGATGACCGGGACGATCCCCGGATCAAGTCCGGGGACGGTCACGACGGTTGGGGGTGGTGTCGAGAACGATCGATCACTTGTTGAGGTCCTCATACAAGTCCCGCCAGTCGGGATTCCCATCGAGAATCAGGCGGGCCGTCCAGGCGCGGGAATAGTGTTTCGTGTTCTTTTCGCGCTGGATGGCGTCGCGGATGTCCTCATAGAATTCCGTGTACACCAGATGCTTGAGGCCGTAGCGCTTGGTGAAGCCTTTCACAAGGCCTTCGCGGTGTTGCCAGGCGCGGCGCGCGATGTCGCCGGTCACGCCGGTGTAGAGCGTGCCGTGGGGGCGGTTGGTCATGATGTAGACCCAGCCGCCGGACATTGTTCGATGCTCCCTTTGCCGTCATGACCGGGCTTGTCCCGGTCATCCACGCGGTTCAGCGGTCGCGCTGGATGAAGGTTCGCAGCGACGACTCGGCTGCACCGCCTCACGCTATACCCGGCTGGGGCGTTTTCCTAGACTACGGCGTGGATGACCGGGACAAGCCCGGTCATGACGCTGAAGGCGCGGCGCCGCCCCCTCCCCCTCAGCTGCACCCCGTCGTCCCCCCGCAGGTGTCGCACTTCAGGCAGGTGCCGCTCCTCACCATGGTGAAATTCCCGCACTCCGGGCAGGCTTCGCCGACGTAGCCTTTCATGCGCGCTTCGGCGCGCCGCTCGGCGGCGGTTTCGGTCGCGGGCGAGGCGCCGACGCCGGCGACAAGCGCCGGGGATTCGGCGGGTTCGCCCTTCAGCGCGGTCGCGCCCTGCACCCAGCCGCCGTGCGCGCCCGAGCCGCCGATGCCGGTCACGGCGCGCGCTTCCCCGCCGGCGCCGCCGCGCACCAGCATCAGCTTGTCGGTCTTGGAGCGCACCAGGCCCTTCGACACCACCGACGCCGCGGCTGGAGCGCTCCCGCCGCTCGGCGCCTTGTCCTGCGCGACGCCGCCGCCGAGCACGGTGGCACCGATCTCGTCGGGCGCGACATGGGCGAGGTCGTTGCGGCCGAGATAGGAAATCGCCAGTTCGCGGAAGATGTAGTCGAGGATCGAGGTCGCGTTCTTGATCGCGTCGTTGCCTTGCACCAGGCCCGCCGGCTCGAAGCGCGTGAAGGTGAAGGCCTCGACATATTCCTCCAGCGGCACGCCGTATTGCAGGCCGAGCGAGATCGCGATGGCGAAATTGTTCATCAAGCTGCGGAAAGCGGCGCCTTCCTTGTGCATGTCGATGAAGATTTCGCCGATCCGCCCGTCCTCGTATTCGCCGGTGTGCAGATAGACCTTGTGGCCGCCGACGGTCGCCTTCTGGATGTAGCCCTTGCGCCGGTCCGGCAGCCTTTCGCGCTCGCGCGTCCGCTCGACGCGCTCGACGACGCGCTCGACGATTCGTTCCGCCACCGTCGCGGCGCGCGCGGGCGCGCTTTGCGCGACCAGCGTCTCGACCGCCTCGCCCCCGTCCTCGTCGTCGTTCTCGATCAATTGCGAATTCAAGGGCTGCGACAGTTTCGAGCCGTCGCGATAGAGCGCGTTGGCCTTCAGGCCGAGCCGCCAGGACAGCATATAGGCGTTCTTGCAATCCTCGACGCTGGCGTCGTTGGGCATGTTGATCGTCTTGGAGATCGCGCCGGAGATGAACGGCTGCGCCGCCGCCATCATGCGGATGTGGCTCTCCACCGAGAGAAAGCGCTTGCCCGCGCGCCCGCACGGGTTGGCGCAGTCGAACACGGGATAATGTTCCACCTTAAGATGAGGCGCGCCCTCCAGCGTCATCGCGCCGCAGATATGGACGTTGGCGGCCTCGATCTCTGACCTGGAGAAGCCGATATGGGCGAGCAGATCGAAGCCCGGCTCATCCAGTTTCTCAGCCGGGATTTTCAGCGTTCCCGTAAGGAAATCAGCGCCTAACGTCCATTTGTTGAAGACGAAGCGGATGTCGAAGGCGGCCGGCAGCGCGCCTTCCGCCTTGGCGAGCGCCGCCTCGGTGAAGCCCTTGGCGCGCAACGAAGAGAGGTTGATCGCCGGCGCCTTGTCGAGCGAAGCGTGGCCGACGGCGTAGGCGACGATCTCGGCGCTCTCGGCCTCGCCGTAGCCGAGCGCGCGCAAGGCTTCCGGCACGGCGCGGTTGATGATCTTGAAATAGCCGCCGCCGGCGAGCTTCTTGAACTTGACCAAGGCGAAATCGGGCTCGATGCCGGTGGTGTCGCAATCCATCACCAGGCCGATCGTGCCGGTCGGCGCGACGACGGAGACCTGGGCGTTGCGGTAGCCGTGCTTCGCCCCGAGCGCCAGCGCGTCGCGCCAGGCGCCGCGCGCCGCCGCCGATAGATCGGTCCAGGCGGCGCCCGCCTTGTCGAGCGAGACGTGATCGAGCGGCGTCGGCGCGACGGAAAGCTGCTCGTAGCCGTCGGCCTCGCCCTCGGCGGCGCGCTTGTGGTTGCGGATGACGCGCAGCATCGCCTCGGCGTTGGGCTTGTGGCCGGCGAAGGGGCCGAGCTTGGCCGCGATCTCCGCCGAGGTCGCGTAGGCGCGCCCGGTCAGAATCGCGGAGAGCGCGCCGCAGATCGCGCGCGCCTCGTCGCTGTCGTAGGCGATGGCGCAGGACATCAAGAGACCGCCGATATTGGCGTAGCCGAGGCCGAGCGTGCGGTAGTCATAGGACAGGCGCGCGATTTCCTTCGACGGGAATTGCGCCATCGCCACCGAGATTTCGAGCGTCAGCGTCCACAGCCTGACCGCGTGCTCGTAAGAGGCGACGTCGAACGCCCTCGTTTCCGGATCGCGGAACGGCGCCAGGTTCAGCGAAGCCAGATTGCAGGCGGTGTCGTCGAGGAACATGTATTCCGAGCACGGATTGCTGGCGCGGATCGGCCCCGAGGCCGGGCAGGTGTGCCAATCGTTGATGGTGGTGTGATATTGCAGGCCGGGATCGGCCGAGGCCCAGGCGGCGTAGCCGATCTTCTCCCACAGATCCCTCGCCTTCAGGGTCTTGTGGACCTTGCCGTCGAGCCGGCGGGTCAGATTCCACTCCCCGTCGGTCTCGACCGCGTGCAAAAAGGCGTCGGGGACGCGCACCGAGTTGTTGGAGTTCTGGCCGGCGACGGTCAGATACGCCTCCGATTCCCAGTCGGTGTCGTAGGTGTCGAATTCGAGTTGCGTATAGCCCTGGCGCGCGAACTGGATGACGCGCTTGATGATGCCGTCGGGCACTTGGTCGCGCCGCGCCAGCTTCACTTCGCGCTTGAGCGCCGGGTTCTTCTCGATATTGAAGCAATCGTCGCCCGAGCCCTCGCAATTGACGCAAGCCTCGAGGATCGCTTTGAGACGGCGCTTGACGATCTTGGAGCCCATCACCAGCGCCGCGACCTTCTGCTCCTCCTTCACCTTCCAATCGATATAGGCTTCGATGTCGGGGTGATCGACGTCGACGACCACCATCTTGGCGGCGCGGCGCGTCGTGCCCCCCGACTTGATCGCGCCCGCGGCGCGATCGCCGATCTTGAGGAACGACATCAGGCCGCTCGAGCGCCCGCCGCCCGAAAGCTTCTCGTTCTCGCCGCGCAGCCGAGAGAAATTCGACCCCGTTCCGGAGCCGTATTTGAACAGGCGCGCTTCGCGCACCCACAGGTCCATGATGCCGCCTTCGTTGACGAGATCGTCGGCGACCGACTGGATGAAGCAGGCGTGCGGCTGCGGATGCTCGTAGGCGGACTTCGATCTCGTCAATTTTCCTGTTTCGAAGTCGACGAAATAATGGCCCTGCCCCGGCCCGTCGACGCCATAGGCCCAAAAAAGGCCGGTGTTGAACCATTGCGGCGAATTGGGCGCCGCCATTTGGCGCGCCAGCATGAAGCGCGTTTCGTCGAAATAGGCGCGCGCATCGTCCTCGCCGTCGAAATAGCCGGCCTTCCAGCCCCAGTAGGCCCAGGCGCCGGCGAGCCGGTCGAACACCTGGCGCGCCGAAGTCTCCGAGCCGAAACGCTCGGCCTTGGGCAACGCCTCCAGCGCCGCCTGGTCGGGAATCGAGCGCCAAAGGAACGAGGGAACGCCGTTCTCCTCGACGCGCTCGAGACGCGCGGGAACGCCCGCCTTGCGGAAATATTTCTGCGCGAGAACGTCGGCGGCGACCTGGCTCCAGCCCGCCGGGACTTCGATCGAATCGAGCCAAAACACCACCGAACCGTCGGGATTGCGAATTTCGCTTCGCGTCGTCTCGAACGCGATCGACGCGTAAGGCGATTGCGAATTCTTGGTGTAGCGCCGCTCGATGTGCATGAGTCCCATTCCCGATGTGCGGCGGACGCGAATCCGCCCTCGACCGCCGAAACGGCCCCCCAATGACGATTTGTCGTTTTCCAACCCGCGCAAACACAACCGACCGCCCCGGCCCGACGCGCCGCCGGCGCCTCGCCCCGCAACTTAAAAAACACTCCCGAACACAAGCGCCGACGTTGAATCGGCGCCTCGCGAGGGGCGAAAATCGACGCGCGCCGGAAACGCCTCGAACGTTACGACTTTGCGACCCTAGCGTCAACACCTTGTGCTGATGCGTGGTGCCGAGCACAACATATTGTGGAGAAAAATGGTTGGAGAAAAATGGTTAACGTCGCATTAACGCGCCGGCGGCTCGGCAGCATCGGCCGAGTCGGCGCGCTCTCGCAAGCGGAAAATTTTGGCGTCCCCCGCCGCCTTGCGCAGGGAGCTCCTCTTTCGCGCTGGACAGTTCCCCCTCGCATCGCCATAGTCCGCCGCGCCAAGAACCTTTCGCCGGCGGCCGGAAACGATGATCCAATTTATCCTCAGATTTTTCACCTGGTGGAACGGAGCGACCCTCAACACGCTCTGGCACACCCGCCGCCACGGCGAATTCGTCGGCGCCGACGAATTCGGCAATCGCTATTACCGCACGCGCGGCGGCGCGATCGATCCGGCGCTCGGATTCGAGCGGCGCTGGGTGATTTACAACGGCCTCAGCGAAGGCTCGATGACGCCGCCGGGCTGGAACGGCTGGCTGCATCACACCGTCGACGTCCCCCCGAGCCAGGAAGACTACCAGGCCCATGAATGGGAGCGCCCGCATATCGGCAATCCCACGGGAACGCCTGCGGCGATTCGCCCCAAGGGCTCGACGATGCGGCGCGGCGTGCGCCAGGCTTCGAGCGGCGATTATCAGGCGTGGACGCCGGAAGGCTGAAGTCCCCGCCTTCATTTCGCCCTGCTTTGCCGTCACGGGGAACCGAAGCGATGGAGCGTGCGGGATTCCATGCGGCGGCCCCGAATCAGACGATGAGCGGACGAAACTGGCTGATCGGCGCCGTGGCCTGCGCGACGCTGCTCGGCGTCGCGGGACCCGCCTTCGCCGACAAGATCAAGCATCCGACCGCGGTCTTTTCGGGGCTCGACAAGATCACCGGCCGAATCATCGCTTTCGACGTCGCGATCGACGAGACCGTGCAGTTCGGCTCGCTGCAGATCACGCCGCGCGTCTGCTATTCGCGCCCGCCGACCGAGGCGCCGCAGACCGACGTTTTCGCCGAAGTCGACGAAGTCGCGGAGGACAAGACCTATCACCGCATCTTCACCGGCTGGATGTTCGCCGATAGCCCGGGGATGCACGGCGTCGAGCATCCCGTCTACGATATCTGGCTGACCGACTGCAAAGGCGGCACGCAGATCATCCACGAGGCGCCCGAGGTCGTCGACGCGCCTTCGCCCGAGCCTTCCGACGCCGACCTGACCGCTCAGCCGCCCGACGCCAAGGCGGCGACGACGCCCAAGAAGCGCAAGCCCAAGCCCGCCTCGGGCGCCGTCGAATCGAGCCCGCTCGACCTCGGCGCCGCGCCGAGCCCCGCCCCGCCGGCCACGCCCGCCCCGCGCAATACGCCGACGCGGCGGTTCTTCCCCACCGACTCTCCCCCGATCCCGCCCGCGAACATCCCGCAATAGCGCGTCGGCGCTTTGGTCGGCCGCGATTTCGTCACATCCGCTTGCGCGCGCGGCGCCGATCCGCTGCGATTTCTCCGTCATCGCGAGAGTCGCCGGCGACCGTGCGGCTCTGCCGGGGCGCCGGGCGCCGCATGGTCAGCGCGATCGCCAACCAGATGAGCGTGAGCGCGATGGCGAAGGCGAAGACGCCGGTCGCGCCGCCCGCCGCCAGCATCCATCCGCCGCCGGCGCCGCCGGCGAAAATGCCGAGGAACTGCGAGCTCGAGTAGACGCCGGTCGCCGCGCCCTTGGCGTCGGCGGGAGCGAATTTGGTGACCAGCGAAGGCAGCATCGCCTCCATGACGTTGAAAGCCGTGAAGAACGCCGTCAGCGCGACCGTCGCCGCGACGGCGCTGGCGCCGAACGCGGCGAGAGCCGCGAGGCTCGCCGCGATTGTGACGATGGCGGCGACGAACGTCTCTTTCATCCGTCCGCGCGTCTCGGCGACGATGATCGCGGGGACCATCAGCGCCATCGCGCCGACCATCGCCGGCAAATAGAATTTCCATTGGTCGGCGCTGGTCAGGTCGAGCGCACGCGACAAGATGCGGGGAATGACCAGGAAGCTGGCGGTGAGGATCGCGTGCAGCGTGAAGATGGCGAAATCGAGCCGCAGCAGTTCGCCGTCGCGCAGCACGCTCAGAAAGCTCGACGAGGCGAGCCCGCGCGACGAGGATCGAGCGGGCGTCGGAACGAGACCGAGCGTGACGGCGACGCCGGCGAGGGCGAGCCCGGCGGTGAACCAGAAAATTCCGGAGAGGCCCACCGCGGCGGCGAGAGGCGGACCGATGAGGACCGCCAGCGCGAACGAGAGACCGATGGTGATCCCGACCACGGCCATGGCGCGCGTGCGCACCTCGTCGCGCGTGAGGTCCGCGACCATCGCCAGAATGGACGAGCCGACCGCGCCGGCGCCCTGCAGGATCCGACCCAGCAGCACGCCCTCGATCGAGGTCGCGAGCGCCGCCACGACGCTGCCCGCGCCGAACAGGGCCAGGCCGAACGAGATCACCGTCTTGCGTCCGATGCGATCGGAGAGAATGCCCAGCGGGATCTGCAGGAGGCCCTGAGCCAATCCGTAGGCGCCGAGCGCCAGGCCGATCATCTGCGGGCTCGCGCCGGGAAGCGCCTGCGCGAGTTGCGCGAACACCGGATAGATCATGAACAGCCCGAGCAGCCGCGTGGCGAACACGGCCGCCAGGCAGATCGTGGCGCGAAGCTCGGTTGCGTTCATCGGCGGGTCCGCTCGTCGCGCTCTCAGGCTTTCGACCGGCGGCGACGGCAAGCCGGAAGACCCGTCCCCAATAGCAACATCCCGGCGCGCGTCCTAGGGCCTGCGGCTATTGGCGCCGAGCGAGCGACCGATGCGCGATGATCGCCGGCGAGTCCGAGGCGGGATCGGGCGCCGAAGCCGAGACGGCGCCGGGCGTTGTCACGTCGCCGGTTCGAGGCCTAAAAGCAGTCGTTTCGCGCGCGGCTTCCCGCGGCCGTCGCGACCGGGCTTAAAGAAGGAGATGATCATGCGCTTCCTCGTTGTCGGCGCCGGCGCGATCGGCGGCTATTTCGGCGGCCGGTTGCTGGAGGCCGGGCGCGACGTGACCTTCCTCGTGCGCCCACGGCGCGCTACGCAACTCGCCGGCGCGGGGCTTGCGATCCGCAGTCGCTTCGGCGACGCGGCGTTTCCAAAGCCGCCGCTCCTGCTCGCGGAGGAGTTGAACGAGCCGTTCGACGTCGTCTTGCTGTGCTGCAAGGCCTACGATCTCGAAGGCGCGATGGACTCGTTCGCCCCGGCGGTCGGCCCGGAGACGGCGATCCTGCCGCTTCTCAACGGCATGCGCCACCTCGACGCGCTCGACGCGCGCTTTGGCCGCGACCACGTGCTCGGCGGATTGTGCACGATTTCGGTGACTGTCGACGCGCAGGGCCGGGTCATCCACCTCAACGACATCCATATGCTGCGGTTCGGCGAGCGGGACGGCGCCCGCTCCGCCCGCGCCGAGGCCATCGCGGCCGCCATCGTCGGCGCCAAGTTCGACGGGGCGCTCAGCGCGGCGATCCTGCAGGAGATGTGGGAGAAGTGGGCGTTCATCGCGACCGCCGCCGGGATCAACTGCCTGATGCGCGCCACGGTCGGCGACATCGTGGCGGCGGGCGCGGCGGATTTGGCGACGACGCTCCTCGACGAATGCGCCGATGTCGCGGCGCGCCAAGGTTTCCCGCCCCGCCCCGAGTTCCTCTTGCGGATCCGAGCGATGCTGACCGCGCCCGGCTCGCCGCTCGCCGCCTCGATGTTGCGCGACGTCGAGCGCGGCGCCCCGACCGAGGCCGAGCATATCCTGGGCGACCTCCTGCGCCGCGCCGGCCCGGAGGCGAGCGATCGCGCCCCTCTGCTCCGTATCGCCTGCGCCCACCTCAGAGCCTACGAGGCCCGGCGCGCGCGGGAGCTGGCCGCTGGCGCGCAAGCGGCGGCCTAGGCGCGCCTCGGCGGCGGCGTCGCGCCCACGCTCGGTCACGGGGCTGTCGCCGCCCGCTCAACCTCCTTGTCGAGGGTGACGAGTTCCGCCCCAAGCCGCCGCGCAAGCCAAAGGTAGCTCGCGTCATAGGCGGTGAGGCGTGTCGTCAACGCGAGTTCCAGGACGCCGGCGTGATCGACGGCGATCTCCTCGACGCCGAGCCGGCCGCGCAGTTGGCGCGCGGCGAGAAGCGCCTCGCGCCGATCGGGATGGCGCCGGCATTTCATCAGGCGCACATTGGCGAGTTCGAAGGCGATGAGGCTGGGCGCCGCGAGGCGCGCGCCGTCGAGCCGAGCCGCGACCGCCTCGGCCTCCGGCTCGCCGAAGCGTCGACGACCTTAACGGCCGTCACGGTCGGCGCGGATCAGCGCGGCGGCTTCGCTCGGCGTGCGCAATCCGAGCCGACGCACCTCAGCGAGCACGTCCGCCGGCATAGCCGGTTGCTCCTCTTGCGCGGCGGCCTCGATGATCGCCAGGAGTTCGCCCTGCAAGGAGCGACGATGCCGCTCCGCCCGCCGCCGCAGCCGCTCTACGACGTGGTCGGGGGCGTTCTTGATCGAGAGATTCACGGGCATGGTTCCGTTTTGGCGCCGGGACGGATCATGACTTAGCACATTTTCGCGGGAGACTCACGAGGCTCGATGCCGGGGGCGGCGCCTGCGCGCGCCTGAATTCGGATCGCTAAAGTCGTGTCGAATGGCGATAAGTCGGCGGCGGCGCGCAATGGCCGCCTCGGCGCATGCGCTCAGTGGTTGATCCGCGCTCCATGCGATGCGGCCGGGCAGCTCTTGACTTTCTCATCCCAGAAATGGGATAGACGGCGATGGCCCGCACGTTGTCCGAAGGCGAGAAGCCGCTCGATTGGGTCGGCTCGTCGAAAAAGGACTTTCTCGCTTTTCCCGAGCCGGTGAAAGACGAAATGGGCAACGCGCTGGGGCTGGCGCAGTTCGGCGGCAAGCATCCTTCGGCCAAGCCCTGGAAGGGCGAAGGTCCGGGCGTCTTCGAGTTGGTCGAGGGACATGACGGGGACGCGTACCGAGCGGTCTACACAGTGCGCTTTAGGGAAGCCGTTTATGTCCTGCACGCGTTCCAGAAGAAGTCGCCCAAGGGGATCAAGACGGCGCGGGTCGATGTCGAACTCGTCGCGAGACGTTTGAAGGCGGCGCAACAGGATTACGAGACCCGTTATGGCGAACCGAAAAGCTGAGGCGATCGACGAAGCCGAGGACGCGATCACCCGCGGCACGACCAACGTGTTCGCCGATCTCGGCTACGCCGACGCCGAAGAACGACAGACCAAGCTGCGGCTCGCCCACGCCGTCAACGGCGTGATCGCGCGCCGGCGCCTGACGCAGGAGGCGGCGGCCGAAAAGCTCGGCGTCAACCAGCCGAAAGTGTCGGCGCTCGCCAATTACAAGCTCGACGGCTTCTCGGTCGAGCGGCTGATGATCTTCCTCACCGCGCTCGATCAGGACGTGGAGATCGTGATCAGGAAGAAGCCGCGCTCGCGGGCGGCGGGGAGGATTTCGGTGGTGGCGGCGTGATCTGACGGCAACCGTGCCGGCCGCAACTTCATTTGCAATTTGAATTTGCGCACCGTAATTCTCGCACACGGTCGCAATCCTCACTTATCCGAGCTGCTACACCGGAAACTTGCGAATGACATTTTCGACCGTGTCTTCGATATAGGCCTCAGCAAACTTCGGAGTGGTGGTCACCCCTGATAGCCGGACCGGCGGCCGCTTCTAAAACGAATATTCCAATCCGAAAGTGGCTCCTTGAAAAAGCACGCTTGACCCGCAGTTGACGCCAAGCGCGCGCACATTCGCCACAGTCAAAGTTTCCCGGATCTGTCCAGGCGCCAAAGCAACGCCGTCGAGCCATAGCGCTTCGTAGCCCGCCTTCAGCGCCAGGCTGTCGCTTATTCGATATTTCACCTGCACGCTCGCTTCGCTGGCGAAGGCGGCGTGGTTGGTCGTAGCGGTCGCCGGATAGACCACCTTCTGCAGGCTGACCCCGGTCCACTGCCCGGCGTTGTCGTCATAGAGGCCGACCTTCAGCAGCCCATCGAGCGACCACCGGCCCAGCTCCAGCAATGTTCCCTCCACGCCGAGCTGGACGCCGTAGAGGTTGTTGGTCGCATTCGTCGTCCAGAAGGACGGGTAGTTTCCCGCCGGCCCGCCAGGCGGCAGGCAACTCAGAACTTGAGAAAGATCGTACTGAGGGCAATTCTGTTTCCATGTCGGCGCCGCGCCGTCGGCGGGGGTCAACGTCCCCTGCAGGCTGTCGTTCAGTTGCAGCCAACGCAGTCCGGCCAGCACGGTCGCCCGGCCGGAGAGGGTGAGCCGCCCGTTGGCTTCGGCGCTGTAGAGGCTCGTCGTCGCCTTCCACGCCATCGCCTGGTAGGGGAAGTCCTGCGTCTGCCAGAAGACGCCGGGCGCCTTCATCACCAGCCAGTCGCCATCGGGGCCGACGGCTTTGGTCGCGCTCTGGTTGAAGATGTTGAAATACGACAGCTCCACGCCGTAGCCGGAATCGTCGCGGTAGATCAGGCTGAGCTTCGGCCCGGCGGAAAAACCCTGGCGAAACTGGTTGCTGTTGAAAGCGGCGACGCCGGGGGCGTTCGAGGTGTCGACGTTCGGCGGATCGTAGAACGGAACGCTCCCCGGAACGCGCGCGACGAGCGTCCGACTGACGCCGCCGAAGCGCGCGAGGCCGATCGCCTCGGCCGAGAAGGTCCAGCGCGCTACGCTCTCTTGCTTATCGACCGGCCTCTGGGAGGACGACGGCGGCGATTCTGCGCGATCCGCCGGCGCGCCGCTCGCGTCCTGCCGCTCTCCGGCCGAGGCTTCGAACGCCGGGAGCGGCGTCGCGGGCACAGCGGCGAGAAAACCGGCGGCGACAAGCCAATGTCGGCGACGAAACGATGCGAGAATCGGCGTTGTCATGCGACCATCCCCCCGGATTTGGCCACGCTCTGTCGCCGCGGAGCGGTTCTCCGCCGGAGCTCCCCAAGCTATCCGCCGCCGCCGCGACTCGGTCGTCCCCGGCGACCGCGACGCCCATCGTACACACAACCGAACGATTCGTTTCAACTTGCGCGTGAGGCGCGGCGCGGCGAGTCGTCGCACCTGACGCGGCGCCGAGGGCGGATCATGGACCTTGTCTCGACGCGCGTCATGGCCGGCGACAAGCGCGATTTCGAGGACGTTCGGGTCGTCAACCCGATCCGCGGGACGGCGTGATACGGTTTCCGGGCGATTGACTCGACGAGGGGGGATTCCGGAGGGGGGATCAGGATGATAGATGGAAGAGCCATGATTCGCGGGAGGCGGACATGGCTCGGGTCGTCGACCATCTGA
>JBEKAL010000012.1:0-25642 GCA_050015935.1 Roseiarcus sp.
TTCGCAGGGAGACCGCCAATTTGAAAGCCCAAGACCAGACGTTGCCGAGAATTCCTGCTTCCGCCCCCGACGTCGCGCCGGCCGGCCGCGAGCCCGAATCGACGGAGATCGCGCTCGCTTTCGACGACAACGGCCTGGCTTCCATCGTCTTTGGCCATTACGATCAAAACATCGCGCGCATCGAGCGCCGTCTCGGCGTCACCGCCAACGCCAACGGCAACCAGATCGTCATTCGTGGGCCCAGCGAAGCGAGCGAACAGGCGCGTCGCGTTTTCGAACTGCTCTATGAACGCGCCAAGCTCGGCCAGCTCGCCGGGGAGGGCGACGTCGAAGGCGTCATCGAGGAAACCTCCTATCAGGGCACGTTGTTTCCCAGCGAATTCGAGGGGTCCGGCGACGGCTTCGGCCAGATCAAGACGCGGCGTCGCGGCGTCGTGCGCGCTCGCAACGCCGCGCAGGATCGCTATCTCGCCGCGCTGCGCGCACACGAGCTCGTCTTCGCCGAAGGACCGGCGGGAACCGGCAAGACCTGGCTCGCCGTCGGCCATGCGGTGTCGCTGCTCGAGCAGGGAATCGTCGAACGCCTGGTTCTCTCGCGCCCGGCGATCGAAGCCGGCGAGCGGCTCGGATTCCTGCCGGGCGACATGCGCGACAAGGTCGATCCCTATCTGCGTCCGATTTACGACGCCCTTTACGAGTTCATGGAAGCGCGGATGGTCGAACGCGGCATCCAAACCGGCATGATCGAGATCGCGCCGCTCGCCTTCATGCGTGGGCGGACGTTGTCGAAGGCGGCGATCCTGCTCGACGAAGCGCAAAACGCCACCGCCATGCAGATGAAAATGTTCTTGACGCGCCTCGGCGAAGGTTCGCGCATGATCGTCAACGGCGACCCGTCGCAGACCGATTTGGGCCCGGGCCAGAAATCGGGGCTCAGCGACGCGATCAGGCTGCTCGGCCGGCTGGAGCGCGTCGGCCACGTCCGCTTCCGCCACGGCGACGTCGTGCGCCACGACCTCGTGCGTCAGATCGTCGAAGCCTACGAAAGCGCGAGGCCGGACGCCCGGCCGGAAGTCGAGCGATGAAACTTCAGGTCGAGTTCGTCGCGATTTCGCCTCTGTGGCGCGCCGCGCTCGCGGCGAGAACGCTTGCGCGCCAGGCGATCGCGGCGAGCCTCGCCGAATGCGGCGTAGCGCTTCGGCCCGGCGCCGAACTATGCATTCACCTCGCCGACGACGCGCATAATCGCGACCTCAACGCCCGTTGGCGCGGTGTCGACGAGGCGACGAATGTCTTGTCCTTTCCCGCGGTCGAACCGGCGAATATCGGCCGGGCTCGCCTACTCGGGGACATCGTCCTCAGCTTCGAAACCGCCGCGCGGGAGGCGGCCGCCGAAGGGAAGCCGTTGGCCGATCACTATCGCCACCTTGTCGTTCACGGCTTCCTGCATCTGGTCGGTTTCGACCACGAGACGGATGCGGACGCGCAACGAATGGAGGCGATGGAGACGCGAATCCTGGCGCGTCTCGGCGTCTCCGATCCCCACCAGGCGAGCGAACTCGTGGACGCCGCGCCGTGAGCGATTCGGAAAACGCCGAGCGCCCCGGCGCCGAAAGAGCGTCCCTTCCGTCGGCGCGGGAGACGCCGTCGGGCCTCATCGAGCGGCTTCGGGCGCTGTTCGGAATGGGCTCGGCGTCCGTGCGCGACGATATCGAAGATGCGCTCGAGGGCGCCGACACCGCCGCCGAGTTCACGCCGCAAGAACTCGCGATTCTCAAGAACGTTCTCGGCTTGCACGACGTGCGGGTCGCCGACGTCATGGTGCCGCGCGCCGACATCGTCGCGGTCGCCAGCGACACGACTTTGACCGAGCTGCTGGCGCTTTTCCGCACGGCGGGCCATTCGCGCCTGCCGGTCTACGACGAAACGCTCGACGATCCCCGCGGCATGATCCATATTCGCGATTTCGTCGATTTTCTCGCATCCGAGCCGCGATTCGGCCTGGTCGACCAACCGCCCTCCGCGAACCCGTCGCCCGAACAACAGACGATCGCGGAACTCGGCATGAACATGCCGCTTTCCGCGGCGCGAATCCTGCGGCCCGTGCTGTTCGCGCCGCCTTCGATGCCCGCGCTCGACCTGCTCGTGAAGATGCAGGCCTCGCGCACGCATATGGCGCTGGTGATCGATGAATATGGCGGAACCGACGGTCTCGTCTCGATCGAGGACGTCGTCGAGGCGATCGTCGGCGACATCGAAGACGAGCACGACGAAGCCGAAAGGCCCGAAATCGTCGCCAGCGGCGAGGGCGCTTATGTCGTCGAAGCGCGCGCGAGCCTCGAAGACGTGTCCAAAGCCATCGGTTATGATTTTTCCGCGCTCGCGGACGCCGAGGATGTCGACACCATCGGCGGCCTCCTGACCGCCGCGGCCGGACGCGTGCCGGGGCGCGGCGAGATCGTCACGGGACCTGGCGATTTCGAATTCGAGGTGCTCGACGCCGATCCGCGACGCGTCAAGCGGCTCAAGATCCTTCCGCGCGCCGCGCCCCCGCGCCGCGGCGCCTCCGCAGCCGCGCGAGCCGAAAGGGACGACGACGAGGCTTCGTCCGACAAGCCGGGGCCCGCGGATCGATGAACGGCTCGGCCGGGAATTCGAGTCTGGCCGCATCCGCGCTATGCTCGAACAGATCCGAATCGTCGTAACCGGAAAGTCGTCATTGTCCTTGCAGGAATCGACGTCGCAGCCCCGCGAAAGCGTGGTCCGTCTCTTCGCTCAAAACGTCATCCTCGCCTGGGGCTGGCCGCGACGGTCGATCGCCTTTCTTAGCGGCGCGACGGGCGCCCTCGCCATGCCGCCGTTGTCGTTCACGCCGGCGATGATCGTCCCGTTGGCGCTCGCCGTCTGGCTCATCGACGGGTCGGTCGATCGCGGCCCGCGCGAGGCGACGCGCTGGGCTTCGCTCAGAGCGGCGTTCGGCGCGGGCTGGTGGTGGGGCTTCGGATTTTTCACTGCGGGCCTATGGTGGCTCGGTTCGGCTTTTCTCGTCGAAGCCGACAAGTTCGCGTGGGCCTTGCCTCTGGGCGTCCTGGGATTGCCGGCCGCGCTGGCGTTCTTTCCGGCGGTCGGCTTCGCGCTGGCCCGCTTGCTGTGGTTCCCCGGCGCTTCGCGCGTCTTGGCGCTCGCGGTCGGCCTTGGAGCGAGCGAATGGTTGCGGTGCGTCGCCTTCACCGGCTTCCCCTGGAACGAAATCGGCATGGCGCTGGGACAAGACGTCGTGCTCGCGCAGATCGCCTCGATCGTCGGTTTGCATGGGCTGACGCTGGCGGCCGTGGCGATATTCGCCGCGCCGGCGACGCTATGGACCGAGAGCGAACCCCAGCGCCGTTGGCCCCCGACGATTTTGGCGGCTCTCGCGCTCGCCGTCATCTTCGGCTTCGGCGCGTTTCGGCTCGATGCGCCGGCGAGCGCCACGATACCCGGCGTCAAATTGCGCGTCATGCAGCCCAACGTCGCGCAAGGGCCGGATTTCGCCCCGGCCAACGGCATTGCGATTGTGCGCCGTTACCTCGCCTTGTCCGATCGCGCGACCTCGCCCGCGACCTCCGGCGTGGCGGACGTCACGCATCTGATATGGCCGGAATCCGCGTTTCCCTTCATTCTCTCGCGCGAGGGTCAGGCGCTGTCGGAGATCGCGGGATTCCTGCGCGGCGGCGCGATCCTGGTCACCGGCGCCGCGCGCATGGAAGAGGGCGATCGCGCCGAGGGGCGTCTCCATTTCTTCAATGCGATCGAACTCGTCGATCGACGCGGCCTGTTGCCGGAGCGCTACGACAAGCGTCACCTCGTGCCGTTCGGCGAATACTTGCCGTTTTCGCGCCTGTTCGAACGCATCGGAATCACGCAGTTCATCCATTTCCCCGGCGGGTTCGACGCTGGCGTCGGATCGAGTCTGATCCACATTCCCGGCCTGCCTAGCGCTCTGGCCTTGATCTGCTACGAAGCGATTTTCCCCAATGAACTAGGGGAGACTTTCGACGTCCGGGCGGACCCGCCGCGTTGGCTGCTCAACGTGACGGACGACGCATGGTTCGGTTTGACCTCCGGGCCCTACCAGCATTTCGCCGAGGCGCGCTTGCGGGCGATCGAACTCGGCCTGCCCCTCGTGCGCGCGGCCAACACCGGCATATCCGCCGTCACGGACGGCCTGGGGCGAATTCTGGTCGAGGCGCCACTGGGAACGGAAGCCGTGCTCGACAGCCCCTTGCCTCAGGCTCTCGCTCCGACGTGGCAATACCGATGGGGATCGGCTACGTCAGGCCTAATCGGCGTCGCATTTCTGGTTTTCTGCCTCGCCGCGCGAAGGCGAGGGTGAACGAAAGCGCGGCGGGGCGCCGCTCGCCGCGCTGTTGACGGCGAGCTTTTGCCCATTGCGCGCATTACGCGCATCGGATAAGGGTTCCGCAACGTCATCTTGCCCTCGTTGGCATTTTGGTTCAGGCAGTCCCCCCTCTCCAGAAGCTTCACGGATTTCCCGCACATGATCAAAGCGCCCAATCCCATCGACAAGCACGTCGGAGCGCGGCTTCGCATGCGGCGCATGATGGTCGGCCTCAGTCAGGGCAAGTTGGGCGAGGCCTTGGACGTCACATTCCAGCAGATTCAGAAATACGAGAAGGGAACCAATCGGATCGGAGCGAGCCGCCTGCAACAGCTCGCGCGGGTGCTGGAGGTTCCCCCCGCCTTCTTCTTCGAAGGCGCCCCTGCCTCCGACACCGGCAAACTCGCATTCGCGGAACCCGCGGGAAGTTCCTATGTGGTCGATTTTCTTTCGACGAGCGAGGGATTGCAGTTGAACCGCGCTTTCGCGCTGATTCGCGATCCGAAAGTGCGCAAGAAAATCATTGATCTCGTCGTTTCGCTGGCGAAGGAATAGTGCGGGCCGGTCTCGGCGAACCGTTCTATAAAAAGAACGAAATGTTC
Source organism: Roseiarcus sp. (assembly GCA_050015935.1). Taxonomy (GTDB): domain Bacteria; phylum Pseudomonadota; class Alphaproteobacteria; order Rhizobiales; family Beijerinckiaceae; genus Roseiarcus. Next base: position 4,984 of record JBEKAL010000012.1, read on the forward strand.
TCATTCGCTTGACCAAAAGAACGCCGCCTGTCAGAAGCGGCGGCGGACTCTGGTCGCTTGCGACGCCGATGCGCGCACGAGCCGAGAGCCCGGGACGCGCGACGGTGCCGAGACGCGCGATCCCAAGGGAAAGCGGCGCGATTGGAGATGAAGACGATGGCCCGGCAAAATTATCAGTTCACCAGCGAATCGGTTTCCGAAGGCCATCCCGACAAAGTCTGCGACCGCATTTCCGATGAAATCGTCGATCTGTTCTTTCGCGAGGGCGCACGCGCGGGCGTCGACCCCTATCAAATTCGCGTCGCTTGCGAGACCCTGGCGACGACCAATCGCGTGGTGATCGCCGGCGAGGTGCGGGGCCCCAAACTGAGCCCGACGGCGATCGAAGACGCCGCGCGCGCCGCGATCAAGGACATCGGCTACGAGCAGCAAGGATTTCACTGGCGCAACGCGCGCGTCGAGGTTTTGCTGCACGCTCAATCCGCCGATATCGCGCAGGGCGTCGACGCGGCCGGCAACAAGGATGAAGGCGCGGGCGACCAGGGCGTCATGTTCGGCTACGCCTGCCGCGAGACCCCGGAACTCATGCCGGCGCCGATCCATTACGCGCACAAAATCCTTCGCCTTGTGTCCGAGGCGCGCCGTACCGGCAGGGAAAAGGCGCTGGGCCCGGACGCCAAGAGCCAAGTGACGGTGCGCTACGAAAACGGCAAGCCGGTCGAGGCGACGCAGATCGTGGTTTCCCATCAGCACGTCGAAGAGGACCTCAGTTCCGAGGACGTCGCCCGTCTGGTCCGCCCTTACGTGACCGCGGCGTTGCCGGAAGGCTGGATCACCCCCAAGACCGTCTGGCACGTCAACCCCACTGGCAAATTCCACATCGGCGGGCCCGACGGCGATTGCGGCCTCACCGGTCGCAAGATCATCGTCGACACCTACGGCGGCTCGGCGCCGCACGGCGGGGGCGCCTTCTCGGGCAAGGACCCGACCAAGGTCGATCGCTCGGCCGCCTATGCCGCGCGCTATCTGGCCAAGAACGTCGTCGCCGCAGGATTGGGCGAGCGCTGCACCCTTCAGCTTTCCTACGCGATCGGCGTAGCCAAACCGCTGTCGATCTACGCCGACCTGCACGGCACGGGGCTCATCGAGGAATGCCGGCTCGAAAGCGCGCTGATGGAAATCATGAATCTCTCTCCGCGCGGCATTCGCGAGCACCTTGGGCTGAATAAGCCGATCTACGCCCGCACCTCCGCCTACGGCCATTTCGGCCGCGCGCCGGACAGCGACGGAGGCTTCTCCTGGGAGAAGACCGATCTGGCGGAGCAGTTGCGTTCCTTGGTCGCGTAGGCGCCCTTGAGGGAAGCGACCAGCGAGGCGTGGGCGCGGCGGCTCTATGGGCGGAGCAAAGGCAGGGTCTTGCGCGCCCATCGCGCCCGCCTCGTCGCCGAGCGTCTGCCCGCGCTCGAACTGGACGCGGCGATCCTGGCTTCGCGGGCGCCGCTGTTCGCCTTCGAGCCGCGCGAACTCTGGCTCGAAGTCGGTTTCGGCGGCGGCGAGCACCTGGTCGCCCAGGCCAGGGCGCATCCCGACGTCGGCTTCATCGGATGCGAGCCCTTCGTCAACGGGGTGGCGAAGGCCCTGGCGGCGATCGAGCTTCACGGGCTCGAGAACGTACGGCTGCGGGCGGGCGACGCGCGCGCGCTGATCGAAGCGCTGCCGCCCGCGTCCCTGTCGCGAATCTTCATCCTTTATCCCGACCCCTGGCCCAAGCGCCGTCACAACAAGCGTCGGGTGATATCGGCCGAGATGGTCGGCGATATCGCGCGCGCCGCTCGGCCAGGGGCGATTTTGCGTTTCGCCACCGACGTCGACGATTACGCCGGCTGGGCGCTCAGCCGCTTTCTCGATTCGCCGGATTTCCGCTGGACGGCGCGGAGCGCCGACGACTGGCGGATTCCGTGGGACGACTGGTCGGCGACCCGTTACGAGATCAAGGCGCGCGCCGCGGGCCGCGCCTCGTCCTATTTGACCTTCATCCGCCGATAAATGGTGGCGACGCCCCGGAATTGTAAACAATTCGTTAATAAAACGCCGGTATCCTTTTAACGTTTCGTCAGAACCCGGGATCGACATGTCGGACAGTCTTGATCGTCGGACTCTGTTGAAGGGCGCAGCGGTCGCCGCGGTCGCGCTTGGCTCGATCGGCGAAGGCGAGGCGGCCTTCCCCGACGGGCTGGGCTTCAGCGAGCCGGTCGCGTTTTCCTACGACCTTCTCAAGGCGGGCGCGCGGGAGAAAGCTCACGCGCCTTACGTCGCCCCCCCGCATCCGGCGCCGGAAGTCGTGCAGAAGATCAACTATGAGGAATGGGGGAAGATCCGCTATCGCGCCGATCACGCGCTTTTCGCCGGCGGCCCCGGCCCGTTCCCGATAATGTTCTTCCACCTCGGGCTGTTCTTCCAGAATGCGGTGGACTTCCATGTGATCGACGGCGATCAGTCCAAGAAGATCATCTACGATCAATCCTACTTCGACATGCCCGCCGATTCGGTGGCTCGGCAATTGCCGCAAGGCGCCGGCTTCGCAGGATTTCGCATCCAGGAATCGCGCTTCGGCGGGCTCGATTGGCGATCGAACGACTGGGTCGCCTTCCTCGGCGCCGCCTATTTTCGCGCCATCGGCGAGTTGCGCCAATACGGCCTGTCGTCGCGCGGCGTCGCGCTCGACGTCGCGGTCGCCGACCGACCCGAAGAATTCCCCAATTTCACGCAGTTCTACATCGACTCGCAAGAGAGCGCGGACACGCTCGTCGTCTACGCGCTGATGGAGGGGCCCTCGATCGTCGGCGTCTATCGATTTGCGTTGCAGCGCGGCAAGGGCGTCGTCATGGATATCGAGGCGACGCTGTTCATGCGCGCCGCGGTGTCGCGCTTCGGCATCGCGCCGTTGACTTCGATGTACTGGTTCTCGGAAACGAAGAAGGAGACGGCGATCGATTGGCGCCCCGAGGTGCACGATTCCGACGGCCTTTCAATGTGGTCGGGCAATGGCGAGCGGCTTTGGCGCCCGCTCAACAATCCTCCCCGAATCATGGTCTCCGCCTTCTCCGACAACAATCCGCGCGGCTTCGGCCTCTGTCAGCGCGACCGCGTTTTCGACCACTACCTCGACGGCGTCTACTACGATCGCCGGCCGAGTCTCTGGGTGGAGCCGTTGCCCGGCCCGCAGGGCGAGGGCTGGGGCAAGGGATCGATCCAGCTCTGCGAAATTCCGACCGACGACGAAATTCACGACAATGTCGTGGCGATGTGGGTGCCGGAAAAGCCCATTCCCGCCGACGCCGAGCTGCGGTTGAAATACCGCCTGCATTGGCTCGCCGACGAGCCCTATCCGCCCAAGCTCGGGCGCTGCGTCGCCACGCGGCTGGGGCGCGGCGGCCAGCCCGGTCTGCCGCGCCCGAAGGGCGTGCGCAAGTTCGTGGTGGAGTTTCTCGGCGGACCGCTTTCGACCCTGCCCTATGGAGTCAGGCCCGATATGGTGGTGACCGCTTCGCGCGGCTCGCTGCAAGGCTACCGGATCGTCGAAGCCGTTCCCGACGGCGTGGTCGGCCACTGGCGCGCGGAATTCGACTACACGGTCGACGCCAGCGCCGACCCGGTGGAGATGCGCTGCTTCCTGCAGGCCAAGGGCGAGACGCTGACGGAAACCTGGATGTTCCAATACCATCCGTTCTGAGTGGACGGAGGCTCGGACCGGCGCGGGGCGACATCGCTCGAAAGCCGCGTCCGATCGTCGCGCGGGCTTGCTCTTGCGCCCGCGCGCCCGCGTTGCGATAAGGCCGCTCGCTTCTTTCTGAGCCGATGGGATCGAGATGGCCGTCTTTCCTGAATTGGTGTTTTCCGGCGTTCAGCCCACCGGCAATCTCCACCTCGGCAATTACCTCGGCGCGCTCAAGCGTTTCGTCGAAATGCAGGCGACCCATCCCTGTCTCTACTGCGTCGTCGATCTCCACGCGATAACCATGCCGCAAGATCCCGCGCAATTGCGGCGCGCGACGCGCGAAGTCACGGCGGCGTTCCTGGCTTGCGGCATCGACCCCGATAAGAACGCGGTGTTCAACCAGAGCCGCGTCGCCGAACACGCGGAACTCGCCTGGGTCCTCGATTGCGTGGCGCGGCTCGGCTGGCTCAACCGCATGACTCAGTTCAAGGAGAAGGCGGGCAAGGACCGCGAGAACGCCTCGGTCGGGCTCTACAATTACCCCGTGCTGATGGCGGCCGACATCCTTCTCTATCGCGCCACCCACGTGCCCGTCGGCGACGACCAGAAGCAGCACCTCGAACTGACGCGCGACGTCGCGCAAAAGTTCAACAACGATTTTGCCACCTCGATCGCCGCGCAAGGCTATGGCGACGCGTTCTTTCCGCTGCCCGAGCCGCTGATCCAGGGCCCGGGGACACGGGTCATGAGCCTACGCGACGGCACGAAGAAAATGTCGAAGTCCGACCCGTCGGAATACGCCCATATCGCGCTGAGCGACGACGCCGACGCGATCGTGCAGAAGATCCGCAAGGCCAAGACGGACGCCGGAACCCTTCCCGGCGAAGTCGACGGCCTCGCCGGACGGCCGGAGGCGGACAATCTCGTCGGTATTTACGCCGCCCTCGGCGACGAGACCAAGGCCGATGTGTTGCGGCGCTTCGCCGGCGCTCAGTTCTCTCGCTTCAAGAGCGCGCTCGCCGAGCTGGCGGTGGCCAAATTGACGCCGATCCGAGCCGAGATCCTGCGGCTCAACGGCGATCCCGGCTTCGTCGATTCCGTGCTTGCGGAGGGAGCGCGGAAGGCGCGCCTCATCGCGCAACCCAACATGGACGCCGTCAAGGACATTGTCGGCCTCGTTCGCTGAGGCGAAGCTGCGGCGAACCCGCGCTCCGCAATTTTTTTTACCCGCCGCCAACCTGCCGCGGCGCGGAGGAACGCGTCGCGAAGGCAAGATGTTGAGTCGCGCCCCTGCTCGCCTACTACATACTGTTATCGCGGCGGAAGAGCCGCGCGACGGCCGAAAAGGATCGGTTAACGACTTTCTCGCTCGGTTTGCGTAAGTCTGGGAAGAGCTGATTCGGACCTTCTTGGCGGAAGGGGTCGACAGCGACGGCGGCGGGCCGCGCGTATCCGGCGCCAGCGCGCCGCGAACGTCTCAGGGGGCCGAGGCTTGCAAAGGATATTGCGACCGGCGCGCGCGCCAGACTGGCCAAGCGGCATCGACGCGCCCGCGCTCCGGGTTTGGCGCGCCGGCGCGTTTTTTTTCGTCGCCGGTTGCGCCGGCGCTTTGCCGGCGACGACGAGCGCGCGCGCCGATCTCGGCGGCGCGCTGCTGTCGGGCGAAACGCCGCTGACGACGGACATCACCGGCCTCGTCATTCTGCTGCTGTTGTTTTTCTCGGTTCTGACCGCCTCGTTGCATCTGCTGGGACGGCGGCGATGGACGCAGCGGGAGAGCGAGCTCACGGGCGAACTCGCCCGCACGCGCGCCGGGCTCGATCGCGCCAATCTTTTCCTGGCCAGCGAGCCGCAGATTCTCGTCGCCTGGGATCGGCCCGACAGCGACCCTCGGATCGAGGGCGACTTTGCTCTGGTCGCCGACGCGCCGCTGCCGCGCCGCGTGCTCGCGTTCTCGTCGTGGCTCGCGCCCGGACTCGCCGCCAACGTGCAGCAGGCCGTCGAGCGATTGCTCGGCAGAGGCGAGGCGTTCTCGATCGCCGCCGCGAGCCTCAAGGGACGCCATTTCGAGATCGACGGGCGCGCGATCGCCGGCTACGCGGTCATGCGCATTCGCGACGTCTCCGGCGACCGCCTGCAACTGGCGCGTTTGCGCGACAGCCATGCCGAGGCCAACATCGCGCTCGTCGCGCTGCGCGGGCTGCTCGACGCGATCCCGCATCCCGCTTGGACTCGCGACGCCGAGGGCCGGGTCGCATGGTCCAATCTCGCCTATGCGCGCGCGGTCGAAGCCAGAGACGGCGCCGAGGTCGCGAACAAGAACCTCGAGCTTTTCGATCAGGACTTGTGCGCGGAAGGGCTTGCGGAGCGTCAGCAATCGGGCGCCTGGCGGCGCCGCGCTCCGGCTGTCGTGGCCGGCGAGCGCAAGATGTTCGAGGTGGTCGAGGTCGCTACGGAGGCCGGCGCGGCGGGAATCGCCAACGATCTTTCGGAACTGGAGTCGCTTCGCGCCGAAATGGAGCGCCACACCGGCGCCTATTCGCGCATGCTCGATCAATTGTCGACGGCGGTGGCGATTTTCGATCGCGCCAAGCGCCTGATCTTCTACAACGCCGCGTATCGGCAGATCTGGTCGCTCGACCCCGCGTTTCTCGATTCGCAGCCGACAGACGGCGAAGTCCTCGATCGTCTGCGCGCCAAGCGCCAGCTGCCCGAACAAGCCGACTTTCGCGGCTGGAAATCGCAGGCGCTCGCCGCCTATCAAGCGATCGAGCCGATCGAGAACGTCTGGCACTTGCCCGACGGACGCGCGCTGCGCGTCGTGGCGAGCCCCAACCCGCAAGGCGGCGTCACTTATCTGTTCGACGACGCAACGCAGAGCTACGCGCTCGCTTCGCAGGTCAACGCCTTGACGCGAGTGCAGGGCGAGACGCTCGACGCGCTGAAGGAAGGCGTCGCGGTGTTCGGCGCCGACGGGCGGATGAAGCTCATCAATCCCGCCTTCGCCGCGCTGTGGCGTTTCGAACCCGGGCACGCCGCCGATCGGCCGCATATCGACGAAGTTGCGCGCCATTGCGCGCCGCTGCTCGCGGATGCGCGTCTGTGGGACGGGCTCCGCGCGACGATCGTCGGCCTGCCGGAAGACCGCCGCGGATTCGAGACGCGCGTCGAGCGCAAGGACGGTCTGGTGCTCGATTGCGCGGCGCTGCCGCTGCCCGATGGCGCGACGCTGCTCACTTTCCTCGACGCGACCGCGGGCGCCAACGTCGAGCGCGCGCTCACCGAACGCAACCAGGCGCTCGTCAGCGCGGAAAAGCTGCGCAACGACTTCGTCAACCACGTCTCCTACGAATTGCGCACGCCGCTGACCAACATCATCGGTTTCACGCAATTGCTCGCCGACGGCGGCGTCGGCCCGCTCAACCCCAAGCAACTCGAATACGCCGGCTTCATCACGACTTCGTCGGCGGCGCTGCTCGCGATCATCAACGACATTCTCGATCTCGCCTCGATCGACGCCGGCGCGTTGGAGCTTCGCCCCGAGGACGTCGACGTCGTCGACGCGATGAAAGCGGCGGCCGAGGGCGTGCAAGATCGCCTCAGCGAATCGAAAATCGAATTGCGCATCGTCGCCACCGACGACGTCGGTTCGTTGCGCGCCGACGGGCGGCGCATCCGCCAAGTTCTGTTCAACTTGCTCTCCAACGCGATCGGCTTTTCCGCGCCTGGCCAGACCGTGACCCTGGCGGCGATGCGCCGAGGCGGCGAAATCGTGTTCAAGGTCAGCGACCGCGGCCGCGGCATTCCAGCCGAGGTGCTGGATCGCGTCTTCGACCGCTTCGAGAGCCGGACCAGCGGTTCGCGCCATCGCGGCCCCGGCCTCGGCCTGTCGATCGTGCGGGCGCTCGTCGAATTGCACGGCGGCCGGGTCCAAATCGATTCGGCGCTCGGAGAGGGCACGACGGTGACCTGCATCTTCCCCATTGACGGCGCGCCGAGCCTGGCGAGCGCGGCCGCCTGAAATGGAAATCGCGCGAAAGGGGGGCGGCGTCGAATCGATTGAACTGCCCGACGAGGCCGCGACGCTCGCGCTGGCCAAATGGGCGGCTGGTTTCGCGCAGCCGGGGGATTTCATCGCGCTTTCCGGCGATCTCGGCGCCGGCAAGACGACCTTCGCGCGCGGTTTCCTGCGCGCGCTGCTCGACGATCCGGAACTCGAGGCGCCGAGCCCCACCTTCACCTTGATGCAGGTCTATCAGGCGCCGGAGTTTCCGGTCGTGCATGCCGATTTCTATCGCCTTCGCGGCGCCGAGGAACTCGCGCAGCTCGGTTGGGACGAAGTCGTCGACGGCGCCGTCGCGCTGGTCGAATGGCCGGAACGCGCCGCCGAAGCGCTGCCGCCCGATCGACTCGAAATCGTATTCGCCTTCGATCTCGCCAAAGGGGCGGATTTTCGTCGCGCCGACGTGCGCGCCCTCGGGGCGCTCGCGGTCCGGTACGCGCGGGCGCGCGCGATCGAGGCGCTGCTCCGGCGAGCGGGTTGGGCCGAGGCGCGGCGCGTCTTCTTGCAGGGCGACGCGTCGGCGCGCGCCTACGAGCGCCTGTTCGCGAGCGACGGCGGCGCCGCGATCCTCATGATCTCGCCGCCGCGCCCGGACGGCCCGATCCTGCGCTACGGCAAGCCTTACGCGGCGATCGCCAAGCTTTCCCCCGACATCAGAGCCTTTCTCGCCATGGCCGAGGGCCTGCGCGCGCTCGGCTATTCGAGCCCTCGGGTTTTCGCCCACAGCGTCGCCGACGGTCTCGCGCTCATCGAGGATTTTGGCGTAGAGACGATCGCCGACGAGCGCGGCCCCAATGCGGCGCGCTACGCCGAGGCGACGGAGCTGCTCGCCGATCTGCATGGGCGCGCGCCGCCGCGCGAACTCCCTGTCGACGGCGAGACTTATGCGCTGCCGATCTACGACAGCGCGGCGATGCTGGTCGAGGTCGAACTCGCGCTCGACTGGTACGCGCCGGCGATCGCGCGAACCAATCCGCCCTCCGGCGCGCGCGTGCAATTCCTCGCACTGTGGCGCGACGTCCTCGCGCCGATCCTCGCTGAGCCGACGACATGGACGCTGCGCGACTATCACTCGCCCAATCTGCACTGGCTCGAGAATCGCGAGGGGCTCCAGCGTATCGGCCTGATCGATTTTCAGGACGCCGTGCTCGGCCCGCCGGCCTACGATCTCGCCTCGCTGCTGCAGGATGCGCGCGTCGAGGTTCCCGACGATCTCGAATTGCGCCTCCTCGCGCTTTACGCGCGCCGGCGCGCGGCCGCGGACGCCGGCTTCGACGCCGAGGCGTTCGCGGCGTCCTACGCCGTCATGGGCGCGCAGCGCGCGACGAAAATCCTCGGCATATTCGCGCGGCTCGACAAGCGCGACGGCAAGCCGCAATATCTGAGGCATCTTCCGCACATCGAGCGGCGCCTGGCCAGGAACCTCGCCCATCCCTTGCTTGAGCCGCTCAAGCTCTGGCACCAGGCGCATCTGCCGCGCGCCCTCGGCGGCGCGGTCGAACCCCCCTAAAGAGCTCTGAGCGAATGCCTTCGCCGACGCCCACGACCGCCATGGTGTTCGCCGCGGGCCTGGGCGCGCGCATGCGCCCGATCACCGACGCGGTCCCTAAGCCCCTGATCAAGGTGGCGGGCCGGGCGCTCATCGACCATTGCCTCGATCGCTTCGCCGAGAACGGCGTCGCGCGCGCGATCGTCAACGTGCATTGGCTCGCCGACCAGATCGAGGCGCATCTGGCGGCTCGCGAAACGCCGCAAATCGTCATTTCCGACGAGCGCGCCCAATTGCTCGATCAGGGCGGCGCCGTCAAGCGCGCGCTGCCGCTCCTCGGCGCCGAGCCGTTTTTTATATGCAACACCGACGCCTTCTGGATCGAGGGGCCGCGCTCGAACCTGCGCCGCCTCGTCGAAGCCTTCGACGCGCAAACGATGGACGCGATCCTGATGGTGGCGGCGAGCGCGGGCGCCGTCGGCGTCGATTGGCCGGGCGATTTCACCATGGATCGGGACGGACGTCTCGCCGCGCGCGAGCCCCGCCATGTCGCGCCCTTCGTCTACACCGGCGTCGGCGTCGTCAAGCCGCAATTGTTCGCTGGCGTCGCCGAAGACGTCTTCCGCCTCGCGCCGTTCTTCTATCGCGCCGCCGACAAGGGGCGCCTCTACGGCCTGCGTCTCGACGGCCTGTGGCTGCACGTCGGACGGCCGGAATCGATCGCCGAGGCGGAAAGGGCGATCGACCGCTCGACGCTTTAAGGGGCGCGTTGTGTCTAAGTCGAATCATCGCAACCGTCATTGCGAGCAAAGCGAAGCAATCCAGACTTAGGGATTGCGGCTGCGGCTTAGTCTGGATTGCTTCGCTGTCGCTCGCAATGACGATGGAGCCTGTTTCAATCTGAAGACAACATGCCCTAGAGGCTTCGGCACGCCGCGCTTCTTTCCGCGCTTCGCTTTCTTTCAAGGGCTTGGGGCACGGAAAATTTCCCTCTCGGCTTCGTCGGGCGCCGGCTTCGGCGCCATGAGTTCGAGCGGCGGGGCGGCGATCCGCGGCGGCGGCGCGGGGTTCGGCTCGGCCGCGATCTCAGTTCGGCCGAAGCCGTGATAACGATCGAGCTCGCCCGTCAGCTTGATCAGCCGGTCCATCGCCTGAAGATCGCCCTCCATCATGCGCGTATGCGCGACGACCATCGCGTCGCTGAGCCGCGCGATCTGCAATTGGACGAAGCCGGCGGGCGGATCGACCTCGCGCTTGGCGAGCATTTCCGCGATGATTTGTCGCACTCGGCGGATGGTGACGTTTTCCACACGCGCAATATGTCCAACGGACACGCCCGCCGTCAGCCGCTCCAAGATGCGCAGCTTGCGCTCCGCCGTCGCCCGCCGCGCCGCGCTGCGCCGCGCCTGCTGCGGCGCCGGCGGCGGCTCGGCGGCGCGGGATTTCTTGCGGGTCTTCGCCATGGCTGGGGTCCGGGAGCGGGAGGGTCGATGAGGGAAGACTAGCACGAATTGCGTTTTTCAGAAAGACAAATGCGCGGGCTTTTGAAATGTCGGAGGAATCGGACGCCGTCTCGCCGTCGCCCAGGTGCAGTCGCTTGAAGGGCTGCGGCGATGCGAAGAATTGGGTAATTGGGGATTTGGAATCGTGTAGCCGTAATCCCGACCTAAAGACAAGAATGTTCTTGCTTTGTTCCAATTTCGGTGTATACTCGATAACCAGGTGCGAGATCAATGCTGAACGGTAGTTTCTCACGCTGCCAGAGGGTGGGGGCTTGCAATGAGCTTTTTGACAGACGCGGAGGCGTCGAGTCTTCGCATCGCGCGTATGAGCTTGCATATCGTGAGCGACGAAGAGTTCAAGCCCGAGCCGGAACTCGCGATCGAGCATGATGATTTCCTTCTCGATCGCATCCGCGAAATCGCCCCAGCGAGCATCTATCGGTTTGAGGACGTCTCCGCCACGCGGGACACTGTAGAGGCGATCGCGACGCGCAAAGTCGGCTTCGAGAAGGGCGCGCAAACGCTTGCTCGGGAATTTTGCCGATTTCACCGAGGCAACACGCGGGATGGCGCGTTTTTCGTCTTCGAGCTCGGCGTAGATGACGAGAGCGTCCGATTGTATGCGCTGATGAAGTACGATTACGGTCAAGCTTTGGAGCTCTTAAAGCGGGAAGGCGCCGCGGGCCTTCGCCGAATTGTTGAAGCGTTTGTCGACGACAAGTCGGCAATCCAAAAGTCAGCGCTGGTGCGCGTGGTCAGCGGCGCGGCGGAAGCTTCCATCTCGACGCGTGACCGCATGGGTCGACCAGCACCGCAGCTAACCGACTATTTCATCCGCTATCTCCAGGTGGTGCGCGACCGTACGGACAGTGAGCTTACCACTGCTGTCAAGGATGTGGTCCGGACCACCCTGGAGGATCATCGAGAGCTTCTCCCGTCTGGTGGAGTGGCACCCGCGGTCTCGCGCGCATTAGAGGTTCTGCGCAACGCCGAGACGGTGACAGAGGATGTCGTCAACCGCGCGGTTTGGGTGGGGGCTGGGCAGCCCGCTGACGACCACGTAAGGGATTCACTAAAGAAATCCGTTGGCCGCTTAGTTAAGCGCAAACGTCTTGCCGGCGTCGTGTTTCCGCCGGATGGGGGTCAGCTCGGCAGACCAATCACCCGGTTAGTGCGCACCGAAGAGGGGGTGACGATCCAGTATAACACCGGCCTCGAAGGTCAAGCAGTTAGGAAAACGGAACGTTCGGATGGAGCGACCCAATTCATCATCACCACGAGAAGATACACGGATGCTGTCCTCCCTGAAAGCTCTGGCCGTCGCCGTTGACGGGCTCAGCGCCCAGGGACTTGCGACACTTACGGAGACGCCGTCTGCTCTCACGATTGCATCGCTGGCTGCGGCCGAATTGGAACAGTTGTTTCCGCTGCTCACGGCCGTCGGGTGGCGCTGCGACATTGCCGACGGGGCAGGTGAACGCGCCGAAACAGGTACGCTTACAGCAGGCTACGAGCCGTTTATTGTTACGGTGCAGAAGCCCAGCCAAGTCTCCGCCCTACAGGTAGTCACCTTAGTGGGGCTCAAGGCCTTCTTGCTCCAAGAACGCGGCGATCTGCTCTGGGAAGTCGCAACGCTTGCGACACCTTTCGCAACAATGGCCGCAAGTTTCTTGCCATGGGGCTCCTCAGGTATTTTCAGCCCCGCCCCTGTGACCAAGAGCCCCCGCCAGTTAGTGAAGGACCAAAATATACCCCCTAGTGCGCCGAACGACATTCGGGTTTGGATGTTACGGACACCAGCGAGCGAGCAGCTTTGGGGCGACCCCGTCTTCCAGACCTTCGCCGATCTATCGGCGGAAGCGTTGATGAGAGCTCTAGCCAGCGAGATCAAGAACGACGGCGGCCTCGTGTTCAGTGGGCCACCCCGCACGCAGCTTGACGCTCCTCGCCCAGGGGCGGCCAAGGAGCTCAAACTCAACGGCTACAATGATCTTCTTGCCGCGGTTGTTTGGGTATACGAGAATGGCGCTGAAGCCGAACAACGGCATGGACTGTTCGCCGCGGAGTTCGGTCGCACCCACTACCCACCCGAAGCGGGAACGGCCGCGGTATTTGGTGGCGTCGTCGCCAATGTTCTCGAAGGCGCGAAGCTCGCTTATCAGCTGAGTTTGTCAGACCTGACCCGGGAAGCGATTAAGGCGCAGGGAGACCTCAGGAAGGCTGTCGCCGACGACACGGCGAAGATGGCTGACAATACGCGCCAAGTTGTCACCGCCGTCGCCGCAGCACTCGCAACCTGCATCGGACTCGTTGCTGCAAAAGTCGGCACGACTACCCCACACTGGCTATTAGCGGTGGTTGCTTTTCTTGCCGGAGTCTACGTTGCCGTCGTTGTGGCAACCGGCTGGATCTTCATGACCGTGCAACAGGACATGCACCGCAAGTGGAGATCCCGTCTCTATCGCTTCATTCCCAACCCCGATTACGAGGCGATGGTCCTAGACCCTGCTCGACGCGCAGAGGCGATGTTCGTCATCAGCGCGATAGCGGGCGGAATCGTAGCGACCTTCGCCATCCTGATAATCTTGATGGTATTCCTAACCCCTTGATCCAATGCAGGAATTACGGGGACAGGATACGAATTCCCTGATTTCGCGACCCAAAGTCGGCTCCAGACTTTCTCGCCCGGAGCCGCCCCGCTCCTCTCCGGCGCCCACCAAGCCGTCGACCTCATGGAAGCATGAACTTCCGAAGTTTTGCGGCTGTCCATGGCGCGCGCGTAGCCCGTCGAAAGACGGGCGTCTCTCGACGCCCTATGCGCGGGCCGCCTCCGGCGGTCGAAGACCATTGACAGCCGCAAGACTTCGGAAAGAAGAGGCTTCCATGAAGTCGACGGCGCTCTCTGCCGAGCCCGCGCCGGTCAAGCCGCCGCCGCGCCGCGTCCCTTCTCCCCGCTCGCTCAGGAGAAGGTTGGGATGAGGGGCGAGGCGACGAGCCGCCACGGCGCGGCCGATCACCCGGCCCCTCACCCCCCCTCCCCGCTCGCGGGGAGAGGGCGCTCACGCCGAGGCGCAGCGGGCGATCGATCGCTCGACGCTGAAGCGGGCCTGTTGCATTCCGAAGGAACCGTGACAGCAATGACGACGGCGGGCGAGGCCGCAGCCGAAGCCGCGCCACCGTTCACCCGCCGCGGCGAGGGCCGGCAAGCGCGCCAATAGGCGAGCGCGAAGCCGAAGAACGCCGCCGCCCAGGCGAAGGCCGAAACGTGCAACCCGACCCAGGCCCACTCCGGGAGTACGGCGGCGCAGACGCGCGCGATCGCCGCGCCGAAGATCAGCGCGTAGATCGTCTGCACGGCCGGGCTCGCCGCGAGCGCCCGGCCGGTGTGGCCTAGGCTGGCGCGCGACATCACCGCGATCGTCATTCCGCCGAAGACGCCGATCCCCCAGGCGTGCTCGCCGGCCGACACGGAGACGACGCCAAACGCCGACAGAGCGGTGAGAACGAAGCCGACGGGCACGAAGGCGTAGGCGACGTGGAGGACCAGCACCAGCCGGTCGCGCCAGGCCCGATGTCCTCGCCAACGCGCCAGACGCGCCGCCTGCGCGAGCCCGGCGATCAGCAACGCCGCGCCTGCGAAGGGCGACTGCGGCGCGACGATCCAAGCCGCCAGCGCCAGAGCGGCGACGAGGATCGCCGCGATGTCCCAACGGTCGAGCGGCGCCGGCAGGGGGCCGGGATTCGTGCGGGCGAGCCAATTGCGGGTGAAGCTCGGAATGATGCGTCCGCCGATCAGCATCACCAGCAGCAGCGTCGCGGCGACGCCGATCCGCACGCCGTAGTCCGCCCCGCCTAAGCCGATCGCTTCGACATGAAAGACCAGGTTCCCGAGCCAGAGGATGGCGAGGACGACGATCACCTTGCGATTGCGCTTCTGCGACCCGTGGCCGAGTTCGCGCGCGACGAAGCCGATCACCGCGGCGAGAAAGGCGAGGTCGATCGCCGCGGCGACCCAGGGCCCGGTGAAGAGCGAGAACGCCGTGGCGAGCCGCCCGGCGATCCAAAGCCCCGTCAGCGCGATCAGCGGCTTGCCTTGCAGGGGCAGATGGCCGGTCCAATTCGGAATCGCCGTCAGCAGGAACCCGGCGATGACCGCCCCGGCATAGCCGTAGATCATCTCGTGAACGTGCCAATCGCGTTGCGCGATGGCGGTCGGAAGGGTCCATTCGCCGAAATAGGCGGGCAGCCACAAAACGATGGCGAGGCCGGCGAAGAGGGATCCGAACAGGAAGAAGGGCCGGAAGCCGTAGGAGAACAAGGCCGGTCCGGAATAGGCCTTCAGGCGTGGAATCGGGGGCATCGGCGAACCTCGCGCGCGGCAGACGAAAGGAGAGCGGCGGCGCTTCGCCCCGGGCCGCCGCGCGCCCGAGCGAAACCAGCTGCGCCGGGAGGCGAGTTGCCGTAAGAAAGCCGGTCACGGGTCGCGATCATGCGCGGAGCGGATCAGACACGATCGCACGTCGGCGGCGAATCGAACATTGCTCGTCAGCAACGTTCGCGGCGTTTGTCGCCGAGCCCGATGCGCAGAACGCCGCGCCGACCGCATGGGGTCTTCGCCTATAGGAATGATACGATGAGTCGCGTCGACCGTTCCGCCATCGCCGGTCTGAAGACTTTCGCCGGCTGGTCGCCCGCCGATCTGGATTCTTTGCTCGCTCTGGCGCGCTCGACGCGATTCCCCAAGGGTTCGACCGTCTTCGAACAGGACGCGCCGGCGTCTTCGTTCTATCTCCTGCTCGACGGCCATGTTCAGGCGACCAAACTGACGCCCGACGGCCAGCAGGTCATCATCCGCTACGTCGAGCCGGGCGAATTGTTCGGCATCGCCACGCAAATGCGTCAGAAGGCCTATCCCGCTTCGGCGAAGGCGATCGTCGATAGCGTCGCGCTCGTCTGGCCTTCGGCGGCCTGGCCTGAGCTGGCGGGGAAATTCCCCGCCTTGTCCGCCAGCTTGTTGCAGGCCGTCGGCAGTCGACTCGCCGAGGCCAATATCCGCGTGCTGGAAATGTCGACCGAGGCCGTCGAGCGTCGCGTCGCGCACGCGCTGTTGCGCCTGGCCGAACAATCCGGCCGCAAAGTCGAGGGCGGCGTCGAAATCGTTTTTCCCGTCACGCGGCGGGATCTGGCGGAAATGACCGGGACGACGCTGTTCACCGTGAGCCGGATTTTGCGCGCCTGGCAGGACGACGGCCTCGTCGCTAGCGGGCGGCGGCGGATCGTTGTCCGCGAGGCCGACCGGCTGTCGTCGATCGCCGAGGGCGCTTGAGGCCCTCGATCGCGTTCCCTGCTCACAGGCGGGCGACGAGATCGCCGAAGACGCGCAGCGCCCGGCCGAGCGCGCTCTGGCGATGGCGGACGAGACGGACGCCGAGATTGGTCGGCGGCGCGCCGACCGAGCAGCCGCCGGTCAGGCTGTCGCGGATGAAATCGCTCATGTAGGCGCGGTGGCCGCCTTCGACGACGCGCACGCCGCAATTGCGGGTCGGCGCTCCTGCCGGCACGCCCGAGGCGTCGAGCGATCGCCGCTCGTAACACGTGTCCGTCCACTCCCAGACATTTCCGGAGAGATCGACGATTCCGCGTTCGTTCGCGCCGAACCGGCCGAACGGCTGCGGCGGCTTCGGCTGGGTTTCGCGCGCCGCCTCCCGATCGAATTTCGCCAGCCAACGCTCGACGTAACCGTCGCCGTCGCTTTCGGGAATTGCGTCGTCGTGAAACCGCCCGCCGGCGGCGTAGGCCCACTCGACGTCGCTCGGCAGGCGCCAGTCGTCGCCCGTTTGACGCGACAACCACACGGCATAGGCGGTCGCGTCCCGCCAATTCACGCCGACGACGGGCAGGTTCGCCGCCGTCTCGTCAATTCTCCCGACATTCGGGCAGGCGCCGTCGGCGACACAGCGGGCATAGTCGCGCTGGCTCACCTGGCTCGTCATGATCGCAAAAGGTTCCTCGATCCTCGTCTCGCGCAGTGGACCATTGGTCGCCAGCCCATTGCGCTGAAATTCGCCCGCGAGCCGGTAGCGAAACGCGCCCGGCTCGATCGTGACGACCGCGACGCGGTCGGCGGGACTTGCTTCGAACCCCGCGCGCAACGCCGCGACGCCGAGCAGTCCCAGGGAAGCCGCGGCGACATAGACGAAGGCGCGGCGAAAAGCCCACATCGCCTCGCCTCCTCCTTCAAGAGAGACATTTGCGAACGAAGCGTCTCGCCTTTGTCGCGACGCCTAGCCGATCGGCCCCGGCCGACGAACTTGCGTCATCAGGTCGTCGTTCCAGTTTCCTTCGACGCGGAATTGGGCGGTGGCGCCCAACAACACCGCCTCGATCAAATTGTGATTGAGATAGGCGTAAACGCCGGGCTGACGGAAGGTGTAGAGCGCGGCGGTCGCGGAGCCGCCGGGAACGAACCACGTCTCGAGACCCTTCATTGGCGGGTTGTCGAACTTGCCGAGAAGCCAGACGTAGTCGCCGTGCCCGCCGATGAGATGCGGTCTGGTGTCGCGGTTGGCTTGGCTGTGCAGGATCAGCACGGTCTCGCCGACCTTGGCGGGAATCGCGTTCTTGCCGGTCAGGGCGCCGACCCGGCCGTTGAACACCTCGTGCGTCGGCGTAAGCGTTCGCATGACCGCAAGCGTATCGGCAAAAGAGTCCATCGCCGAAGGATAGGTCTTGTAGGCGCCCTTGGCGTCGCGCGGGACATAGAAGTCCTGTTCGCCGATGTAGAACGCCTTGTCGTAACGCAGCGCCTCGCCGGCGCCGTCCGTCAGCCCCTGACGCGGCAGGACCATGATGGCGCCGTTCATGCCGGAAACGACGTGCCAGGGGATCATCGCCCCGCCCGGCGCGCAATGATAGACAAAGACGCCAGGCCGCGTCGCCTTGAATCGCAGCACGACCTGTTCGCCCGGATTGACATGGGTCAGGTCGCCGCCGCCCAGGGCGCCGGTCGAGGCATGGAAGTCGATGTTGTGCTCGAGCGCATTGGTCGCGGGATTGACGAGCGTCAGTTCGACGTAGTCGCCTTCGTGGACGACCATCATCGGCCCGGGGACCGAGCCGTTGTAAGTGAAAGCATGAATTTTCGTTCCGTCGTCGTCGAGCGTGATTTCTTTTTCCACGACCGTCAGCTTGAATTCGACGATCTCGGGTCCGCGACTGGTCGCCTGCTCGTGCGGGTGAATGAATGGCGGCGCGATGAGATCGACGGAACGGCGTAGCAATTCCGGCGCCTCTCCGGCCAAAGCGGGCATTGCGGTCAGGACCTTGGCGGCCCCGGCGGCGGCGCCGGCCGCCAGGAACAAGTCGCGGCGATTGAACATGGGCGGCTCCGTGGAGGCATCTTGTTTGGCGCGAGTTGTCGCACTTTTCCTACGAGAAAACGTTGCGATTGGTCAAACTCGCCGACGGTTTTCGATTGCGCCGCGAGAACGAACCTGCGGCGATTCCGTTTCTCGGCGCTCCCACGGCCGAAGCGCGCCGGAAGGAGCCTCGCTCGAGGGGCCTGCGCCATCCTCGTTCCGCGCGCGATCCGCTATAACGGCCGCCGACGGATTCGGCGGGGGCGATGCAGGACAACGAGCTAACGAGCGAGCCGACGACGCTCGGGCGCATCGCGGCGATCGACGTCGCGCGAGGGGCTTCGCTCGTCGGGATGGGCGTCTACCACCTGATTTGGGACCTCGCCGATTTCGGCTTCGTTTCGGCCGGCGCGCCCTTTGCGCCGGCGATGCGGATCTTCTCGCATGGCGTGGCGAGCGCGTTTCTGGCGCTGGTCGGCGTCTCGCTCGCGCTCGCGCATCCCAACGGGCTCAGCCGGCGCGCCTTTGCGCGCCGCTTCGCAACGATAGCCGGCGCGGCGCTGCTGGTGACGCTCGCGAGCCTTTTCGTCGACCGTGACGAACCGATCCTGTTCGGCATTCTTCATTGCATCGCGATCGCCAGCCTGGTCGCGGCGCCGTTCGTCGGCGCGCCGGCATGGACGGCTTTGGCGGCCGGCGCCTTGGCGCTCGCGGCGCCGCTTCTGATCGCGAGCGAGGCCTTCGATTCTCCCGCGCTGATCTGGCTGGGCCTGGGAACGGTCGCGCCCCGCACTCTGGATTGGCGCCCGCTCCTGCCCTGGGCCGGCGTGGCCCTCGTCGGCTTCGCGCTGGCGCGCGTTGCGCTTCCGCGGCTTGCGCGCTCGCCATTGGCGCTTTGGCGCCCGGCGGCGTTTCCCGCGCGCGCGCTCGGCTTCGCCGGCCGCCACAGTCTCGCGATCTATCTCGCGCACCAGCCGATCCTGTTCGCGTCGTTGTTCGCCTTGGCGAACCTGAGCGGACTGGCGGCGCGGCAGGATCGCGAAACTTATCTCGCGTCCTGCCGGCCGGCCTGCGTCGAGGCGGGCGGCGAACTCGCGGCCTGCGCCAAGGCCTGCGCCTGCGTCGCGGATCGCGCGCAAGCGGCCGGCGTCTCCCTCGGCGCGGCGCGCGGGCAGGGCGGCGACGAAGCGCGCCGGCGGCTCGAGAGCATTGTCGAGGCCTGCGGCGCCGAGGCGCGGTGACCGGCTCCAAGCGCCCCTCGCGCCGATACGCTCGTCGCTTCATCGGCCGCGCGCAGGGTCGTCGTGGAAGCGCCATGCGCGCTTCGGGCCCGCCATCGCATCGAGATGGCGAAGCTCGTCGTCATGGCGGGCGCCGACGGTAAGGGATGGCGCCGTTTTCCGGCGCGAGGCTATGATATCAACGCCCACAAGCAGCGACTCGTCATGGCCGGGCTTGTCCCACGGCTGTCCGGCACGGATTGTGCTTGATTAGGCGCACGGCATTGATTCTACTCGTTTCCAGAAGTTTGCGAATCACCTGGACACGAGAAGGGATCAACGCCGTGCAGCACCAGAATATCGTTTTTCATGGGCTTTTGAAACAGGTTCCGTGGGCGGTCGTCGAGCGCCTCATCGAGCGATACGGCACCGACCGGGATCCGCGCGCGGTGACGACCAAGACCCATCTGATCGCGCTGCTGCTCGCCCAGTTCTGCGGCTTGCGCAGCCTGCGCGAGATCGAGACCAACCTGCGAACCCATGCCGCCAAGCTCTACCATCTCGGCGGCTGCACGGTTTCCAAGTCGACGCTGGCGACCGCCAATGCGTCGCGGCCGAGCGAAGTGTTCGCCGGCCTGCTCGCGGAGTTGATGGCGCGCCTGCAACGCGGCTACCGGCGCAAGATCGGCGATTGCGTGCGCCTGATCGATTCGACCAGCGTGTCGCTGAGCCGCCTGAGCGACGACTGGGCGACATTTTCGGCCGGAGTCTGCGGCGCCAAGGCGCACATCGTCTACGATCCCGACGCCGAGCAGCCGCTCTACCTCATGGTCAGCGCGGCCAACGTCAACGACATCACCGCCGCCAAGGCAATGCCGATCGAGCCGGGCGCGACCTACGTCTTCGACCTCGGCTATTACGATTTCGGCTGGTGGGCGAGCCTGCACGAGGCGTTCTGCCGCATCGTCACCCGCCTCAAGTCGAACACCCCCTTCACGGCGGTCGAGGATCGGCCGGTCGCGCCGGGGTCGGCGATCCTTTCCGATCGGACCGGCTACCTTCCCCAGCGGCTCGCCGCTTCGCGCGACAACCCGATGTCGCACCTCGTGCGCGAAATCCGGGTGAAGATCGAAACCGGCAAGGTGTTGCGCCTCTTCACCAACGATCTGACCGCCCGCGCACAGGACATCGCCGATCTCTACAAGCGCCGCTGGGCGATCGAGCTGTTCTTCCGCTGGGTCAAACAGACCTTGAAGATCGGCCACTTCCTGGGAACCTCGGAGAACGCCGTGCGCATTCAGATCGCGGT
>JBEKAL010000013.1:0-25388 GCA_050015935.1 Roseiarcus sp.
CGCCTCGCCAAGGACTGGGAAAACCGCAACCGCAACGCCCTCGCCTTCCTCCGCCTTGCCTCCATCCGCCTCATGCTCAGAAAACTCTGTAATCCCTCATGAAGTCTCCGGACGGACTCTAAAGGGCAGAGCCGGCTTCCACTGGTGGCCGCCCATCGCCAATGCGAGCTGATCGCCCGGAAACCGTATCATTCATTCGCGCCCGCGTCGCCAAGGGCGCCGTCGTCAACGTCGACGAAGCGCTCCTCTTGGGATGGCTTGGGCGGCAAGTTCGAAATGAAGCGCGTCAATCACCAGGAAGCTTACAGCTACGACGGCGCTTGCACGAACTGGGCACAGGAATGGTTAGCCGCATCCGTCGCGCCGAGATCGGCCGTCGTCGCCATATCGCGGGCGACTGCTTGTTCCGCTAGGCGCAAGAGGCTTCGTGGCGAGAAGAGAACCGCCGCACGTCGAACGGCGATCGGGTCGCGCGGATCGCCCGGCTTCGCCATGAAGCGCTAGCCGAGCCCGGATTTCTGCGGCTGCCGGCGGCGGCGTCTGGCCGCTTGAACGTTTCGTCAATAGGGATCGTATTCGAAGATGACTCTGATCCCAAAGAGATCAAACCACCGCATCAGCGAGTGAACGAATCCTGAAATGATCGCCATGGTCGTCTCCGTTTTTCTACACGCGGGTCCCCCTTTTTTCGGCGTATTGACGATGGTCGCTATTCGTTAACTTTTTCTTAACGCCTGTCGGGTCGCCCAAACCCGCGCGGCGAGGGCTATCCGGTCGCCTCGCCGAGCGAACAGCGCCGTTGCGGCCGCGCTCTTCCGATCCATGGCGCGACGGCGGGAGAGCCTGTAGTCTCGAGCGCGCGGACGCTCCGCCCGCGTTTCTTGCTCGGAGACGAAGGCCGTGACGTCCGCACTTCTCGTCGTCGATCAAGGGACGACTTCGACCCGGGCGATCCTTTTCGACGAGCGGGCGGCGCCCGTCGCTTCGGCGCGTAGGGAGTTTCGCCAGATCTATCCTCATCCCGGCTGGATCGAGCACGATCCCGCCGACTTGTGGGAGACGACGCGGGAGACGATGCGCGAGGTCCTGGCGTCGACCGCGCTCGGCGGGACGAGCGTCGCCGCTTTCGGCCTGACCAACCAGCGCGAAACGACGCTGGTGTGGAGCCGCGCCGACGGCGAGCCGATCCACAACGCGATCGTCTGGCAGGACCGCCGCACCGCCGCCCATTGCGCGCGGCTGAAAGCCGAAGGCCATGAGCCGATGATCCGCGCGCGCACGGGCCTGTTGCTCGACCCGTATTTCTCGGCGACCAAGATCGCCTGGATTCTCGATCACGTTCCCGGCGCGCGGGCGCGGGCGCGGCCCGGCTCGAAGGCTGGCGCGACGCCATGGCCCGCACGCTGTTGCGGCCTGAGGCCTGAGGATCGGGCGCGGCGGGCGCCCGCGTCGCCGGCGCAGGATTTCGCCCCGCGCGCAGCGCTTCATGATCGGCGCGCCCGCCGGCCCGCCGTTCATTGATTTGTGGCGCGCAGGGCCTTATCTACCGGGCGCCGCGCCGTTCGCCCGGTCTGTCCCTTCGGAATCTTGCATGGCCCGCGACGTCGTCGACGCTGAGATCGTTGAGTCCCGCGACGATTTGGTCGCGTGGCTGGAAGCGGGCTGCAGGCCGGCGCAGGCGTTTCGCGTCGGCTCGGAACACGAGAAGATCCCCTTCTACAAGTCCGATCTGACGCCGGTTCCCTATGAAGGCCCGCGTGGGATCTGCGCGCTGCTGGAGGGCATGCGCGAACGCCTGGGCTGGGAGCGAATCGAGGACGACGGCAAGCTCATCGGCTTGCTCGACGCGGTCGGCGGCGGCGCGATTTCGCTCGAGCCGGGCGGCCAATTCGAGCTCTCGGGGGCGCCGCTGGCGACGATCCACGAGGCCGCGGGCGAACTCGACGCCTATTTGCGTTGCGCCCACGCCGCCGCCGATCCGTTGGGGATTGGCTTCCTCGTCCTCGGCGTCAGCCCGAAATGGTCGCTCGCCGAGACCCCGGCGATGCCCAAGAGCCGTTACCGCATCATGTCGCGCTACATGCCCAAAGTGGGCGCGCGCGGGCTCGACATGATGTTTCGCACCGCGACCGTGCAGGCCAATCTCGATTTTTCCGACGAGGCCGACATGGTCGCCAAGCTGCGCGTCGGTCTCGCGCTTCAGCCGATGATCACCGCGCTGTTCGCCAATTCGCCGTTCACCGACGGCCGATTGAACGGCTTTCTGTCGGCGCGCTCGGAAATCTGGCGGCGCACCGACGGCGCGCGCACCGGCATGCTGCCGTTCGCCTTCGAGCCGGGCATGGGGTTCGAACGCTACGCCGATTACGCGCTCGACGTTCCCCTTTACTTCGTCAAGCGCGGCGCGATTTATCACGACGTCGCGGGCGCGAGCTTTCGCGATCTGCTCGCCGGCCGGCTCGCCGCGCTGCCCGGAGAGCGCGCGACGATTTCCGATTGGGCCAACCATCTCTCGACGATATTTCCCGAAGTGCGCCTCAAGCGCTATCTCGAAGTGCGCGGCGCCGATGTCGGCCCCGCCGACCGCATTTGCGCGTTGGCGGCGCTAATGGTCGGCCTTTATTACGATTCGCAAGCCCTCGGCGCGGCGAGCGATCTCGTGCGCGGCTGGAGCGCGGCCGAACGCCAGAGCTTGCGCGACGAGGTCCCGCGCTCAGGGCTGGCGGCGCGCGTCGCCGGCCGCGACCTGCGCGTCATCGCGCGCGAGGCGCTGGACATCGCGCGCGCCGGATTGGCGCGGCGCGCTCGAAGCGACGCCTGGGGCCGCGACGAAACGATCTATCTGGCCCCGCTCGACGAAATCGTCGCCGACGGCCGCGTCCCGGCGCAGCGCTGGATCGAGCGCTTCAACGGCGCCTGGGGCCGGCGCGTCGATCCGGCGTTTGTGGAAGCGACGATCTGACGCAGGGCGAGAACCGACGAGATCGAGCCCGCGCCGCGCCGCGGACGCGGCGTTCGCGCGGTGGTCCATCTCAGGTTCAGGGACGTTTTGGTAAAGATGAGTCGAAGCCTCGCTGGTGGGGCTATCGCAAAATCAAGGTCTTAATCATGTTTTAAGAAACTGCTCGCCGCCGCGGCCCTGGTCGTCGGCCTCGCCGCTCTGCCCGCTTATGCCGCCGCGCCGGCCCAACCCATGCATCATCATCATCATCACTGCGTTCTTCACCACCATCATTGCCTTCACCACCGCCACTTCCACCATCATCACCATCACCACCACCACCACCACCACCACCACCGCCACGTGGCGCCGAAGGCCAAGTGAGCCGACGCGGCGCCCCGGCGCCGTTCGGGTTGCGCTTTTTCGCGCGATGACGTCTTCCGGGTCGGCGATCAGCCGCCCGGAAGCGCTTTCTTGATGGGTCGGCTCGGCGAACGCGGCGGGCCGATCGAGAAGCGTCGAGACCTCATCCCGCCATCCCGGCCCTTGGATCGTAAGGCTTTTCGTCGCGCCAGCGCCGCATCAACTTGGTCAAATCCGCATCCTCGCCGGCGGGCATCGCGATGCGCAGCGTCGCCAACAGATCGCCCTGAGGCAGTTCGGCGGTGCCCGGAAGGCCTTTGCCGCGCAAACGCAGCACGCGTCCGCCGCTGACCCCCGGCGCGATGGCCATTTCCACTTCGCCGCCGAGGGTGGGGACTCGCACTTTGGCGCCCAACACGGCTTCGTAGAGCGTGATCGGCAGATCGAGGCGCAAATCGCGCCCCTCGACCTTGAACAGCGGATGCGGCGCGTAGTGGATCGTTATGATCGCGTCGCCCGCGGGCCCGTTTCTCGTCCCCGGCCTTCCCTGTCCGCGCAGCCGAATCGACTTGCCGTCCTCGACGCCGGCGGGGACGGCGACGTCGAGCGTCTTGCCGGTCGGCAAAGCGACGCGCACCGAGCCTCCCCCGACCGCCATGGCCAGGGGAACCGTCACCGACGCCGCGACGTCCTCTCCGCGCGCCGGGCCGCGCGATCGCCCGCCGGTGCGCCCGCCGAGCAATTCGGAAAGGATGTCGGGATCGATCGACGCGCCGCCCCGGCCGGGCGAAAACTCGCCCCCGCCGAAATCGAAGTTGAAATTGCGGAAGTCCGGCCCTTCGCCGGGATGCGCGCCCGGGCGCCGGCCGAAACCGAAGCCTTCGAACTGCGGCGCGCGCGGTTTGCCTTCCGCGTCGATTTCGCCGCGATCATAGGCGCCGCGCTTCTTGGCGTCGCCGAGAATTTCGTACGCGGACCCGATCTCCGCGAAACGATCTTTCGCCCGCGGCTCCTTGCTCTGGTCGGGATGGTATTTCTTGGCGAGCTTGCGATAGGTCGACTTGATTTCGCCGGCGCTGGCGGTCTTCGCCAGCCCAAGAACTTCATAGGGGTCGCGCATGATGAGCCCAGGATTGCGCGCCCGCCCCTTAAGGCGCGGGCGCCGGTGTCTCTTTCGCATATTTGGGCCACGGCCGCTTTCCTCGCAAGTGGGCGCGTCAGAGGCCCGTCCACGGCGAAATGTCGTAGACCGCGACCTCGCCGCTCTCGCGCGGACAACCGACGGCCTGGAGCGTCTTGGCGTCTTGGCCGTCGACGAGCCGCGCGACGAAGGCGCGGCAGGATTGGCCCTCCCGCGCGAAGGCCCCGGCGACGGTGACGAATTCTCCGTGATCGCCGGTCGCCGGATTGGACCAGAGAGCCGGCGCGGCCTCACCCGGCGCGCGCAGGCTCGCCGCGAGAACCGGTCCGGCGACGCGCCAGTCACTGGAATCGTAGGCGCTCGACAGCGACGGCGCCTCGGGCTTGATCGATCCCGTCGCCTCGCGGTCGAGGAAGGACGGCAGGGGCATGGAGATCGAACATCCCGCGAGCGCGAGGGCGCCGAACGCGAGCGCGGAGGCTCGCCCGGGACCTGCCGGGCCGACGCGCGGGCGAAATCTTTCGCGTTTGCAGTTCGGAAGGGTTATCATCACAAATCACGCGAGGGTTGTCAAAGAGGAGCATATTCGCCTTGAATGCGTTAAATTCGAGTGACTTCGCGGACACGCGCGATCCTTTCGCTTTATTGAAGCTGTGGTTGGCGGAAGCGAGCGAGCGCGAGCTCAACGATCCGGAAGCGATGACGCTGGCCAGCGTCGACGATTCGGGCCTGCCGGACGCGCGCATGCTGTTGTGCAAACAGGCCGACGAGCGCGGCCTCGTCTTCTACACCAACGCGCAAAGCGCCAAGGGGCGGCAATTGGCGGCCACGCCCAAAGCCGCAGCGCTGTTCCACTGGAAATCGCTGCGCCGGCAGGTGCGCCTGCGCGGCGCGGTCGCCACGATCGGGGAAAGCGAGGCGGACGCCTACTTCGCCACCCGGCCGCGCCTCAGCCGCATCGGCGCCTGGGCGAGCCAGCAGTCGCGGCCGCTCGAATCGCGCGCCAAGCTCGAAGAAGCCGTCGCATCCTATACGGAGCAATTCGGCGAGGGCGAAATTCCACGGCCGGCCTATTGGCTGGGCTACCGGCTGACGCCGAGCGAAATCGAATTCTGGCAGGACGGCCAGTTCCGTCTGCACGATCGCATCCTGTTCACCCGCACGCGCGAGGGCGAGCCCTGGCGTCGCGAGCGCCTCTTTCCTTAGCGCGCCGGCTCGAGGCAAGTGTGACAACGCCGAGCCTCCGCGCCCTTCCTTCGCGAATGGAGAAATGACGCCTCAACCGCTCCCGGACGCGCCGCGCCGCGCGCTGCCGCTCACCGGCGCCTCGCGCGGCATCGGCCACGCGACGGAACTGCTGATCAACGGCGGCCAGCATGTGTGAGGCCGCGCGTGGATGATCGGCTCTATCCCGCGCGGCCGATTCTGTCGGCCTCGGTGGCCGTGTTCCGCGAGGGGCGCGTGCTCATCGCGCGGCGCGCGCGCTCGCCGCTCGCCGGTCTCTATGCGCTGCCGGGCGGCGTGGTGGAAGTCGGGGAGACTTTGCGCGAAGCCGCTTTGCGCGAGTTGGCCGAAGAGGTCGGCCTCGAGGCGGACATTCTCGCCTTCGTCGATCACGTCGAACCGATCGTCTTCGACGGCGCCAGGGTTCGCGAGCACTATGTGATCGCGTCGTTCGTCGCCCGCTGGCGGGCCGGCGAGGCGCGCTCCGGCGCCGAGGTCGACGCCGTCGCCTGGATCGAGCCGGAAACAATCGCGCGCTGGCCGACGACGCCGGAGCTCCCGAGAATCATCGAGAAGGCCGCGCGTCTCGAAAGGAGCCTGCCGTGAGGCCGCGCGGCGCGCGCCTTCCCGCCGCCTTGGCCGCGCTGGCGCTCGCCGCGAGCCCGCTCGCCGCGCAGACGCCGCCCGCCAAGCCCGCCGCGCCGGCCGAGCAACCGGCCGCGCCGCCGACCGAGCCGCCGCCGCCCTACGAACCCCAGCTATTGCGTCTCGCCGAAATCATCGGCGCGCTCTCTTATTTGCGCGATCTCTGCGGGGCGGGCGACGGCGCCACCTTTCGCGCCGAGTTCGCCAACCTGCTGGAGACGGAAGGGAACACGCCGGCCCGCAAGGAAACGCTCGCCGGCGCCTTCAACCGCGGCTTGCGCGATTACGAGCTGACCTACCGCGCCTGCACGCCGGCCGCGCGAGAGATCGTCGCGCGGTTTCTCGACGAGGCCGTGCGGATCGCCAAGGACGTCGCCAACCGCTACGCCGGCTGAGGCTTCCGATCGCGCCGCCGTCAGGCCGCGGCGCCGTTGCGCCCGATCCAGCGGCGAACTTGGCTGGCGTAGGCGTCGAACGCGTCGGGATAGAGACGCCTCAGCATCGCCTCTTCCGTCGGCATGACGACCCGATCGTTGACGATGAAGAACAGCGCGGGAAGGAAAACCGCCGCCGCGAGCATCGACGGGCGCCACGGCGCGAAGGCTTGCAGATAGAACGCCAGAGCCGACCACAGCAGAAACTGGATCATCGCGAGGAGATAGGTCGGGTTGCGCGAATAGGCGTAAGGCCCGTCGGTGACCAGCGCCGACGACTTGACATAGGTGCGCGCGTCTCCGCCGGCCTTGTCGAGATGGGCGATGACCAGAACCTTGCCGACGTAGCAGAGCAGAATCAGCGCGCCGATGAGGAAGGTCGGCGCGAGGACGAGGCCACGGTCCATTTCGCCCGCCCAGACGGGAACGACCGCGGCGACGAAGACCAGCGAGATCGCGAGATCGATGACGAAGGTCGCGGCGAATTTGAACTTCTTCGGCGCCGCCTCGGCGTCGGCGGCCGCGGGCTCGTCGAACAGGGAGCTCTTCAACACCACGCTCATCGATTTTCTTCCCGTCATCCCCGGCGCGCGGCGATCGGCCTGGCGAAATCACGGCGGCGCGGTCGGCAAAATGCCGCGCGGCGGTAAATTTTCCGCGTCCGCGACCGTCGAGTCGACCGCCTCACGATCGAGCATCCCTTACAAAGTCTTAACGCCGTGTTTCACTCGCGCGCGCAACCGCATCGCCGCGCGGCGGCGGCGGACCTGGGATAGGCGATCGGCTCTCCGAATCGCGCGGCGCCCGAAACCAGCGCCGCGCGTCGGTCCCGTCAGCTCAACTTGCCGTCGACGCCCTCGACCAACCATTGCAGGCCGAGGAGCGCGCCGTCGTCCATCACTTGCCCCGCGGGCAGCTTGGTCGCGCCGCTCTGGTCGACGAGCGGGCCGACGAAGATTTTTTGCTTACCCGAGGAAATCTCGTCGACGGTCTGCTGCGCCAGAGCCTTGACGTCGTCCGGCATGTTGGAGAACGGCGACATTTTCAGCATGCCCGTGGAGAAACCGCCCCAGACGTCGCCGCTCGCCCACGAACCGTCCAGCACCGCCTGGGCGCGCTTGATGCAATAGGGCCCCCAAACGTTGACGCTGGCCGTGAGCTGCGATTTCGGCGCGAACTTGGCCATGTCCGTCGCCTCGCCGAACGCCGGGATCCCGCGGCTTTCGGCGACCTGCAACGGGGTCGGCGAGTCCGTGTGCTGGGTGATGACGTCGCAGCCTTGATCGATCAGCGCCTTGGCGGCGTCGCCTTCCTTGCCCGGATCGTACCAGGAATTGATCAGGATGAACTTCAGACGCGCCTGGGGATTGACGCTGCGCATGCCCAGCAGGAACGCGTTCATCCCCTGGACGACTTCCGGCACGGCGATCGAGCCGACATAGCCGGCGACGCCCGTCTTCGTCAGCTTGCCCGCGATGACGCCCTGGACGAAGCGCCCCTCGTAGAAGCGGATGTTGTAAGTCGCAACGTTGGCGGCGCGCTTGTAGCCGGTGCAATGCTCGAACTTGACATCCGGGAATTTCTTCGCCGCGCTGATCGTATAATTCATGTAGCCGAACGACGTCGCGAAGATCAGCTTGGCGCCCTTGGCCGCAAGGTCGGAGATCACATGCTCCGAATCCGGTCCCTCCGGAACGTTTTCGACGAAAGCGGTTTTGACCGCACCGGCGAAATGCGCTTCCACCTCTTTGCGCGCGATGTCGTGCTGGTAGCTCCATCCGAAATCGCCCACCGGGCCGACATAAACGAAACCCACCTTCAAGGGCTCGGCGGCGCGAAGGCCGCTCGACGCCAGCGGCGTCGCGGCGGCGACGAGTCCGGTTCCCAGAAGTTTGTTGAATGTTCGACGATCCATCGCGTTGCTCCTGTCTGCGGATTCGAAATGACTACACCGGCGTCGGGCGATTGCCTATCGCCGCCAAACTCATTCGATCGATATTCAACAGCCCCATGCGAAATCCGCCCGCCGCGTCAGCGAGCAAGGCTCAGGGCAAAGCGCGGAGCGATGCGACGCGCCGCGTCCATCCGCTCGGGCGCCTCCATGTCCGGCCCGGCGCTGTGAAAATGCTCGTTCCCCCACGAATCAGGCGCCGGCATAGAACGGCTTGCCGAGGCAGGCCGGCTGGTTCAGGCGGATTCGGCGACGATCGCGCGAGATGATCGCGAGCACCACGACGGTGACGATGTAGGGCAGCGCGGAAATGAGCGGCGACGGGATCGGCACCCCGAGGCCTTGGACGTAGAGCGAGAGATACATGATCGCGCCGAAGAGATAGGCCCCGCCGAGCAGCCAGGCCGGCCGCCAGGTCGCGAACACGACGAGCGCAAGCGCGATCCAGCCGCGTCCCGCGGTCATGTTCTCCGCCCACATCGGACTGTAGACGAGCGACATGTAGCCCCCGGCGAGCCCCGCCATCGCGCCGCCGAACATCGTCGCGGAAAAGCGGATCGCGTTGACGGGATAGCCGATGGCGTGAGCGGCGTCGTGAGAATCGCCGACCGCGCGCAGCGCCAGACCGGCATGGGTGCGATAGAGAAACCACGCGACCGCGGCCAGGATCAAGAAGGAGGCGTAGACCAACGCGTCCTGCCCGAACAGCACCGGGCCGAAAAACGGAATTTTCGACAGGCCCGGCGCGGCGAGTTTGAGCGGCTCCGGCCCCTTGATGCCGACATAGCCGGCGCCCAGCAAGGAACTGAAGCCGCGGCCGAAAATCGTCAGGGCCAGACCCGCGGCGGTCTGATTGCTCATAAGCGTCAGCGTCAGGAACGCGAAGATCGTCGACAGAGCCGCGCCGCCGGCGGTCGCCGCCATGAGGCCGAGCATGCTGTTGTCGACGAGATGCCCGACGACGAAACCAGTGACGGCGCCCACCAGCATCATGCCTTCGACGCCGAGATTGAGAACGCCGGAGCGCTCCGTCACCAACTCGCCGGTGGCCGCGAGCAGCAGCGGCGTCGACGAGGCCATCACGCTGACGAAGAAGCTGGTCAGGAAGAAGATCATTCGGCGACTCCGAGGGGCTTGCCTCGCGGCCTGGCGAGCCGGACGCGAAAAAGAATCAGGATGTCGCAAGCGAGAAGGAAGAACAGCAGGACGCCCTGGAAGATGCCGGTGACCGCGTTGGGCAGCCCCAGGTCGATTTGCGCGGCGTCGCCGCCGAGATAGGAAAGCGCCAGCAACAATCCCGCGAAGATCGCCCCGATCGGATTCAGCCGCCCGAGGAGGGCGACGATGACCGCCGTGAAGCCGTATCCCGGCGAGATGTCGGTGGTGAGCTGACCGATCGGGCCGGTGACCTCGAACATGCCGGCGAGACCCGCGAGGCCGCCGCTCGCCAGCAGCGCGACCCAGATCAGCCGGCGTTCGCTGAAACCGGCGAATCGCGCCGCCCGCGGCGCCTCGCCGACGACCCGAAGCTGAAAGCCGAGGACCGATTTCGACAGCAGCGCCCACATCGCGATCGCCATGATCGGCGCCGCGAGGCAGCCGAGATGGACGCCGGCGCCCTCGACGACGATCGGCGTCGTCGCGCCGTCGGAAAACATCGCGGTCTGCGGAAAGCCGAAGCCCTTCGGATCCCTCCAGGGACCGGTGACGAGATAGATCAGCAGGTACTGCGCGACATAGGTCAGCATCAGGCTGGACAGGATTTCGTTGACGTTGAGCTCGCTCCTGAGAAACGCCACGACGGCCGCCGCCGCGCCGCCGCCGATCACCCCCGCCAACAGGGTTCCAGGATAGAGCAGCGAGCCCGGCAGATCGGGAAACGCCAGCGCGAAACCGCCGGCGAAAATCGCGCCGACGGTGAACTGGCCCTCCGCGCCGATGTTCCAGATCGAGGCGCGATAGCACAGCGCGAGTCCCGCCCCCATCATGATCAGCGGCGCCGCCTTGACGGCGAGGGCGGAGAGGCCGCCGGCCTGGACGAGCGGCGCGACGAGGAACGTATAGACCGCCGGGCCCGGCGCCTGCCCGAGCGCCCAGAAGACGACCGCCGTGCCGAGGATCGTCAGCGCGATCGCCAGCGCCGGCGAGGCGTAGGTCCAAAAAATCGAGACTTCGCCGCGCGGTTCGAACCTCATCGGCTTACGCATGCCCCCAGGCGGCCGCGCCGCCCATGACGAGGCCGATCTGCTCGATCGTCGCCTTCTCAACCGGAGTCGGAGGCGACAGTCGCCCGCCGGCGATCACGGCGACGCGGTCGCAGACCAGGAAGATTTCGTCCAGATCCTGCGAAATGATCACAACGGCCGCGCCTTTTTCCGCCAGATCCGCCATCGCGCGTTGGATCGCCGCCGCCGCGCCGGCGTCGAGTCCCCAGGTCGGCTGGTTGACGATCAGCGCCCCCGGCGACTGCATCACTTCGCGTCCGACCAGGAACTTCTGCAGATTGCCGCCCGACAGCGAGCGCGCCAGCGCTTTCGGGCCGGTCGTGCGAACGTCGAAACGAAGGATGATTTCGCTGGCGAATTCGGCGCTCCGCGCCTGATCGACGAAGCCGTGCCAAGTGAGCGAGCCGCCGGCGCGCGCGCCGGCGGTTAGAAACGCGTTTTCGCTCAGGGTCATCGCTCCGACCGCGGCATGCCCGTTGCGCTCTTCGGGAACGAAGCAGCCGCCGAGGTTGCGCCGCTCGCGCGACCCTAATCGGCCGACCGCGACGCCGTCGAGCATGATCGTCTCGGGCGCGTCGGCCCGAACCTCGCCCGACAAAGCGTCCATGAGCTCGCTCTGGCCGTTGCCGGCGATGCCGGCGACGCCCAGGATCTCGCCGCGGGAGACGGCGAAGCCGACCTCTCTGAGATCGACCCCGAACGGATGCGGCGACTTCACGCAGAGATTCTCGACCGCGAGCCTCGGCCTCCCGCGCTCAGCCGGGATTCGCCGGCTGCGCGAGGGCGGGTCCAGTTGCGCGTTGATCATCAGTTCGGCCAATTCCTTGGCGCTTCTTTCGCTCGGGACGCAATGCGCGACGACGCGGCCCAGCCGCATGATCGTCGCGGTGTCGCAGAGCGCTCGAATCTCCTCGAGCTTGTGGCTGATATAAAGGATCGAGCAGCCTTCCGACGCCAGCCGCCGTAACGTCGCGAACAGCTTCTCGACTTCCTGCGGCGTCAGCACCGAGGTCGGCTCGTCCATGATCAGCAGGCGCGGGTTTTGCAGCAGGCAGCGCACGATTTCAATGCGCTGGCGCTCGCCGACCGACAGATCGTGCACGGTCTGGTCCGGGCTCAGCGGCAAGCCGTATTCCCGTGAAATATCGGCGATCCGTTCGCGCAGGTTCGCGCGGTTCGCGCGATCGTTTATGCCGAGGGCGACGTTTTCGGCGACGGTCAGCGACTCGAACAGCGAGAAATGCTGAAAGACCATGCCGATCCCGAGCCGCCGGGCATGAGCCGGGCTTTGCATCGCCACGCTTTCGCCGCGCCAGATGATCTCGCCGGCGTCGGGCCGGAGGACGCCGTAGATGATCTTGACCAGCGTGCTCTTGCCGGCGCCGTTTTCCCCCAGCAGCGCGTGGATCTCGTTGCGCGCGACGGTCAGGTCGACGCGGTCGTTGGCCAGACAGCCGGGAAATTGCTTGGTGATCCCGCGCAGCGACAAATACGGGCCGTCCTCGGCCGTCGTCTCGTTGAGCATGTTGTCGAAAGTCCCTTCCGCCGTTCGCCGCGGCGCGCAAATCTCGGACCGGCGAGCGCGGGTGCCTCGCCCCAATCGACGCTCACGAAAGAGGGCGCCCCCGCCGGCCGTCCCATCCTGCTCCATGCTCGCACGTCGCGTCGCGCCCGCCAACCCCGAGCGGGACTTCGTTTTCGTGCGGCGTCGCCCAAATGAATAGGCAAAATTTCGCCTCGCGGCGTTTCCTCAGCGAGGGCGCAACAGGGCGCGTCCGACTCCAGCCGAAGTTCTTGACGGGTTCCGACGGTCGGAAAGAGAGGCTCTCCAAGAGATCCATGGCGGCCTGTGTCGACGACCTCGAGCGTATGCTTATTCAGTTTTGGAGCCCGGCGCCGCCCTGTCCGTGAAGGCTCTCTCTCGGTCGCTCTCGACCCGCGTCGATCGCTCACGCTACTTATAAGGCGGCGTGCAGACGACGTATTGATCGGCGATGATCTCGTGGTCGCCCTGCTTTTCCCGCTGGAAGTAGAGATAGCAGATGCTCAGCGCGCCGGTGCGGTAGTCGACGCGAAAGACGCCGCCCTCCTGTTCGTGCCGGGTCGCGACGAGCCCGTAATCGCCAGGCTCCTGCTTCGTCGCGCCTTCGCCGCCGCGATAGCAGGCCGTCACGCCGAAGGCGCCGGGTTCGATGTCGGTCTTGCCCGGATTATGCGCGTATTGGCAGGCGATGACCTCGCCCGTCAATTTGTCCAGTCGATAGACCAGGGATAGATTGATCTGCGGCGCCGCGAGGAATTCATACTGCGCGGCCGCCGCCGCCGAACCGGCGCTCAGGATCGCCAGGGCCGCCACAATGGGAAACGCGCGTCGCATCGCCGGACCTCGGGGAGTTGAGCGAATCACCGACGCGCACTCTAGCCGAACTCGGTTCGAGGCGGCAGGGCCCGGGCTCGCACAAAGCGCGAGAGCAATCGATCACAAGCTCGCGCGCCTCAATCGGTCAGGATTTCCTTCGATTCGACCATCGAATCCGCTTTGAGGCGATAGACGAGCGGCACGCCGGTGGCGATTTCCAAAGCGGGAATCGTCTTCGGCGTCAGGCGGTCGAGCACCATCACCAGCGCGCGCAGGCTGTTGCCGTGCGCGGAGACGAGGACGCGCTTGCCGCCGAGCACGGCGGGCAGGATCTCCTGGCAATAATAAGGCAAGGCGCGCGCCACCGTGTCCTTGAGGCTCTCGCCGCCGGGCGGCTGGACATCGTAGCTGCGCCGCCACAGGCGAACCTGTTCCTCGCCCCATTTCTTGCGCGCGTCGTCCTTGTTGAGCCCGCAGAGGTCGCCGTAGTCGCGCTCGTTGAGCGCCTGGTCGCGCGATTCCGGCAGGCCGGTCTGGCCGAGCTCGGCGAGCGTGAGGTCGAGCGTGTGCTGCGCGCGCACCAGCACCGAAGTGAAGGCGATGTCGAAGACGAAGCCGCGCGCCTTGAGGCGCCGACCCGCCTCCTTGGCCTCCTCGATCCCGAGCGGCGACAAGTCCACGTCCCGCCAGCCGGTGAACAGGTTCTTCAGATTCCACTCGCTCTGGCCGTGCCGCAAGAGAACAAGTAGGCGATTCGATTGCGGCATGGGTCTCATCTCCAGCGGGAAAGCCCAACGTTAAAAGCATGATCCGCGGCCGGCGACAATCGAAAAAATGGGGCGTCGCCGTCGCTGCCGTGAAGCGAGCGGGCGGGCGCCCTCAATATTTCCGACGATGCCGGCGTACGCGGCCGGCGCGACCGCGACGCCCTGCCGAGCGAGCCTATGGATGCGCTTTGGCGTGCGATTTCGACCCCCTGAGCCGGGGGATCGGCGCGCATTATTGAACTCCAGAGCCCGCTCATTCGCCCATTTGCAACAGCGAACCGGCCCTTCGGGCGCTGCGCAGGAGCGCAAGGAAGGTCGCCCCGCCCGCCGCCAGCAGGCCGGCGTTGATCGCCAAGGCCTCCGCCATCAGATCGGAGCGGAATTCGTGCGCGACGATCGCGGCGCGCAAACCCTCGAACACATAGGTCGGCGGCAGGCACCAAGCGAAGCCCTGCAGCCAGCCCGGCAGGGTCGAGACCGGATAATAGACGCAGGCGAACGGCAGGAAGAAGAACAGGATCGACCAGGCGATGCCCTCCGCCCCCATGCCGTTGCGCAGCACCAGCCCGGCGACGACGAGGCCTATCGCCCAGCTGGTGAGCACCAGATTGACGAAGAACGCGACGAGGCCGAAGCCCAATCCCCACAGGTTGAAGCCGAAGAACCACAGCGCGAGAAACGTCACGGGCACGAGGCCGATCGCGAGCCGGATCACGCTCATCGTCATCAGCGCGGCGACGAATTCGATCGGCCTGAGCGGGCTTATGAGCAGATTGCCGATGTTGCGCGACCACATCTCCTCCAGGAACGAGACCGAGAAGCCGAGCTGGGCGCGAAACATCGTGTCCCACAACAGCAGCGCGCCGATCAGCGTGCCGCCGGCGACCGCCATACGGCCCGTGAGGCCCGAGGCCCCGGACTGCGCGCGGATATAGCTCTGCAGGAAGCCCCAGGTCATCATCTGCACCGCCGGCCAGTAGATGAGATCCGCCAGGCGCGGCCAGGACGAGCGCATGAGATAGAGATAGCGCATAACCATGGCGCCGACGCGCGCGAGCGAAAAGCCGGAGTTCGCCTCTCTCATGCCGTCCGCTCCCGCCACTCGGCGCCGCGCGCGACGTCGAGGAACACCTCTTCGAGGTTGTCGCGGCCGTAGCGCGAGACGAGGTCCTTGGGCGAGCCGTCGTCGACGATGCGGCCCTGCTTGAGCATGACGACGCGCTCGCACAGGCGCTCGACCTCGCCCATGTTGTGCGAGGCGAGCAGGATCGTCGCGCCCCGCCTGCCCCGATAGTCCTCGAGGCGCGAGCGAACCCAGTCCGCGGTGTCCGGGTCGAGCGAGGCGGTCGGTTCGTCGAGCAGCAGAACCTCGGGCTCGTTGATCAGCGCCTTGGCCAGTGCGACGCGCGTCTTCTGCCCGGCCGAAAGGCTGCCGGCGGGCCGATCGAGAAAGGCGCCGAGCGCGAGGCTTTCGGCGAGTTCGTCGATGCGCCGCGCGAGGTTTTCGACGCCGTAGAGACGGCCGAATACGCTGAGGTTCTGGCGCACCGTGAGGCGATGCGGCATGTCGACATAGGGGCTCTCGAAGTTCATGCGCCCGAGAACGCGATAGCGGTCGCGCGCCATGTCGACGCCGAGCACGCTGACCGCGCCCGAGGTCGGGGCGATGAGCCCCAAGATCATGCCGATCGTCGTGGTCTTGCCGGCGCCGTTGCCGCCGAGCAGGCCGGTGACCGAGCCGACCGCGATTTCGAACGAGATCGCGTCGACGGCTCTCGTCGCGCCGAAGCGTTTGGCGAGGAAGCGCGCTTCGATGGCGGCGGGCATAGGAGACAAGGGACGGCGCTCGCGAAGGTCTGCCGCCGGGTTCTAGCCGCCGCAGGCCGCCGTGTCACCGTGAGGACGCTTGCCGCGTCTTACCCGGGAGCGGCGCGGCCGGATCGAGCTTGCAACGAACGCCCTCGACAGAGGTGGCGATATCGCCTCTAATGAAGCGCGGGAGATGAGCGATGCCGGGTCTGCGAACCGCGTCCGCGTTGATCGCCCTCGCGTGGCTGGTCGAGGGCGCCTGCGCGCAGCAGGCGATTTCGGCCGCGCCCGCAGCGGCGGCTGCCGCGCCCTCCCCGGATTCGCAGGAAACGGCCGCGCCCGAAGCGGGCGACCAGGACGATCCGACGCGAAGCGCCGATTGGCGGGAGCGCCTGAGCGCCGCTCGCCAGCGTCACGCCGACTGGCTCGCGTGCATCGCGGCGAAGCGATTCGAATGTTCGCCAACGCCGGCCGCCGCCGCCGATCCGATGGAATTGCTGCTCAACGACGATACGCTGGTCAGGGGCGACATCGTCTCGACCCCCAAAGGCCTGAAGGTCTTTCGCGGCCGATCCGGCGCGCCGCACAGTTTGGCGGACTTCGACTGACGCCCGGCGCTGGAGCGAGCAAAGCGTCTTCGCTCGAAGCGGAAGGCGCGGGGATCGGCGAGGAGGCGTTGGCGCGGCCTCGCCGCCGATTGACTCGGGCCCTCCAGATTGCGATGACTCGCCCCGAGCGGAATCAAGTGAGCCGCCGGAATCGCAAGCGCGGGGAAACCGCGCCAAGCCGTCTGGTCCGATGCAACGGGCCGATTGAAAAAGAGCGGGTGTAGCTCAACGGCGGAGCAGCAGCCTTCCAATTTGAAGCCGTCTCGACGCGCCTCATAGAGCCTCCTAATCGATTGCATTCACTGCGTTTTCTACTCTTTTTCTGCATCGCGCCGTGAGATTGGCCCGCTGAAGTTGTCCCACAGCGATGCCCCCTTGACGCCTGTTGGCGGCGTTAAACCTCCTCGCCTGCGCATGGCGCACCGTCGGCAAAACACGCGCGCTTGCTTTTTGACATTCTTTCTTCGGCGGCGCTGCCGACGGCTGAGAATGCCCATGCTCCAGACAGCAGCAAAGCCCTCGCTCAGGCGAACTTCGATCGTTTGAGAGAGGCGCATCGGGGCATCGGATCAGCGAAACTGGTTGGCAAGAACAAGCACGCCTCACAGCACGATATCGCGGTCGAACACCTCGGTCGGAATCAACCGAGCAAATTCGAAGGCTGCGCCGTGCGGCGGACGATCGCTCTTACGTTCCGAGGCAGGCGGCGCGTCGATGCCGGTTATTCAGTCACGCAGGAGCCGGCTTGGGGCGCCGCGTCTCCGACTCAGCCGTCTTGGCCACGGGTTTCTGCTCGGCCGCGTATTCGCGCTCCGCAATGAGGTCTTCCAATCTCTCCTTCTGGCGAACGAGTTCCTCGAGGGTCATCGAACTGTGATCGCTTGCACTGGCGCCCGGAAATTGGATGCCCTGGCTTTCCAACCAAGCATCCACGTGCTTCTGGTTCATCTTATAAAGATAGAAACCCGCAGCGGCGACTCCCAGCCCGATGACAAATCCGGTGACATGTTGTGAAGTGATTGCCATAAGTCTGATACTCCTTTTTGGCCTGTTCTGTTTTCACTGCTCCGCGAAGCCGTTTGTCGCGCCTTGGACACGCAAGGGGATGCCGCGCCGAAAACCACTGACGCCCTCCAGAACTTGGTTGTGCATCTTCGCAACTTGCCGGATGTCCTCGATCAAACTCACATGCTGTCCCGGCGCCTTGCCCGTGATTGCCTGAAACAACATGGTCGGTATGATTCCGAACAACGTCATTTTATCCGGCCGAGTCGGGTCGGGGGCCACCACAACCTCGAAGCGCGGCGAAGCGCCGCGGCGGTCGGTCTGCGCGGGACGAACGACGATCCCCCGAGCCGGCAGGCGAACGAGATGACGGCCGAAAGTGCTGATCCAGGTCAAGATCGCCGCCGGCAATGCGTTTCCGCGCAGCAATGCGGTCAGCAGATAGGTCACGGTGAGCACTTCCGGATCGAAATTCCCGCGCAGGCGATAGTCCACCCAGCCGTGATCAAAAGCGGCTCCCGCCGTGGCGAGCCCGGCAATCCACTCCGTGGCCACACTGGCTGTCGTGTATTTGCCCATGACGCGCAAAGCAAGAGCGGCAAGCAGTGCGACCCCCGAGTAGAATGCCGAATCCGTCAGCTCGTGCGTCAGCGGGCGGGTCAGAACTCGAATGCCTGCGTTGTCTTGCTCCAGGGACAGCCCCGTGGCGATGCGAATGACGATTTCTTCGGTCGAGATGTGCTTCAGATCGTAGAACACCAGCATGGAGCGACTGACAGCGGTGTACTGAACCTCCCCGACGCCGGCATGCTCCGCCACCAAACGCTGCACACGCTCAGGCTGCCGCAGCGAGTGCGATAGTCGAATGCGCAGCCGGCCGGGAAGTTCGTGCTCGATCGTAACGGCAGGTTGCCGGTTGCCGTTCATCGGCTTCGCTCCATGTCGTGCAGCAAGAGGCGCAGGGAGTTCAACACGACCAGCACCGTTGTCGCATTATGAACGGCGGCGCCCCACACCACCGGCATCCGGCCGAGCGAAGCCAGCACCAGCGCCGCGGTGTTGACCCCGATGGCGGTTGCGAAGTTCTGCTTGACGATGCTCATCGTCTTTTGCGAGAGCCGGATAGCAGCAGGGATCATGAGCGGGTCGTCGCTGGTGATGGTGATGTCCGCGGCCTCCATCGCAATGTCCGTCCGCATGCCTCCCATGGCGATTCCCACGTCCGCGCAGGCCAGCGCAGCGGCGTCGTTGATCCCGTCGCCGGCCATCACCACACGCCTCCCCTTCTGCTGCAATCCCAGCACCACGTCCGATTTGCCCTCTGGCAAGACCTGGGCTTGATAACGGTCCATCGCCATCTTGGTCGCGACAAGTTCCGCGTGTTGCTCCACGTCGCCGGTGAGCAGAACGATATCGTCCATACCCAGCATGCGTAGGCGATTCAGCGACTTCCTCATGTCCTCGCGCAGCGTGTCTTGGATACCCATCAATCCAACAAGGGCGTAGTCGCGGGCGACATAGATGACCTGCTCGCCACGCTGGGTCAGGCGGCGTGCGGCTTCCTCCGCTCTCGATAGGTCGATCACCTGCTCGCGCATAAAAGGCGCATTGCCGACGTGCACCGCCGCTCCGGCGACGGTTGTTTGCACCCCGCGCCCGATATGGACGTGTGTCGGCCCATGTCTCGGGATCGGCCAACCCTTACGGCGCGCCTTGTCCACGAATGCAATCGCTAAGGGATGGGTTGACGTTTCTTCAGCCGCCGCGGTCAGTTCGATCATCTCGCGCTCCCCGACGCCGGGCAGCAATGGGATGACCGAAGTCACCTGCGGCCGTCCTTCAGTCACGGTGCCGGTCTTGTCCAGAACGAGGGTGTCGGCTTCGGCGAGCATCTCCAAGTAGTTGCTGCCCTTGATCAGGACGCCATTGCGGGCCGCAGTGGCGATGGCGGCGGATAGCGCAGTGGCGGTCGAAAGTCGCACTCCGCATGAGTAGTCGATGATCAGCATGTTCAGGGCTCGGTCCGGCCTACGAGTGGCGGCGTAGACGAGGCCGGCTAAGCCGAAATTCGCCGGAATTAACTGGGCGGAGAAGCGGTCAGCGAAGGCTTGAATCGTCGCCTTGCGATGCGCCGCTTCCTCGACGAGGTGAACAATTCGCGAGACAGCGGTGTCATCCCCGACCTTCGTCGCCGAGATGGTCAAGTGGCCAGCCTTGACGACCGTGCCCGCAAAAACCGGGTCGCCGATCTGCTTGCGCGTCGGCATGAACTCGCCCGTGATCGACGCCTGGTCAACGGCCGCCTCGCCGTCCTCGACAACCCCGTCCACGCTGATCTTCTCGCCGGTCTTGACGACGATGCGATCCCTGACGCGTACTTGCTCCACCGGGACCTGCGCCTCTCGGCCATCGGTCTCGAGTCGCCAGACGTACGCCTCGCCCACGGCGAGCATATCGCGAATGGCGTGGCGCGTGCGCTCCATCGTGTAGACCGTGAGCAGCTCGGCCAGATCGGCGAGACCAATAATTGTCAGGGCCGCGCGGTCACGCCCGGAAAGCAGGCTCGCGACAATGGCGGTGGAGCTAAGGGTGTCGGCGTTGGGCCGGCCGCTGTGCGTCAGCGAGCGCCAACCGCTGCGCAGGATGGGCCAAGCTAACGAGAGACTCGTCAAGGCGGGGATCGTGATGAAACGGCCAAGAAGGGTGGCGGGCGCCTCGCGAGTGGACAGAGCGCTGAATCCCAACGTGACGCCGCTGGCGAGCACGCGGATCAGAATTTCGCCCACGGACTCCTCTTGCAGACGCCGTTCCTGCACCGTGGATTGCGCGGCCAACGTCCGTTCCGCTTTGAAAACGGCCAGAGAATAGTCATTGAGAGCCGACTGTGCGGCGGCGAGGATAGATTGGGCGCCGCCCTTGGCTTGGTCGAAGCGAACCAGGATGTTTTCAGTGATCGCGCTCACACGGGCCGAACGAACCGCCGGCGAGCCCTCCAACCGTCCGCTGATGGCGCCGGCCTCATCCGACAGGTGCCGGAGGCCGGGGCAATAGATGCGGACGCGCCCCGGAAGCTCGTGAACGATCCGACAAGCCGTCGCTCTGTCGCGCTTAAGCCCAAACATCCGTCGAAATCTCAAGTTTATCGTCGAGCGCCAGGCGGTGACGAATTCCGGCGCGGATGGCGCAGACCAGCCGCTGAAGCACCTCGGGCAGCTCTGCCGGCGGAGTTGCGGCGAGCCGGTCCCAATGCTGGAGCGCGAGACGATTCACGGCCCGCAGAAAGGCGAGCAGTTCCGTTTCTGTAAGCTGGTCGGGATGGTATCGGATCAGCACGCTTCCCGTCGTCAGGTTCACCTCGACCGATTCGATTTCGGCCGTGCCGCCCAACAGGTCACGCCACACGAAAGCCCACTCCCGCTGCGCATGGCCGATTTGCTTGAGCGCTGGGACGCGCAGTCGCAATCGTCCGGGCAGTCGATGGACGATCCGCGGGCACAGAAGCCAACTCCGCAATTGGCCGACGAGGGATTCGGCGTTCATTCGCCGCTCCGTCCTGGCGGAAACGTCGACTGATACGCCCACCACAGCAGCGGCCAGCCAAACTGGTTGCCCGCGGCGAGTTGCCGAACCCCCGCCGCCGCCAGCAGCAAGGTCAGCGACGTCCCTAGGTCAAGCATTCCGCCGGTCTGCTCGTGGATCGCATGATTCAGGGATTCGCCGGCTTGGCGGATTCCCTCTCCGATGTGCGAGGGCGGCGGGCGCTGGACTTCTCGCTCCAATCCCAGCAGGCGAATCGCAGCCCCCAGCAGCATGTCGGGCTTGACGCGATCCGGCGCGAAGTGAACGAGCAGACTTCCGGACACGGAACTCACCTCTACGGCGCGAACGCCGTCCAGGCGGGCGAGGCTCTTCTGAAGCTGGTCAGCCGCCCCGCGCTGCCCGATCAGCACTGGCGCGCGCAGGCGCAGCCGTCCTGGGAGCACGTGCGCGGTCTCCATGACCCCGATAAAGCTCGGAAGCCCATCATGGCCGACATTCCGTTTTCGGCCGAGCAAGGCAGTCAGTGCAGCGGCGGTGATCAGGTGCATAAATCCTCACCGCAACAGGCGTTTAAAGGGCGCCAATCTAACGGTCCCCAAGCTTGGGTGGGTCGAAACGTCCCTTACGTTATACTATATTCGTTCCGCCAGGCAGGTGCTCACCTTGACATTTCGCGACCAACCAATCGAGCGTGTGGTTGGTCGGGCTAATGTCGGCTCGTGGGGCAGAGGCGTCAACGGCCCTCAGGGCGGGAACGGCAGGTTTCCACCCTTCCGGACACTTCGGGCTCAGCGTCCGCAGGGTGACTCGAGTCGCCAACGACCCAACATTGAGGGCCTGCATTCACAGGTTGGCGTGCGCCGCTGGGCGAAGAAGTGGTTGCCCGTTCGTCGCATGCTGGCTTATAAGATCGCATCGAGAGCCGGAGAATAAAAGAGAATAGCAGGACCTCTAAAAGAGCCTAAGTCTTTGAAATCGCGGGTGTAGCTCAATGGCAGAGCAGCAGCCTTCCAAGCTGAATACGAGGGTTCGATTCCCTTCACCCGCTCCAACGCTTAGCTCCGGCCGCCCTGAAATTTAGCTCGTTTTTAGCTCGCGAATGTCGAACAAGAGGGCAATGCGGCGCGAGCCGCAGCGTGGGCGCTTCGGACGCGCGGGAAGGTCTGACAAATGGAACAGTGCATCCCTCGCCCAGATGAGTGTGTCGAGGGAGGATGCAACGCGCTTTGAGCGGCACGGCACGGATTCCAGGTTAACGGTCATTTCATTTGCAGGATTTCGAGGAGGAAATTCATGTAAGAGGGGCAAAAGTCCAGGCGATCAGGGCGGCCTGGGCGCGAGCGCGCTGACGATTTGGGCGAGGCCGACGACAGCATGAGCCGCGCCGACGCCTCGATCAGGACCCTGTCGGAAAGATTCGATGGAGAGCGTGAGATGATGGGCCGTCCGCATGATTTGACGTCGTGGCACCTCGGGCTTGCGGTCGCCGGCGTCGCGCTTGGCGTCGTTGGCGCAGCGGCGCAAATGGCACCGGCCGCGACAAATCCTGCCGAAGCCGCGCCGGGCTATCTGCCGCAAGCCGCGCTCCCCGACAGCGTCGCCCTGCTGCCGCCTCCGCCCGCCGAAGGCTCCGCCGCGTTCGCGCTGGACCAGGAGATCAGCCGAACCGATCTCGCCTTGCAAGGGGGGCCGCGCTGGAAGCTCGCCGCGATGGACGCCGACCTGTCGTTTTCATGGGCCGCCGGCGACTTCGCCTGCGCGCTGGGCGCGCCGGTCAGGGAAGAGGATACGCCGCGCCTCTATCGTCTGCTGCTGCGCGCCCGCGCCGACGCGGGCGGCTCGACCGGCGCGGCCAAGGAGCATTACCAGCGCGCGCGCCCGTTCATGGAGAACAAGCAGCCGACCTGTTCGCCCGCCGCCGAGGCCGACCTCGCCAAGAACGGCTCCTACCCCTCCGGGCACACCGCGATCGGCTGGACCTAGGCGCTCATCCTCAGCGAGATATCGCCCGAACGGAGCGAAGCGATCCTTTCGCGAGGCCGGGCTTTCGGAGAAAGCCGCCTGGTCTGCAACGTTCACTGGGAGAGCGACGTGATCGAGGGGCGTTTCCTCGGCGCGGCGACCGTCGCCCGGCTGCATGCCGATCCGACGTTTCTCGCCGACCTCGACGCGGCCAAGGCGGAACTTGCCGCCGTGCGCGCCAAGGCCCTGCCGCCGCAACGTGATTGCGCGGCCGAGGCCGCGGCCCTCGCCTCCGTCCCCCCGCAATCGCCGTGACAGCGCGCGGCCGGTAAGGACGGCGACGAGCGAGCGAGGAGCCGGACTTGCGGCGCCCGCTGTCGTCGCGCGCGCCGAACAGCCAATGAAATTCTCGACCTCTATACGTACCGCCGCAACATCGGCAGCGCGTGTTCGACGCAGGCGCGACCTTCGGCGATCGCCTCGCCGGCGCGGTTGAACTCCAGCAGTTCGATGTCGCGCAGCCGTGGGACCAGCATCACATGCGGCGGTTCACCCGCGAGACGGGTGCGGGTGATCTGGTCCGACATGATGTTGATGGAGTCGACGATCACGTCGAAATATCCCGGCGCCCCTGACGCTTGCGGAAGGAGACGCTGGATGATCGGCGTCGCCTGCTCGCGCAGCGCCTCCGGCAGGCGCCGTAGCACAAGACCGAGGGACTCGTTCGCAACAGGCGCATGCACAGCCGTGGCTGAAGGCTCTGGCTCGCGCTCGAAGCGCCACCCCACGAGGTCGCCGTTGAGGTTGACCGCGATGATCACATCCGCCCCGAGGGCGCGGCAGACGGAGACCG
Organism: Roseiarcus sp.; assembly: GCA_050015935.1. Classification (GTDB taxonomy): domain Bacteria; phylum Pseudomonadota; class Alphaproteobacteria; order Rhizobiales; family Beijerinckiaceae; genus Roseiarcus. The sequence continues at coordinate 23,828 of JBEKAL010000013.1, forward strand.
GGACCGGATTGGTAAGGCCGCCGTCCACAAGCCATCGGTCGCCAATCCTGGCCGGACTCAAGATCCCCGGCAACGCGATAGAGGCGCGCACGACTTCATGGATAGGCCCGGACTGCAGCCAAATCTCGCGACCGGTGGCCAGATCCGTGGCGACGGCGGCATATTTCTTGGCGTAGCTCTCGATCGGCCCGGCGATGCCGAGCCCTTGCAGAAATGCGACGATCAATTTGCCGTCGATCAGCCCGCCGCCCGATAGCCGGACATCCATCAGCCCGATAATCTCGCGCCAGGTCACCGCCATCGCCCACTCCCGCAGCGCGGTCAGCCGCCCCGCGACATAGGCCGCGCCGACCAGCGAGCCGATCGAAGTTCCGCTTACGATGTCAGGCTCGACGCCGGCCTCGGCCAATGCGTCGATGACGCCAATGTGCGACCATCCGCGCGCAGAACCGCTGCCCAACGCGAGTCCGATGCGGGGACGTGTCATAGCGCGGCGATTCCGAGATGCTTAAGAGAGACGAGCCAGGATAGCACCCGATAGGCGTCGTGTCGCCTGCTGGCCCACGACCGAAGCGTCGATGGGTCCGCTGCCGGCGCATTCCTGCCGCCGGCTCGACGGCGGCGATCCTCCTTCAATATTGCGCGATCGGCCAAAATGGCGCAGCGTGGGGCTGAAGCCGGCGGTCGTCGGGGGCGCGTCGATTTTCAATGTCGATTGATGCGCGTTTCGCCGGTCGTCGATCTCCGGCGACGCCGTCCACGATCCCCCCGGCGGGAGATCGTCCGGCGGCGCATCGGGGCCTTCAGCGTCGTCGAATGGGAGCTGAGCCATGGATCCGAAGGATCGCAAGCAATCCTGGATGATTTGGTACATCGTGATCGCCTTCCTGGCGGTGAGCGCTGCGCAGCAGCTTTGGACCACGATGTCGCAGACCGAGATGATGCCCTACAGCCAGTTCGAACAGCTCGTCTCGGCCAAGCAGGTCTCCGACGTGGTGATTTCGGCGGACTCGATCCAGGGCACGCTGAAATCGCCGCTTCCCGACGGCAAGACCCAGTTCGCGACGGTCCGGGTCGATCCCGCGATCGCCGACAGGCTCGAAGCCGCCGGCGTCAAGGTGACGGGCGCGCCCTCCAGCGGCCTGCTTGGGACGATTCTGTCCTGGGTGCTGCCGCTCATCGGCTTCTATCTCCTGTGGACCTTCCTGTTCAGCCGAATGGCCGAGAAACAGGGGCTCGGCGGCATGATGGCGATCGGCAAGTCGCACGCGAAGGTCTATGTCGAGACGGACACCAAGGTCACGTTCAAGGACGTGGCGGGCGTCGAGGAGGGCAAATTCGAGCTGCAGGAGATCGTGTCGTTCTTGAAGGACCCCAAGTCCTACGGCCGTCTCGGGGCGCGCATGCCCAAGGGCATTCTGCTCGTCGGCCCTCCGGGAACCGGAAAGACGCTGCTGGCGCGGGCGGTGGCGGGCGAGGCCGGCGTTCCCTTCTTCTCGATCTCCGGCTCCGAGTTCGTGGAAATGTTCGTCGGCGTCGGCGCCGCGCGGGTGCGCGATCT
>JBEKAL010000014.1:0-25511 GCA_050015935.1 Roseiarcus sp.
CGCGGACACTTTGATCATGACCGTTCTCAACCGCGTGGCGGCGCAGGATCTCGGACGCCTATCCGCGCTCAGCGACGGAATTTTTGCTTTCGCGGCGACCGTCCTCGTGCTCGACATTCATATTCCGGAGCGGGCGGACGTACACTCGCAAGCGGAACTCATAGCGGGGCTGGCGGCGCTATGGCCGCGAATCGTCGCTTGGCTGCTGAGCTTCATGACGCTCGGCGTTTTCTGGGTCGGACAACAGACGCATCTCTACCACGTTAAACGTTCCGATCGCGACTTGACCTGGTTGAACTTCCTCTTTTTGGCTTTCGTAACAGCGCTTCCGTTCTCGACTCGCCTGCTCGCCGAGTATTTCTTCTACCAAACAGCGCTGGTCGTATACTGGGTCAATATTCTCCTTTGCGGCTTCAGCCTGTTGGGCTGCGTGGTTTATGCCGAGCGCTCGAACCTGATCAAGAGCGACGCGCCAGAGCGTTTCACCAGGGCGTTCGCGCGGCGCGTCATCGTCGCGCAATTGCTTTACGCGGCCGGCGCCGCCCTGGGCCTCGTCAACATGCCGCTCGGCGTCGGCTTCATGGTGCTGGTCCAGCTCAACTTCGTCCTTGCTCCGCGCGTCCCGTTCCTGTGGAACATTTGATGAAAGTTTTCCCGGCGCGAAAAGCAAAGAGCCCGCTTTTGGGGACCACCGCCTTCCCGCCCGCGCGCCGCGCGCGAATTCGCCGCCTACCCCTTCTTCTTCCTCTCCCGGAACGCCTTCGCCCGGCCCGGTATGTTCACCTGCCGGCCGCGCGCGACGGCGAGGGCGTCGGGTTCGACGTCGTACGTCACCACCGAGCCCGAGGCGACATAGGCGCCCTCGCCGATCGAGACCGGGGCGACGAGGGCCGAATTGGAGCCGATGAAGGCGCCGGCGCCGATGTCGGTTCTGTATTTGGAGAAGCCGTCGTAATTGCAGGTGATGGTCCCCGCGCCGATATTGGCGCCCGCGCCGACGCGCGCGTCGCCGATGTAGCTCAAATGGTTGACCTTGGCGCCGGCCTCGATGGTCGAGGCCTTCACCTCGACGAAATTGCCTATCTTCGCCTTTTGCGCGACGTCGGCGCCGGGGCGCAGGCGCGCGAAGGGGCCGATCGAGGCGAGCGAGGCGACGTGGGCGCCTTCGAGACGGCAGAAGGCGTGGATCGTCGCGCCGTCCTCGATCATCACGCCCTTGCCGATGACGACGTGCGGCTCGATCGTGACGTCGCGGCCGATCTTCGTGTCCATGGATAGGAACACGGTCTCCGGCGCGATCAGCGTCGCGCCCTCGATCATCGCGCGCCGGCGCAAGCGGCGCTGCATCGCGCCTTCCGCGAGCGCGAGCTGGACGCGGTCGTTGACGCCCATCACTTCCTCCTCGGGGGCCATTCGCGCCTCGGCGAGGAGGCCGCGCGCCCACGCGATCTCGACGAGATCGGTCAGATAGAATTCGCGTTGCGCGTTCTCGCAGCCGATCGTCTCGAGCATGGCGAGCGCTTGCGTGCCGGCCAAGGCCATCGGCCCGGCGTTGCAGCGCCGGATCGCGCGCTCTTCGGGGGTCGCGTCGTCGTGCTCGCGGATGGCGGTCAGGCGCCCTTCGCCTTCGATCAGCCGGCCATAGCCGGTCGGGTCCTCCGCCTCGAAGCCGAGAACGACGAGCCCGGCGCCTTCGGCGAGCCCTTCGCGCAAGGCGCCGAGCGTCGGCGCCGAGATCAGGGGAATGTCGGCGTAGGTCACCAGGATGTCGTCCCAGCCGCGCGCGATCGCCGCGCGCGTCGCGAGCGTCGCGTCGGCGGTGCCCTTGCGTTCGTTCTGCACGAAGATTTCCGCGCTCGGAGCGCATTTCAGCGCCTCGGCGGCGACGTCGTCGCGATTCGGGCCGACGACGACCGCGATTTGCTCCGCGCCGGCGCCGGCGAGCGCGTCGAGCGCATGGGCGAGCATGGCCCGCCCGGCGATCTCGTGCAGCGCTTTGGGCCGCGCCGAGCGCATGCGCACGCCCTCGCCCGCCGCCAGCGCGACGCCCAGACACGCGCGGCGCGGCGGCTTGCCCGTCGGATGCGGCGCCTTCATCGGCCTCTCCTCTTCAAGTGTTTGCTCGACTCTGGTCCCCGCCGCGGCGCCGGCGGAGCCTTGCCGGCCAAGCGCTTATCAGGCTTTCGCAAATCAGTCGAAAAAGCGGCTCACGGCGGCGCGGGAATAGGTTATAGAAGGAGCGCCGCGCGATATAAATTCTACGCCTCAACACGCGTACGAATTTCGCTAAGCAATTGATACTTGGTGTGGTTCTAGGAGGCAAAGCGTCTCCTCGCTGGCGGATGCGCCAAGTGGACGGGGCGTTACGCGAAGCGTGAACGAAGAGCGTTATGGAAAGCAGCCCGAGACGCGACTTCCTCAAATTGGCCTTCGGCGGCGCGCTCGCCGCCGCGAGCGCCGCGCTCGAAGGCGCGCGAGCGGGCGCCGAGCCGCTGGGGCAGCCGATGGCATTCGCTCCGGACAGCGTGCTCGACATGGCGCGCGAACTCGCCAAATCGCCGTTCAGGGCGCCCAAATCGACGCTGCCCGACGTCTTCTCCAGTCTCAATTTCGAGCAATATTCCGCGATTCGGCGCAAGGCGGGTTCGGCGGTTTGGGGCGACGAAAAGGTCGGCTTCGCGCTCGAGCCGCTGCACCGCGGCTTCATTTTCGCCACGCCGATGGAGCTCTTCGTCGTCGAAAACGGTCAGGCGCAGCGACTGATTTACGATCGCGCCGATTACGACTTCGGCAAACTGCAACCGCCGGCGGACCTGCCCGATCTCGGCTTCTCCGGCGTGCGCGTCAAGGCGGCGGTCGGCCAGGGCTGGGACCATTTGGCGATCTTCCAAGGTGCGACATTTTTTCGCAGCGTCGCGCGCGGCCAGCGTTACGGCGTCAACGCGCGCGGCCTGTCGATCCGCACCAGCGAGGAGCAGGGCGAGGAATTTCCGCTATTTCGCGCGCTGTGGATTGAAAAACCGAGCCCGGCCTCGGGCGCGCTGATCATTCACGCGCTGCTCGATTCGGCGAGCCTGACCGGGGCGTTTCATTTCACCCTGCGCCCCGGCGAGGCCACGATCATCGACACCGAGCTCACGCTGGTGGCGCGCGTCGCGGTCGGTCATCTCGGCCTCGGCGCGATGACGGCGACTTATCTGTTCGGCCCGCTCGATCATCGCCACAGCGACGACGTGCGCCCCAGCGTCTACGACATCGGGGGATTGCAGATTCTCACCCGCGCCGGCGAATGGTTGTGGCGCCCGACCGCCAGTCGCGACACCTTGCAGATTTCCGCGTTCGGCGACATGAATCCGCGCGGCTTCGGTTTTCTCCAGCGCGCGCGCGCCCTCGACACCTTCGACGACGACGACGCCCATTGGGAATTGCGCCCCTCGCTATGGATCGAGCCGATCGGCGACTGGGGCGAGGGCGAAGTGATTCTGCTGGAAATCCCCTCCGATTCCGAAAACAACGACAACATCATCGCGCAATGGCAGCCGAAAGCGGGCCTCGCCGAGGGCGCGACGGTCTCGTTCGCTTATCGCCAGTTCTGGTGCTGGACGCCGCCGGCGCGCCCCGGCCTGGCGACCGTCGTCAGTTCGCGCGCCGGCAAGATCGGCAAGCGCCGGCGCTTCATCGTCGAATTCGTCGCCGATCTCTTCGCCGACCCGCAGAAGGCGGCCGAAGCGCGCGCTTCGATCGCGGCGGCGCCGGGGCAGATCCTCGCCACCCGCCTCTATGCGTACAAGGAGCGACGCTCCATTCGCGTCGTCTTCGATCTCGATCCGGGATCGGAGTCCTATTCCGAACTGCGCCTCGTCCTCAAGGCGGCCGACCAACCCGTCAGCGAAACATGGCTCTACCGATGGACAGCCTGACGCGCCCGACCGTCGCGGCGCCGGCGACGCCGCGCGAGGCGCCGTTGGCGATGCCCGCGCAGTCGCTGCGGCGATTCAGCCGCGCCGAGCGGCGCGGCTGGGCGGCGCCGCGGCTCGCCAGGAGACCCTGGCTGGCGCGGCTGTTCATCTTCGGCGGCGCGGCGGCGCTCACGCTCTATGGCGCGCGCGAAATGTACGGGGTGGTCGAAGTCGGCGAGGTGACGCCGCTCGAATGGGCGCTGGTCGTGCTCTTCGTCGTCAATTTCTACTGGATCGCGCTCGCCTTCACTTCGAGCGTCATCGGCTTCGGCTGGCTCTCCGCCAAGGCGCCGCGCCCAGGCCCCCTGCCCCAGCGTCTGGAGGTGAAGACCGCGATCGTCATGCCGATTTACAACGAGGCGCCCTCACGGGTGTTCTCGGCGATGCAGGCGATCTGCGAAGACATCGCCGCGACCGGCCTCGGCGACGCCTTCGATTATTTCTTCCTCTCCGACACCATAGATCCGAACATCTGGATCGCCGAAGAGCGCGCGCTGCTGGCGATGCGCGAGCGCTTGCCCGGCGCGCGGATCTATTACCGTCGCCGGCGCAAGAACGTCAGCCGCAAGGCCGGCAATATCGCCGATTTCGTCATGCGCTGGGGCGCCGCCTATCCGCAGATGGTGGTGCTCGACGCCGACAGTCTGATGTCGGCCGACGCGATCGTGCGCCTCGCCGCGGCGATGGAGGCCGATCCGGACGCGGGCATCATTCAGAGCCTGCCGCTGATAATCAACCGCAACACGCTGTTCGCCAGGGTGCAGCAATTCGCCGCGCGCATCGCCGGCCCGGTCATCGCCGCCGGTCTCGCCGCCTGGATGGGGCGCGACGGCAACTACTGGGGCCACAACGCGATCATCCGCACGCGCGCCTTCGCCGACCATTGCGGCCTGCCGGATCTGGCGGGACGTCCACCCTTCGGCGGCAATATCCTCAGCCACGATTTCGTCGAAGCGGCGCTGATGCGCCGGGCCCGCTATGCCGTCTATATGCTGCCCTCGCTCGGCGGCTCGTTCGAGGAGAGCCCGCCGTCCCTGATCGATCTGGCGGTGCGCGACCGGCGCTGGTGCCAGGGCAATCTGCAGCACATCCGCGTATTGGCGAGCAAAGGCTTCGTGCTCGCCTCCCGCCAGCATTTCTTCGCCGGGATCATGGCTTATCTCGCCTCGCCCCTGTGGATGGCGCAATTGCTCATCGGCATCGTGCTGGTGTTGCAGTCGAAATACATCCGGCCAGAATATTTCACCGCCGATTTCTCGCTTTTCCCGGCCTGGCCGCGCTTCGACTACGAGCGCGCGTTGCGCCTGTTCGGCTTGACCATGGCGGTGCTGCTCGCGCCCAAGTTTCTCGGAATGATCGCCGCCCTGATCGACGGGTCGACCCGGCGCGGCTGCGGCGGGGCGATTCGACTCGTCCTGTCGACGTTGCTCGAGATCCTTGCTTCTTCCGCGCTGGCGCCGATCATGATGGTGATGCAATCGGGCTCGGTGATGCAGATTCTCTCCGGTCGCGACATCGGCTGGAAGCCACAACGCCGCGGCGACGGCTCGATTCCCTTCTCCACCATCGTGCGCCGCCATAGCTTGCAGACCTTACTCGGGCTGGTCACCTTGTTCGCCGCCGGCCTGATTTCGCCCTCGCTCGTCATCTGGATGTCGCCGACGATCGCCGGCCTGATCCTGTCGATCCCGCTCTCCTGGGCGAGCGGCCAGATGTGGATCGGCGTCGGGCTGCGCCGCCTCGGCCTGCTGACGACGCCCGAAGAGACGCAAACGCCGCCGATCGTCGCGCGCGCCAACGCGCTGGCCAAGGAACTCGCCCTGACCGGCCGCGACGACGAAGAGGGCCTGTGGGCCATCGCCGGCGACGCCGCTTTTCGCCAGCGCCACGAAATGTTCCTGCCCGACGTCGGTCGTCATCGCCGCGGCGAGATCGACGTCGACGACGCGGTCGCGACCGCCAAGCTCAACGACGCGCGTTCGGTCGAGGAAGCGTGCCTCTGGCTGAAACCCAAGGAGCAGCTCGCCGTGCTCAACGATCGCGCGCTGATCGCCCTACTCGCTCGCCTTCCCGCCCGATCCGAGCCGCTCGCCGAGGCGGACGCCGGCGCGGCGAAGGCGCTTCATCCGCTGACGGCGGTTGCGAAAGCGGGCGATCGCGGCCCCTAACCGCTTCGCCGGGGACGGTCGAACAGCGGGAACGCCAGCAGCCCGGCGACGAAACCGCCGACATGGGCGATCCAGGCGACCGGCGCCTCCGACGCGCCGAGCGCTTGCGCGCCCACGCCAAAGACAAAATTGGTCGCCATCCAGATCACGATGAATATGACGGCGCGGCGTTGGCTCAACAATTCGCGCGGGCTCGGCGCGGGACTCTCGTCGCCGGCCTCGATCGCCGACCGGGAGAAACCCTGCCGGCCGCCGAGCGGCGCGCCGGGCTGGAAAATGAACCGCGCCGCCGCGGCCATCAGCCCGGAATCCGCCGCCGAGGCGCCGATCAGCGGCGAAAAATCCATCGGGTCGGCCGCCCAGTGCGCAAGCGCGCCCGCCACCGCCGTCACCGCGAAAAACGCGAGAAACCGCCCCGAGCCGAAGCGGCGCGCGACCGGCGGCCCGAAGGCGATCAGCCAGATCGAATTGACGACGACATGGCTCCACGAGCCATGCAGCAGGGCGTAGGTCAAAATGGTCCAGACGCCGCCCGCCGGCGCGTTGAAGTAGCGCAGAGCCCTCGCCTGTTCGAGCGCGCTCGGGTCAGTGCTGGCGCGCGATATCAGCTCGCCGAGTCGATCTGGCCAGATCCAAACCGTCAACCGTCCGGGCACGAAGGCGAGGTCGCGCATGACGGCGTCGTAAGTCGAAGCGCCCAACTGCGCCACGACGGCGTGGACGCCGAGCAGCGCAGCAACCAGCGCGGCGACGACGAGCGGCATGAAGAACACCGGCTCGCGCTGTCTTGCGCCGTCGGAATTGAAAGGATCGGTCATCGACGGCAAGCTCGCGCGTTGGGCGCCGTCTGGTTAGCATTATCGCGCCGGTCTGGCGACGCCAAACGGCGGAGGCTGGCGCGAGAGCTGCAAATGGAAAGGGAGAGCCCGGAGCGGGGCTCTCCCTAAACCTTTCGACCGTCCGCATCGCAGCCGTCAGGCGGGGGCGCGCCGTCGGAGCTTCCGCTCGACCCCGTCGTATCCGGCGGGGGAGCGACCCGCCGCGCGATCGGAGCTCACTTTTCGTCACGACACGCGGCGCAGGAGCTGACGCGGCGCGTTCGTTTCGTCGTCAACATCGACACTATGCCCGGCGACCGGTCCCTGCGCAACGTGATCCTTGGCTCATTGTTAACGTCGGGCCCGGCCTCGGCTCCAAGCCTCGACCCCCCTGGCACGCGGCCTGCACCCTTATGCGAGGTTCGCCGAGGAACGGCCGGCGCTGCGCCATTTTCGGACAGACGCCGCGGCGAGCCGAAGGGGGTGCGCAATGAAACTCGCCGCCAGTCAACAGCTCTACTCCTATTGGAGCGAATTGCGCGGCGCCCGCAGCGCGCCGGAACGCAACGATATCGATCCGGGCGCCATTCGCGCCATTCTCGCCGACGCGTTCATCCTCGAGTTCGACGCGCAGCGCGCATTTCCCATGCGCATCGTCGGCACGCGGACGAACGCGCTTTTTCTCCGGGAATTGCGCGGCGCGCCGTTTCTCGACCTCTGGCGCGAGGACGACAGGCAAGAGATGCGCGCCATCCTCGCCAGCGTCGCCGACGAGGCCCAGCCGTTCGTGATCGGCGCCGCCGGGACGCCGCTGGGCTTCGCGCCCGTCGACATCGAAATGTTGCTGTTGCCGCTTCGCCATCACGGCCACACCCATGCGCGCATCTTGGGCTGCTGCGCGCCCAAGGCGGCGCCGCACTGGCTCGGCCTGCTCGCCGTCCAATTCCTGGCGCTGCTGACGCTCCGTGCGCTCGGACCGCGCGAGCCCGGTTTCAACGAGCAACCTCCGCAGCCCGAGGGACCGCACGATTTCGGGCGCGCGCCGCGCCTTGATCGTCGCGGACATCTTTTTCTTTACTCCGCGGACCGCTGACGCCGTCTGAGCGCCGGCGATTCGTCCTGGAGTAATCGTCCGTTAACCGTGACGGCATTACAATTTTGCGGTTGCATGATCGCGCGACTAACGAACATTTGGTGTGGACCCTTGTTCATGGGCGACTTGGCTGAATCCGGGAGTACGCCGGCGTGAGAGCGGCCGCAGCATTCGCAATCGACGCGGGACGTCACGAACGACGGCGCCATCAGCGCGTCAAAGTGCGCGTGACCGGCCAGTTCATGCGCCAAGACCGGCAGGAGTTCCCCTGCGCGACGATCGACATCTCGCCCGGCGGCATCGCCTTCGAGGCCGAAGCGAGCGGCGAAATCGGCGAGCGAATCATCGCCTACCTCAACCAAATCGGCCGCGTCGAGGGAACGGTGGCGCGTCATTTCTACGGCGGTTTCGCGATCCAGATGAAACTGCCGCCGCTCAAGCGCGAGAAGCTCGCCGATCAGCTCACTTGGCTGGCGAATCGGCAAGTCCTCGGCATGCCCGAGGATCGGCGCCACGAACGCATCGAGCCGCGCAACCGCAACACGACCTTGACCCTGCCGGGCGGGCGCCCGCATCTCGTCCGGATCATCGACGTGTCGCGTTCCGGCGCGGCGCTCGCCGTCGACACGACGCCTCCGATCGGCACGCCGGTCACCGTGGGATCGAGGCCGGCGCAAGTCGTGCGCCAGTTCACGGGCGGTTTCGCGGTCGAGTTCAACCGCCTGATTCCGGCCGAGATGTTCGACGACGACATCAAGCTTTGATCGACCTCGAGCGCCCCGCGCGCCGCGGCGTTCGCGAGGTTGAGCCCCGTTCGTTCAAATGTTCCGCTTTCCTTTGGTTTGACGGCAAGACACTGTCGCTATCGTCATCCTCGGCAAGCGATCGGGCGCGACGACGGTTTCGCGGCGCGTCGACTTGCGCGAGCGCTGCAGCGCGGCTGGGTGCCTTCAAGATCGCTCGCAGCCAAAGTTTCGAAGCCGAACTCGTCCCCCCAGTTCCGCTTCGATCTGAGGCCGGCCTTGCCCCAAAGGCCGGCCTCTTTTCCAGCAGATCGCGACGAGTCCGGCCGCGAAGCGCCGCCGACTGTCGGCGCAATGGGCGGCCCAGCGCCGCAGCGCCGCGACGGCGGCCTCGTCGAGCGTGCGCGCGGCCCTCGCCGGCGAGCCGACGATCAGCGAACGGTTGGGAAATTGCTCGCCATCGGTGACGAGCGCGCCGGCGCCGACGAGGCGGCCCCGGCCGATTCTTGCGCCGCCGAGAATGACGGCGCCCGCGGATGGCCGATCCCGCGCGCGCGGCCGCCTCACTTTGCCCGCGCCGGCGCGCTACGATCGTTCGCGGACGCGCAGCGATTCGCGCGTGCGAAGACGATGGAGGCCCAAATTGCGTTTTGGCGCCCCGACGCTGATCATTGGGCTCGGCGCGCTCGCGCTGGCGGGCGTCGCCGCGATGACCTTGGCGCCGCGATTTCGCCCGCACGAGCCGCCGCGGTCCGTCGCCGTCACGCTCGGCGCCGACCGCCTCACGCTGCTGAGCGCGTATCTCAGGCCGAACGCCCGCCAAGGCGGCGCGATGGACGCGCTCGATCTGGCCGCCTTTTTTCCCGATTTCTCGCCGGCCGGCGACATCGGCGACGTGAACGCGCGCACCGACCTTGCCGAGCGCTTCGCGCGCATCGTATTCGTAACGGCGAAGCCTTCCGATTCGAGCCTCGATCCGGCCGAGCGGCCCGTCAGGCTCTACCAGCGCTTCCTCGACGAGAATTCCTGGAGCCATCCCGGCGGGCTCGTCGCGCGCGCGTTCGTCGACGGCAGCCCGTTCGAAGGCGACGAACTCTATTACCTCGCGCCCGAGGGGCGCGAATTCGCCGCCCGCTGCCGGCGTCCCGACCCCGAGCGCAAGACGCCGAACACCTGCATTTACGACTTCCGGCTCGGCGACCTCGACGTCGAGATGCGCTTTTCCGCGGCGCTGCTCGCCGAGTGGGCGAAGCTCAAGGCGGGCGTGCGCGGGTTGATCGAGGCGGCGAGGCGCTGAAGGCGCGAGGCGTCGACGATCACAAATCCTCGAGATCGAAATCGAGAATCGCCATTTGCAGCGTGAAGGTCTTGCCCGCGGGATCGTCGGCGGAAACGATCCCGAGGAATTCGTCGCCGCTGTTGAGCTCGACCGAGTCCGTCTTCTTGAGGAGCCCGACGATCCTGAGCTTGTCGTTCTCGAACAGGCGGCGCAAATAGTCCTGGATCACGGGACGCTCGACGGGAATCTTCATCGCGAACGAGAACGAGCGGTCGCCGTCCTCGTCGTCCACCACGATCGTACCGATCTTGCGCTCTCCCAGGGACACGTCCGCCGCCTCGCGCTTCCTGGAGCTCGCAGCGACGGCGAGGGCCGGCGCGCCGAAACATCGGCGCAGATGCGCCCGCAATTTGAGAATCTCTTCTTTGTCCATCAGCGCCCCTCGATCCTCCGGCGCGGGCGAGCCCTTGCCGCCAAAGGCCCCGCGCCCGCAAGCGCGCGGCGATCCCGTCGGCTTAAACGTCGACCCCCTTATCCGCAAGGATTTGGTTCATGTCGCGCGCCGGCTCCGCGCAGCCGGCCTCGCCGACGATGCGCGCGGGAACGCCCGCGACCGTCTTGTTGTGCGGCACCGGCGCGAGCACGACCGAGCCCGCGGCGACGCGCGCGCAATGGCCGACTTCGATATTGCCGAGGATTTTCGCGCCCGCTCCGATCAGCACGCCCCAGCGGATCTTCGGGTGGCGGTCGCCGGTTTCCTTGCCGGTGCCGCCCAGGGTGACGCCCTGCAGGATCGAAACCTCGTCGTCGATGATTGTCGTCTCGCCGATCACCAAGCCCGTCGCGTGATCGAGGAAAATGCCCTTGCCGATGCGCGCGGCCGGATTGATGTCGACGCCGAAGGCCGCCGAGACGCGGCTCTGCAGATAGAGCGCGAAATCGCGCCGGCCCGAGCGCAACAACGCATGGGCGAGCCGATAGGCCTGCAACGCGTGGAAACCCTTGAAATAGAGCAGCGGTTCGATCAGCCGGAGGCAGGCCGGATCGCGATCCAACACCGCGATGATGTCGGCGCGAAAAGCCTCGCCGATCGAGGGATCGCGCGAAACGACGTCTTCATAGGCCTGGCGGATCAGCGAACTCGGCGCGTCGCCGTGATCGAGGCGCTCGGCGACGCGATGGATGACCGCGCCCTCCAGCGTGTCGTGGTTGAGGATCGCCGTCATGAGGAAAGACGTCAAGGCCGGATCTTTGCGCGCCGCCTCCTCCGCTTCGACGCGAATGCGCGCGAAAAGCGGATCGTTGCGCCCGAGTCCGACGACACGGGCCGTGGTGCCATGCGCCACCGGAGCCTCCACAGTTGCTCAGAAAGTCCATTTTAGCACAGAAGCGCCGGAGCTTGAAATGGACTCGGCGTGCTTGCTGAGCAGGCCCCGAGCCTCGGCCAAGGACTGGCCGATGATCGACACCGCCAGCGAAGCGCTCGTCATCGCGCCGAGCGCGCCATTGGCGAGGGACTTCGCACGCTTCGAATGGAGGTCTTCGGCGAATATGCCGTCGAGATAGTTTTGAATAAAATCAACGCGCTTGATCGGACGGTTCATGGCGTCGGCTCGTTGGGATGCGATTCTGCGCCCTCACGAACTGCCGATGAAATTTGGCCAATACGAGTCCCTCGGGAAATGAGGGGATTCATGGGTTCCGCAGCGGAAATGTCGATTGAAGTCCCCTATTTACAATTCCTCAATTTTTTAAAGCAACAATAACTGGTTCGAGGATTGTCTCAGACGCGATTGAACGCGCCTGCTCTCGGTGTGGACGCAGCAGGTGATTCGAGTCATGCGCAAATTCTGCAAACAGCTAACCGCCTTCTGTTTCGAGGTTGGCGGCGTTACGGCCGTGACTACAGCACTCCTGTTGCCCGTACTGGTCGGCTTCATCGGATTGGGGATCGATACTGCCAACTGGTACTCGAACCATCGCCAAATGGAGCGAATAGCCGAGTTGGCAGCAACAGCGGCAGCACCTTACCTTTCGAACACAAGCAATACGAGCGCGATTATCACTGCCATTGCGGAGAACGACGCTGTTCTCAACGGGCTTTCAACCAGCAACGGCGACTCGATCGCCGTCGTCGTGGCTTCCAATCGATCGACCGTCTCGGTCACGGCGACGCGCCAATTGGATCTATATTTTAGCTCCCTGTTCTTGCCGACCGCCCCAGTCACGGCAGCAACGGCTGAGGCGGGCTCTTCCAGCAATCCGGTTTGCATCCTCGTGCAAGCCGCGACCAGCAGCCAAGCCCTAAGCGTCAACAGCGGCGCCTCGCTAAACGCACCGGATTGCGAGATTGACGTCGCCTCGACGAGTTCGAGCGCCGCGGTGTTCAATGCAAGCCTGATGCAGGTCGCCAAGGTCTGCGTCGCTGGCGGCTCGACCGTCAATGACGGCTCGACGATTAACAATTTGACCAATGATTGCACGCCCGCGACCGATCCCTATATCAGCAATATCCCCACGCCCACGGTCGGCAGCTGCCTCGTCAACGGCAATGTATACGGGCCGGGGACGGTGAACCTCAACCCTGGAACCTATTGCGGTAACTATAACTGGAACGGCCCCGGCACGCTGAACCTTGCCCCCGGCCTCTATATAATAAACGGAGGAGTCAATTGGACCCTCAGCGAGAATTGGACGGTCAACGGCGCCGGCGTGACGTTCTATTTCGTGAACAGCGGTTCCTATATTGATTTCAACGGCGGCGCGACCGTCAACCTGACGGCGCCGACGACCGGAACATACGCTAACATTCTCATGTTCGAGCCGCCGGGGTTAAGCTCCAGCCAGAGCGGCTGCACCGGCGACGGTTGCTTTAACCTCACCGCACAGACAACCGGCAATGAGCTGCAAGGCGTGATCGATCTGCCGAGCCGAAACATCTACCTTCAGGCATCGGGCTTCACCAGCTCGGGGCTGACGTTGGTGGCGAACACAGTCACTCTTTACGGCACAATGTCCGGGTCGATGAGCCCGGGCGCCAGCACGATCAGCAGCAGCGGCGGCAAGACCGGCGTTCTTTTGCAGTGAGGGCCAAATGAAAATCTTCCGCCGACTGCTTGTCGCCATCGACGGCGTCGTCGCCGTCGAGACGGCGCTTGTCGTATCGGTGTTTCTTGTGCCGATGCTCCTTTGCCTGTTGGATTTCGCGCAGATATATCAAGGCCAAGCCGATGTCGACGAGGCGCTCCAGGATGCCATGACCTATGTCATGAGCGCCGGGAGCAGCGCCACCAACGCCGGCGTACAGACGGCGGCTCAGGCCTCGAACGGCAATTCCATCGCCGTCTCCACCAGCGCGCTCTGCTACTGCGTGTCCACCGTCACCACCGTGCCGACCATGCCGACCTCGGTCGGCTGCACAAGCAGCTGCACAGGCAATTTCGTCTTTCAACAATTCATGAATATCGTGACCACCAACCAAGTCACAATTGCGTTTCCTGTGTCGTCGATTAATTTGACTTCCCCATTCACCGTGACAGCAACCGGGCTCGTCCGTACGGGGTGACCATGTGCGCGGCCAAGCTCTTTTGCGACCTTATACGAGATCGGCGTGGCGGTCCCGCGACCGAATTCGGTGTCGTCATCACGATATTCTTGATGGTGGTTCTGGGCGTCATCGAGATCGGCAGCTACGCCATGACGGAGCAGGCGCTGATCGAATCGGTTCATGATGGAGGCCGATATGCAGTGGTCCATGGCTCGAAGAGCGCCGAGCCAGCGACCGCCGCTTCGCTGCAGAGCCTAGTTCAGAGTGAAAGTAGCGTGCTGACTTCGACCCTGGTTTCTGTAACCGTGACATTCACGCCGAATAACAGCCCTGGCAGCACAGTAAGCATCGTTGCGACCTATCCGTGGACGCCGATTGTCCCGCTCGCGGGCTTTTCCGCGGCAACCATCACCGCCACGTCGATCTCGACGATCCTGAACTGAGTGGCGCTTCGTCGCCTGATCCGAACGGCCCGCGACGCGCGCTCCCCGGATGAAGTCGAACGACCGCCATGAGCCAACCTTCGCCTCGACGGGCATGGGCGCATCCGCTCCGGCGGATTTGCGCCATCGGCAACGTGCAACGCCGTCAGGTCCGCTCGCCCGCGAGCGCGGCGCGAGCGGGCCACATGCGCGCGAAGATTTCGTCGCGTTTGCCCCCAAGGCGCCACGCGAACGCCGGCCGGCGCGGAGCCGGTTCGCCTCGCTCGTCGATAATGGCGCCCGCCCGCTACGGCGCGCGCAGGAACAGCCCGATGGTCAGCGCGACGCCGATCGCCGCCACGCCGATTCGCAGCGCCTTTTCGTTGACGCGCAGCAGCGTCAGCGCGCCTACCCAGCCGCCCAGCGAAGCGCCGGCGGCGGCAAAGGCGACTTGCACCCAATGCACGTCGGGCGAAAATACGAACAGCGCCACCGCCGAGGCGTTGATCACGCCGGCGAGCACGTTCTTGGTCGCGCCCGCCGCGCGCACGGCGAGGCCCGCCATGGTCAGCGCCGCCATCATCAGCAGGCCGATGCCGCCGCCGAAATAGCCGCCGTAGACGGCGATGAAGAATTGCATGATCCCCGCCGCCGACGGCGGCAGATGGGCGGCGCCCGGCTCGGCGCGCTTGCGAAAAAAGCTGCCCCAGGCGAACAAAGCCGTCGCGAACAACACCAGCCAGGGCACGAGCTCGGCGAAGAAGCTCGGCGGCGTCGCCAACAGGATCGCCCCGCCGAGGGCGCCGCCGGCGAGGCTGATCGCGAACAGCGCGCGCATCGACAGGCCCGGCGGCCCGACGGCACCGGCGCGCCCGGTGAAGCCGGTGACGAGCTGCGCCGGGAACAGCGCGATCGTCGAAGTGATGTTGGCCGCGCGCGCGTCCATGCCGGTGAGCATCAGCGCCGGCAGCGTGATGAACGAGCCGCCGCCGGCGAGCGCGTTCTGCGCGCCGGCCCACAGCGAGGCGAGAAACAGCAGCGGCAACGTCAGCATTCGCTCAACCCCCTGTCGCGCAGAAGCGGCCTCGGCGCGCCCTCGCGCGTCCGCCGGCTATCGTCCGAGCGATGCGCCCGTCCTCGACGACGAGGCCGCGCGCGGCGCCTGGCGCGAATATCGCGAGCGGGTCCTTGATCCAGGCGCGCATTTTTCCTCAGCCTCCACGCCCCCGCGCGATCGCCGCGTTTGAAAGAGATGATTTGGCGGCCGAGCGCCTATAATGTCGGCAACCCGGCCGCAAGCAACGTAGGACGCCGCCACTCGAACCGATTGCCCGGCGGCGCTGCAACCCCTAGGCTCGCGGCGTGACCCAGCGCTCCGAATCGCTCGCCCTCCTGCGCCACCTCGCCGGCAAGCCCGGCCATGACGAGGTCAAGGCCGATTTTCGCCAATTGCTGATCGACGAATTCGACGCTTCGCTCGCCGACGTCCGCTTCGAGCAGCGCGTCGAGGTCAAGAGCCAAATCGACGCGCTGATCGGCCGCACGGTGTTCGAGGCGAAGCGCGACCTCGCCAGCGAGATGAAGGATGTCGAGCGCAAGATGCCCGACTATCTCGCCAATCGCGTGGCCGAGACCGGCGAGCCCTTCGTCGGCATCGCCTCGGACGGGCGAAAATGGGTGGTGATGGCGCTCGACCAGGGCGCGCTGGTCACGATCAAGGAAACGATCCTCGATCCGGAAAGGCCGGCCGAATTTCTCGCCTGGCTCGACGGCGCGTTGGCGCTGAAGATTTCGCTGCCGCCCGACCCGCAGACGGTGCGCATCGAACTCGGCGCCGACTCCGTCGCCTTCCGCGCCGCCGACGCCGCCTTGCGCGCATTATGGACGCGGTTGAAGGCCGATCGCGCGGTCATGCTCAAGCGCCAACTCTGGGCGCAACTGCTCAAGATCGTCTATGGCCGCGATGTCGAGAGCGACGCGCTGTGGCTTCAGCACACCTATCTCGTCATCGTCGCCAAATGCATCGCCTTCGCGGCGCTCGGCCTCAAGGAAGACGATCCCGCGCGGCTGCTGTCGGGGGACGCGCTGACCAGCGCCGGCATCGCGGGCGCGGTCGAGAGCGATTTCTTCGACTGGGTCGTCGCCGACGCGGAAGGCGTGAAGTTGGTGCGGCGCGTCATGGCGCATGTCCGGCGCTTCCGGCTCGCCGAAGTCGAATGCGACGTGCTCAAGACGCTCTATGAATCGCTGATCGACCGCGCCGAACGGCACGGCCTGGGCGAATATTACACGCCCGACTGGCTCGCGGCAAAAATGACGCGCCACGCGATCGACCGTCCGCTTGAGCAGAAAGTGCTCGACCCGGCCTGCGGTTCCGGCGCCTTTCTCTTCCACGCCTTGCGGCGCTTTCTCAAGGAGGCGGAGGAAAGCGACCTCGATCCCGCCACGCGAGCGGTCGAGGCAGCGCAGCATGTCGCGGGAATCGACATCCACCCCGTCGCCCTCATCATCGCGCGCGTCACCTACTTGCTCGCCCTGGCCTCCGCGCTGCCTCGCCGCAAGGGGCCGCTGACCATTCCGGTCTATCTCGGCGACGCGATGCAACTCTCGGTCTCGCAAAATTTCGCCGAGAAGCAACTGACGATCCTCGTCCCGGCGGGCGACGCGTCGCCGCCGACCCAGCTCGACTTTCCCGAATTGCTTTGCCGCGACCCTGAAGTGTTCGACGAGACGATCGAGATCATGCGCAGTGGTTCGCAGACCGGCTTGCCGCGCTCGGCGATCGAGGAGCGAGTCGCGGAAGCGATCGAGGCGTTCTACTTCCGGCTGCGCCATCGCTTCCCCAACCCGATCCTGCGCGACTTCGGCAAGGAGGAGCGCGACGCGGTCACCGATATCGGCGCGACCTATCTCGTTTACGACCGGCTGCGCCGCGAGGCCCGCGATTCGATCTGGGCTTATGTGGCGCGCAACCTGTCGCGCCCGCTCGCCTATTCGGCCGCGGGCGGCTGGGCGAACGTGCTGATCGGCAATCCGCCCTGGGTCGCCTTCCGCCACATGAGCGCCGAATTGCAGACGCGCTTTCGCGACCTCGCGAAGGCGCATGGCGTCTATGTCGGCGGCAAGCTGGCGACGCAGAACGATCTGTGCGCTCTCTTCACCGCGCGCGCCGCGGCGCTCTATTTGCGCGGCTCCGGGCGCCTCGCCTTCGTGCTGCCGCTGGCGGCGCTGACGCGCGGCCAGTTCGAGCGCCTGCGCTCGGGATCGTTTCACGGCGGCGCGATCCAATGGGACGAAGTCTGGACGATGGACGATTCCGTCCAGCCGCTGTTCCCGGTGCCCTCCTGCGCGGTGTTCGGCCGGCGGCGCGCGACCTCGCGGCCGCTGCCCGAAACGGTGCGCGCCTATTCCGGCCCCCTGCCGATGCGCGACGCGCCCGAGGCGCTGGTCGACCGCTTGCTAGCGGAACGTAAGTTCGCCATGACGGACGGCGCGCCCAAGCCGACGGAGGCGGTGTTTTCAGGCGGTTCGGCCTATCGCAAGGCGTTCCGCCAGGGTGCGACGCTGGTGCCGCGCATGTTGTGTTTCGTCGAGCGCAAAACCTTGGGCCGGCTCGGTCCGGACCCGTCCGCGCCGATGGTGATGAGCCGGCGCAACACGCAGGAAAAGCTGCCGTGGAAGGACTTGCCCGGCATCGAGAACCAGGTCGAAGCGCAATTCCTTCGCCCGACGTTGCTCGGCGAAAGCATCCTGCCCTATCGCGTCTTCCGTCCCTTCAAGGCGGTGATTCCCGTGACCGAAAAGGGCGAGGTTCTCGATGCCAAGGCGGCGCTGGACCGTCGCTTCGATCATCTCGCGGGTTGGATGCGCAAGGCGGAGGCGGTTTGGGTCGCCAACGCCGAGAGCGGCGGCATGACGCTCATCGAGCGATGGAACTACCACAACGAATTGGGGGCGCAGTTTCCGCTTTCCGCGCCTCGCGTCGTCTATGCGAAGGCGGGAACCCTGCCGGCCGCTTGCGTGCTGCGCGAATCGACCGCCGCGATCGATCACAAGCTCTACTGGTGTGCGCCCGCGAGCCTCGATGAAGCCAACTATCTCGCCACCATCCTGAACAGCGAAACGGCCCGCGAGCGAACGGCCGGCCGTCAGTCGCGCGGTCAATGGGGCGCGCGAGACTTCGACAAGGTGGTCTTCGCCCTGCTCATCCCCCGCTACGACGCCAAGATCAAGCTCCATCGCGACCTTGCCGCCGCCGCCGAACGCGCCGAGGCGGTCGCCGCCGCGGTGGAATTGCCCGAGGGCGTAAGATTCCTGCGCGCCCGCTCGCTGGTGCGCGCAGCGCTGCAGGAGGCGGGCCTCGCCGCCGCGATCGACGCGCTCGTCGCGCGGCTGCTCGACGGCGCGTGACGCGCGCCGCCTAAGCCCTCAGCATCCTATTTGTCGGGCCGTGCGCGGCGACGACCTGGGCGCGGTCGCCGCGGATGATCGCCATCTCGGCGACGCCGGTGAGGCCCGAGCCGGCGTCGAGATTGAGGCGGAAGCGCCTGATCTGATCGGCGTGCGATGCATGCGGCCGGGCGTCGTTGGGCGTGTGGCCGTGCACGACGAACAGGCCGCTCCAGCCCTCCGGGCCTGGCGCATGATCGAGGAAGGGCCAGCGCACCCACGCCCAGTGCCGGTTCTCGTCGAGGCGCCAGAGCGGCGTATTCCACGGCGTGGCGAGAAAAGCCTCCAGCTCGACGCGCGGATTGACGCCGGCGTGGACGAACAGGATTTCGTGCGAACGCCAGTGCGAACGCAAGCGTTCGAGCCATTGAGCGACGCGGGGCGGAAGCGCCGCGCGAATCGCGCTCACCAAGGCGTCCGGCGCCGCCGGCGCCGCGTCGAGGTCGACGAACTGCGCAATGAAGCGGGCGCCGCCATTGGCCACCCAGTTTTCCAGCGCGTCGATCGCGTCCTCGCCCTCTGTCGCGGGATCGACGGCGAGGCGCATCATCGTCTCGTGATTGCCCATCAGCGCGATCGTCTCGTCGGCGCCGACGCGTCCGCCGGCGCCGATCGAAAGATCAATCGCGCCCAGAGAGTCCGGGCCGCGGTCGATGAGGTCGCCGAGAAACACGATGACGCGGCGAGGCGCGCGCCGCGGCTCGCGCGCGGCCTCCTCGATGAGCGCGGCCATGAGATCGGTCCGCCCGTGAATGTCGCCGATGGCGAAGATCTCGACATCGGGCGCGCCCGAGCGCGGCAAGACGAAGGAATGGCGATCGACGACGATGGACATGGGCGAATTCTCAGCGCCCGGCGGTTCGGTCGCGCATCTTAAGTCCCCAGCCCGGAGAGCTCTGGCCGAGGCGCGGCGCTGGCGCTGCTCGGCGCCTCGACCCATTGATCACACCCGCACGACCAGCACCGAGCATTGCGCATGGCGCACGATGGTCTTGGCGTTCGAGCCCAGGAGATAATCGGACATGACAGGCCGGTGCGACCCCACGACGATGAGGTCGGCGCCCCATTCGGCGGCGTCCCTGAGCAGTTCGTGATAGACGCCGCCGCTGAGCGCGACGGTGGAGACGCGCTCCTTGGGCAAAGCGATTTTCGCCGCGATGTCGGCGAGCGCTCCTTGCGCGCGTTTTTCCTGCTCCTCGTCGAAATCGGCCGGCACGTATTCCATGAAGGTCGCCGGCAGAAGCGGCTGGACGTTGACGAGGCGCAACTCCCCGCCGCTCTGGGTCGCCAGCTCGACCGCCTGATCGAGCCCCTTCAGGCTCGAGGCGGAATCGGCGAGATCGACGGCGAGGACAATCCGATGGAACATCGCTTCCTCCTTACGCTCGGGCCGGCGGCGAAGCGACGGCGCTCGCGATTTCCATAGGCCGGCGCGGCGCTTGGTGACAATACGACGCGTCGAATTCCGCGCCGCCGGCCGGCGTCGGCGAGTAGTCATTGTTCCGTGACATCGACATCGCTATAAGGGCGCCGAGTTGATCCGGGAACCGAAAATCATGGGCATAGTCGGCGTTATCGAGGACGACTACAAACCCTCTGACGGCGAGCCGTTCATGAACGAACGCCAGAAGGAATACTTCCGGCGCAAACTCATCGGCTGGCGCGAAGCGATTCTCGCCGAAAGCAAGGAAACCCTCGCCGCGTTGCAGAACGAAAGCGAGAACCATCCCGACATCGCCGACCGCGCCTCCTCGGAGACCGATCGCGCCATCGAGCTGCGGGCCCGCGATCGGCAGCGCAAACTGATCGCCAAAATCGAAGCCGCGCTGGCGCGAATTGACGACGGAACTTACGGCTTTTGCATAGAAACGGGCGAACCGATCTCGCTAAGCCGGCTCGACGCGCGGCCGATCGCGACGCTGTCGGTCGAGGCCCAGGAGCGCCACGAGCGCCGCGAGAAGATCTATCGCGACGAGTAGCGGCGCGCCGGACGGGCGAATCCGCGCAGGGCGCTCGGGGTTCGCCGCGGTTAGCTGTTCCGCCCGAGAAGACGCGCCATTTCCGCTTCCAGCGATTCGAGATCGGCGAACGGGTCGCCGGCCTTCGGCTTGACGGGCGGGGCCGGCGTTTCCGGCGACGGCGGGCGCGCGATCGCCTCCGGCCGCGCGGGAGGCCCGCCTTGCGGCGCCGGCGCGATCGGCGAAGGCGACTCCTTGATCGGCGCGGCCGGGGGCTCGGGCGGGGGCGGAGGAACGGGCGTCGTGCGAGGCCTGGTCGCCGGGCCGACGACGATCGGCGGCGGCAGCGGCGCCCGCACATAGGCGGCGGGGCGCGCGGGCGCAGCCGCGACGGGCTTGGCGGGCGGCGCAACGGCCGGCTTGGCCATCGCGGGTTCGGGCCTCGCGTCCGCATTCACCGGCGCGCCGGCCCGGATCGCCGGGCGCGCCGGCGCGGGCGCGACCGGCTCCGCCGGCTTCACCGCCAGCGCATCGACGCGCGGCGCGACGCGCGGCGGCTGCGGCGCGGGTTCGAGAGGCGGAGGCCGCGTTTCGATCGCCCCCGCCAGCGCCTTGACCGCGGCGGCGTCCCTTTCGCGCGCCAGAGGCGAAGCGGCGGCGCGGATGATCTGCGATTCGACGAGGATGTCGTTGGGCCCGCCGATCATGATCAGATGTTCGATATTGTCGCGGCGCACCAGGACCAGCTGACGCTGTCCGTCCAGGGAAAAGGCGTCGACCAGCCCCAACCGCGGCTGGCGCGCGCGACCGCCTCCGGGAACTCGCAGGCGATGGCCAAACGCGATTCGATAAACGACGACGAGAATCAACGCGATCGCGACGACCACGCCGCCGATCGCGGCGATCTGCCACGCTCCAATGTCGGGCGACAATAAATTACGCATCCACTGCATGCGATATCCAGACCCCGGCGACCGCCCGCCTTGCGAGCTTGCGATCTTTGTCGCCAACGGCGATGAAAAAAGTCAGTATCAGACTGCGCGGTTTTGTGCGACTCAATACGGATTGGGCGTTCGTACCAAATCGCGCGGGCCATGAAAATAGCGGAATATTCGCGACATGCGCATCGGTAAGGCAAGTCTGCGCGCGGCGCCGAGCCGATCGGCGCCGATCAAGGGGGCGCGAAGCATCCTCGCCGCGTCTCGAAATCGGCGCAATCGCGGGGAAAAGGCGGGCCGAAGCGCGCTCGGCCGTAGGCGCCGCGGAAGGATTGGCTCGATATGACTCCAGCGCCGACTCCGGCCGCCGTCGACCGTGTCGATCGGGCCGCCAACCCTGGATTGCTGTTGCTGCTCGTCGTCTGCCTCTGCACCGCCGTGGCGGCCTTGCTGCTGCTGCCGGGAGAATTCGGCGTCAAAGCCATGTCCTGGACCATCGCCGGGCTGGCGATTTTCGGCGTCTTCTCGATTCTGCTCTACGCGTTCGGCCAGTTGCAGTTCGCGGGCCGCGCCGGCCGTTACGATACGACCAAGGCCATCGCCGATTCCAACAGCGACGGGCTGATCGTCACCGACGCCCATTCGCGCATCATTTACGCCAACGAGGCCTATCGGGCGCTTTCGGGCGCCAAGGGCGCGGCGGATCTCAAACTCGTCGAACGTCTGTTCACCGGCGCGCCGGAAGTGTCCGAGGCGGTCTACCGGTTGGCGCAGGCCGCGCGCGCGGGCAATCGCGCGGTCGAAGAATTGCGCATGGCCCCGCCCCTGACCGGCGAAGGCCCGGCGGCCTGGTACCGCGTCCGCGTGCGCCCGCTCGGCGGAATCGCCAGGGCGGGCGCGACGCTGTGGGCGGTCGCCGACATCACGCGCGAGCGCGAGCGGCACGAAAGTTTCTTTCAAGACCTGCAACACGCCATCGACTATCTCGACCACGCGCCCGCGGGCTTTTTTTCGGCCGAGCCCGACGGCTCGATCGCTCACATGAACGCGACCCTCGCCAACTGGCTCGATTACGACATCGCGCAGTTCGCCGCCGGCCAGCTCAGGCTTTCCGATATCGTGGCGGCCGACGGCGCGGCTCTGCTCAGCGTCGTCTCCGGCCGCCCCGGGGAAGTGACGACCGAGCGCTTCGACGTCGACCTCAAGCGCCGCCAGGGCCAGTTTCTGCCCGTCCGCCTGCTGCACCGCGTCGCCTTTTCCAGCGCCGGGGCGCCCGGCGCCTCGCGCACGCTGGTGCTCAACCGCGCGCCTAGCGAAGACAAGGGCGAGGATCTGCGCGCCGCCGAGGTCCGATTCGCGCGATTCTTCAATTCGACGCCGATGGCGATCGCGTCGGTCGATTCGCAGGGCGTCGTCTTGCGCGCCAACGGCGCCTTCGCGCGGCTCGCCCCGCTCGCTCTCAAGGCGAGCCCGGACGAAGGCCGTCCCTCGATCTATCGCGGTCTGGCCGAGCGCGATCACGCCGTCTTGCGCGAGGCGATCGCGGCGGCGGGCGAAGGCAAGGGCGACATCGCGCCCCTCGACGTCGCGTTGGAGGGCGAAGGCGCCCGCTCGGCGCGCTTCTTCGTCTCCGCCGCGGACCCTGAGGGCGACGAAGGCGCCAGCGCCCTCGTCTTCGCCCTCGACACCACCGAACAGCGCACCCTGCAGGAGAATTTCGTCCAGAGCCAGAAGATGCAGGCGATCGGCGTGCTCGCCGGCGGCATCGCCCACGACTTCAACAACGTGCTGACCGCGATCATCGGCTATTCCGATCTGTTGCTCGCCAACCATCGGCCGACCGATCCGTCCTTCCAGGACATCATGCAGATCAGGCAGAACGCCAACCGCGCCGCCGGCCTGGTGCGCCAGTTGCTCGCCTTCTCGCGCCGGCAGACCCTGCGCCCGCAAACGCTGCAGCTCGGCGAGGTGTTGTCGGAATTGCAGATGCTGCTGCGCCGGCTCGTCGGCGAAACGATCGAACTCGAAGTCGTGCACGGACGCGATCTGTGGTTGGTGAAGGCCGACCTCAATCAGTTCGAGCAGGTCATCGTCAATCTCGTCGTCAACGCTCGCGACGCGATGAACGAGGGCGGGCGAATCGTGCTGCGCACGCGCAACGTCGCCGCGGCGGACTGCGCGGCGTTCAACGAGAAGGCGCTGGCGCCCGCCGACTACGTCCTGATCGAGGTCGAGGACAACGGCCACGGAATTCCCGCCGCGGTGCGCGACAAGATTTTCGAGCCCTTCTTCACCACCAAGGAGGTCGGCAAGGGCACCGGTCTCGGCCTTTCCATGGTCTACGGCATCGTCAAGCAGACCGGCGGCTATGTCTTTTGCGAAAGCGAGCCGGGCGTCGGCACGACGTTCCGCATTCTGCTGCCGCGCCACATCCCCGATCCGGTCGCCGAGCCGGCGAAAAGGGAAGCCGCCAAACCTGCCGCCGATCTCACCGGACACGGCGCGATCCTCCTCGTCGAGGACGAAGAGGCGGTGCGCTCCTTCGCCTCCCGTGCGCTCGCCTCGCGCGGCTATACCGTGCTCGAAGCCGAATCGGGCGCCGACGCGATGCGCGTCGTCGAGTCCGCGGGCGGCAAGATCGATCTGATCGTTTCCGATGTCATCATGCCGGAAATGGACGGTCCGACCATGCTGATCGAGCTGCGCCGGCGCGGACTGAACGCCAAGATCATTTTCGTCTCCGGATACGCCGACGACGCCTTCGCCAAGAATCTGCCGGAGGGGCAGGAATTCCTGTTCTTGCCCAAACCCTTCACGCTCAAGCAGTTGGTCGAAACCGTGAAGAGCGCGATGAACTGACGCAAGGCCGGGCCGAGGCGATCGGCGGCGCGCGCGAACGCGACCTAAAAGAAGCCCATCCCGCCGCTTCGCGGCGCCTTTGTCGAAGAACGAATAGGACGCGCGTCCATTCGAACGACCGGCTTTTCTCAACCGCCGCCAGCGTTCGTCGTAGCCCGCTTGCGTTTCGCCCCCGCCTAATTCTAAGTTCGCCCGATGCGCTGTCTGTTGCTCCTCCGACACGCCAAGGCGATCCCTTCCTCGGGGCGCAACGATTACGACCGCGCCCTGATCGAGCGCGGGAGGCGCGACGCCGCGCACATCGGCGCCTTCGTCGCCGAAGCCGGCATGATCCCGGATCTCGTGATCTGCTCGGGCGCGGCGCGCGCTCGGGAAACGGCGGCGATCGTCATGAAGGCGTGGCCGCGCCCGCTCGAAGCGCGCGCCGAGCCGAGCCTCTACGACGCGACGCGCGCCATGCTTCAGGCGATCGTCCGCGCGCTTCCCGATACCGCGCCGAGCGTCATGCTCGTCGGCCATAATCCCGGCCTCGGCGATCTCGCCAACCATTTGGCCGGCGGCGGCGCCAAGAGCGACGCGCCGCGCATGGCCGGCAAATTCCCGACGGCCGGCCTGGCGGTTTTCGAATTCGACGTGGAGCGCTGGCGCGACGTCGCGTCCGGCGCGGCGCGGCTCACGCGTTTCGCCACGCCCGACGAACTGAGCGTGCGGAGCGGGTGACGTCGGCTTGCGCTGGAATCGTTGGCGGATTCCGGCACGCAGAATTCAATACCTTCGCAGTCCGCTGTGCCTGATCCATGCCCGGCACACATGTCGCGCGTGGCGCGCCCGCTTCGCGGGTTGCTCGTTTCACTCGCAAACATTGACCCCTCCGCTCGGCTCAGGCTCTTGGCTTCGATGATCTTTGCTATGCGAAGCCGGCCCGCCGGGCCGGTTTTCCGCAGCAAAGATCATGGAAACAAACGCGCCACATCGGCGCGGCGCAGTCACAGCGTAGCGGGCGTAGCGGAGCCAAGCAGCCGCGCAGCGGCTTGACGGCGACGGGCCGATGTGGCCGCCGACCGTCGAAGGACGTATGAAATTCGTGGGGTTCGCGCGTGGCGGCGGATTGACGCAGTGGGCGGAGTCTGCGGCCAATCATCCGCGCCCTCACCCCGCCTTATATGGCGCGAGAATTGTCAAGCGATTGTGTCGAAGGCGCGCGGGATTGTTGCGCGCTGGCGGGCGAGCGCTTGGAGGCAGCGCAACTGCGGCGGAGCAGGCCGCTCGCGAGCGCGC
>JBEKAL010000015.1:0-24009 GCA_050015935.1 Roseiarcus sp.
CCGGCTTCCTTCATCGCCTGGATGGCGCCCAGCAGCATGTTGTCGTTGTGCGCCCAAACCAACTTGATGTCTTTCAGCCCGTCGGTGGCCTTGATGAAGCTTTCCATCACTTCCTTGCCGCCTTGGGTCGTGAAGTCGCCGCTCTGCGACTTGACGGTCTTGATCAGCGGGAACAGCGCCTGAACGGCCGCGAAGCCGGTCCTGCGATATTCCGCAGCGGCGGAACCGACCGTGCCTACGAGTTCGACGATGTTGCCCTTGCCCTTGAGGGCCTGCGCGGCCCATGCGCCGGCGAGCTTGCCTTCAAGATTGAAGTCGGCCGCGATGCGGCAGACGAACAGCGACTTGTCCGCGGTGTCGACGTCGCGATCGACGATGAAGACCGGAATGTTGGCGGCCTTCGCTTCCTTGAGCACCTGATCCCAGCCGGTGACGACGATCGGGGCGATGACGATGGCGTCCACTTTCTCGGAGATGAACGAGCGCACTGCCTTGAGCTGGTCCTCCTCCTTCTGGTTGGCGTCGGAGAATTTGAGATCGATTCCATCCGCCTTCGCGGTATCCTGCATGCTCTTGGAGAAGGCCGTGCGCCAGTCGCTCTCGTGCCCGACCTGCGAGAAGCCGACCGTCAGCGCCGACGCCGACACGGTAAGAGCCGCCAACGCGACGGCGCCTACCGCCGCGCCCAACAAATATTTCAACCTGTTCATGAAGTCCTCCACTTCCACTCCGAAACTCTCCGCCTGAGTGCGAACGAGTTTCCATCGCGTCCCATCGCGATATCCATTAGTCACATAATATGACTATTTCGCCGAGGCCGTCAACAGCGTCCCAAGCCTTTGTCGAGGCGATCGGGCGTCGGCGCGCTCGACGCGCCGATGCGACTTCGACGCGTCCGGCGATTCGCCCGCCGCCGCTCGAAGGTCGCCGCGCTCCTCGACTGTAGGATCGGCCTGCGACTCGGCGCTCGGCCCCTGTCGCGGCGGTCGACGGGACACGTCCGCGATGGGCCGCCGCTCGCTCCAATCCTTCGCGATCCCCAGGCTTCGCCAGCCCCGCGACGCCCGCGGCAACCACAATAACCATATTGTATGATGTTATTGCCTGTGCTAAGAGCTGTGCTTCTCGAAAAGCCGCCAACGCATCGGGAAAAGGGAGCGCAGAGTGGCTCGTGTCCGCAAAGGCGGCGTTCCGCCGTCTGTGAAGCAGGGTTGCGACGCTCGGCGTCGGATCGATGAAATCGAAGGTCCTGC
Source organism: Roseiarcus sp. (assembly GCA_050015935.1). GTDB lineage: Bacteria > Pseudomonadota > Alphaproteobacteria > Rhizobiales > Beijerinckiaceae > Roseiarcus. Next base: position 1,254 of record JBEKAL010000015.1, read on the forward strand.
CGCGTCAGGCCGGGGTTTTGCGCGGGCCGACGATTTGTTCGCTTCATTTGTCGGCGTCAACGCCCTTGCGCCGATCGAGGACAGCGCGCAAATTCCGGTTGTCGAAGCGCACGCTTCGCTTTTTTTTGAGGGTCCGTCGTGTTTTCTCTAGGCATCGATTTCGGCACGAACTCAGTGCGCGCGCTGATCGTACGCTGCTCGGACGGCGCCGAGGTCGGCAGCTGCGTCGTCGACTACCCCAGCGGCAATCAGGGCGTCCTGCTCGACGCCGACGATCATCAAGTCGCGCGGCAGTATCCCGGCGACTATCTGTTCGGCCTCGAGCGCAGCGTCAGGGGCGCGCTCGCCGCCGCCCAAGGGAAGCCGGGCTTCGACGCCGCGCGGGTGGTCGGCGTCGGCGTCGATGCGACGGGGTCGAGCCCGATTCCGGTCGACCGAGCGAACCGCCCGCTGGCCTTCGACGCTGCGTTCAAGGACGATCTGAACGCCCAATGCTGGCTGTGGAAGGATCACACGAGCTGGCGCGAAGCCAAGGCGATCACCGAGCTTGCGGCGCGCCATCGCCCGCAGTTCATCGCCAAATGTGGCGGGACCTATTCCTCGGAATGGTGGTGGTCCAAGATCTGGCATTGCCTCGCCGTCGCTCCCGCCGTCTTCGAGGCGGCTTATTCCTGGGTCGAATTCGCCGATTGGATTCCCTCCATACTTGCCGGCGTCACAGACCCACGGCTCGTCAAGCGCGGCGTCTGCGCCGCCGGCCACAAGGCTCTCTACGCCGACGATTGGGGCGGCCTGCCCGACAAGGCGTTCCTCGCCATGCTCGATCCGCGCTTGGCCGACCTGCGCGACCGGCTCTACGACAAGGCCTACGACGCCTCCGAACCGGCCGGATCGCTTTGCCCCGCATGGGCGGAGAAGCTCGGCCTGCCTGCGGGCGTTCCGATCGCCATCGGCGAGTTCGACGTGCATTACGGAACGATCGGATGCGGCGCTCGCGAAGGCGTCCTGGTCAAGGTGATCGGCACCTCGACCTGCGACACCGCGGTCGTTTCGGCGGACAAGAAGGTCGAAGACATTCCCGGCATTTGCGGGATCGTGAAGGGCGCCATTCTGCCCGGCTTCTACGGCATCGAGGCCGGCCAATCGGCGGTCGGCGACATCTTCAAATGGTGGGTGGAGGTCGTGTGCGGGGGCGACCCTCAGCTCCATGCGCAATTTTCCGCCGAGGCGGCCAAGCACAAACCCGGGCAGTCGGGCCTCATCGCGCTCGACTGGAACAACGGCAACCGGACCATCCTGGTCGACCAATTGCTCTCGGGCCTGCTGGTCGGCCAGACCCTTTACACCACTGCGGCCGAAATCTATCGCGCCCTGATCGAAGCGACGGCGTTCGGCGCGCGCGTGATCATCGAGCGAATCCAGGACTATGGAGTGCGGATCGACCGCGTCGTCTGCACCGGCGGCATCGCCGAGAAGAACCCGCTGCTGATGCAAATCTACGCGGATGTGACCGGCCGTACGATGCATGTGGCGGCCTCCAGCCAGACCTGCGCGCTGGGTTCGGCCATTGCAGCCGCCGTGTTGGCGGGGGCTCACCCGAGTTTCGTCGAAGCGCAGGCGGCCATGACGTCTCTTCGGCCGGACCACTATGATCCCGACCCAGCCAACCAGAAGGTTTACAATCAGCTCTACGCGCTCTATCGCGATCTTCACGACAGCTTCGGCGGCCTGAACAAGTCCGCCGATTTGTCGAAGCTCATGAAGAGGCTGATCGAGATCAAATACGCGCAACATGCGTAGGCCCGCTTCTTCCGGGCGGAACGATCATCGCGGCTCGGAGACCGCATTTTCGAATCACCTCGCACAAGGACGGCGTCATGATCAACCTTGCCAACCCTGAAATCTGGTTCGTCTGCGGTTCGCAGCATCTGTACGGGCCCGGTCCGTTGAAGGAAGTGGCCGCCGACGCGCAGCACATCGCGAAAGCGCTCGCGAATTCGAAGAAGCTGCCGTTGAAGACCGTATTCAAGGCCCTGCTCACCACGCCGGACGAGATCACAAAGCTCTGCATCGACGCCAACTCCGACGAGAACTGCGCCGGTTTGATCCTTTGGATGCACACGTTTTCGCCTTCGAAAATGTGGATTCGCGGCCTCAACGCGCTCGACAAGCCGTTCCTACACTTCCATACGCAATTCAACCGCGATCTGCCTTGGGGCACGATCGACATGGATTTCATGAACCTCAACCAGTCGGCGCATGGCGACCGCGAGGCGGGCTTCATCCACACACGCATGCGCCTTGCCCGAAAGGTCGTCGTCGGCCACTGGTCCGACGCGGAAGCGCTGGACCGTATCGGCGCGTGGATGCGAGCGGCCCGGGCCTGGCATGACTGGCAAGGCGCCAAATTCTGCCGCTTCGGCGACAATATGCGTCAAGTGGCGGTGACCGAAGGCGACAAGGTTTCGGCCGAAATGAAGTTCGGCTTCTCCACCAACGGCTACGGCGTGGGCGGTCTCGCAGCCGCCGTGAACGCGGTTGCGGACGCCGACGTGTCGAGACTCGTGGATGAATACGAGGACCGCTACGCAGTGGCGCGCGAACTGAGGAAGGGGGGAGAGCGTCACGAATCGCTACGCTACGGCGCACGACTGGAACTCGGCCTGCGGGCCTTCCTCGAAGGCGAGCGCTTCAAAGGCTTCACCACGAATTTCGAGGACCTGCACGGGCTGAGGCAGTTGCCCGGCCTCGCGTCGCAGCGCCTGATGGCCGAAGGTTACGGTTTCGGCGCCGAAGGCGACTGGAAGACGGCTGCGCTCATCCGGGCGATGAAGGTCATGGCGGCAGGGCTGCCGGGAGGCACGTCCTTCATGGAGGACTACACCTACCACCTGTCGCCGGAGGGGCATCAGGTCCTCGGCGCCCACATGCTCGAGGTCTGCCCTTCGATAGCCGCCGACAAACCTTCGTTGGAAATTCACCCGCTCGGCATCGGCGGCAAGGAGGATCCGGCTCGCCTCGTGTTCAATGCGTCGACCGGACCGGCGGTCAATGCGAGCCTGATCGATCTCGGCAACCGCTTCCGGCTTGTGGCGAATGCGGTCGTCGCGGTAACGCCGCCGCCGCTCCCGAACCTTCCTGTCGCTCGCGCGGTGTGGGAGTGCCAGCCCGACTTCAAGACGGCCTGCGCGGCCTGGATCCTGGCCGGCGGCGCGCACCATGCGTGCTACAGCTACAGCGTCACCACCGAGATGCTCGAGGATTTCGCGACGATCGCCGGAATCGAACTTGCGGTGATCGACGCGGAAACGAAGCTCCGCGGCTTCAAGCAGGATTTGCGCGACAACGAGGTCTATTACCACCTCGCGCAGGGCATCCGCGCCTGAGGAAACGCGGAGCCGAGGAAGCGCCGCCTAATCGTGTGCGCCGGCTGTTTCTTCCAAGAGTTCGATCGGATCATGTTCAAGGAACTCAAACGCGAAGCCTATGAAGCGAACGTCGCTCTGCCGCGTCACGGGCTGATCAACCTCACGTTCGGCAATGCGAGCGCCATCGACCGATCGAAGGGAATCTTCGCCATCAAGCCCAGCGGCGTGGACTACGCCGCGCTCGAGCCGAACGACATCGTGTTGGTCGATCTCGACGGAAACAAGGTCGAAGGAGGCCTCAATCCGTCATCGGACGCGCCGACGCACCGCAGACTCTTCCTGGCGTTCCCAGGCATTGGGGGGGTCGTGCACACGCACTCTTCCTGCGCCACGGCTTTCGCTCAGGCCGGCCGGCCAATCCCGATCTTCGGCACGACCCATGCAGACTATTTCAATGGCGACGTGCCCGTCACTCGCAAGATGACGGCCGAGGAAATCGCCTCGGCCTACGAGTGGGAAACGGGCAATGTCATCGTGCAGCGGTTCAGCGAACTCGATCCGAAGAGTTGTCCCGGCGTCCTGGTCAATCGCCACGCGCCGTTCACCTGGGGCGCGACTGTCGGCCAGGCGGTCGAGGCTGCGGTCGCCGTCGAGTGCATCGCGCACATCGCCTTAATGTCGTTGCAACTCGCGCCCGACCTAGGCGCAATCGAGAGCGAGCTGCTGGACAAACATTTCAAGCGCAAGCATGGCCCCGCCGCCTATTACGGCCAGAGGGCGACATCGCATCCGGCCACGGGTCCGACTCGCTTTTGATGCGCTGGGGGCGTCGGCGCGGGGCGCCGCGCGGCGGGAGCGCCTCGTCCATCGTCTGCGGCTCGCCGCTCGGCGGCCGGCCGCGAGCTTCGCCCGGCGTCTCGCAACGCCCGTGAGCAATGACCCTGCACGCCTCCGGCGAACGCGCCCGCCGTTGCCGCCTTGGCATAAATCGCGGCGAAAAGGGAAGGCGCGTGACCGGCCGGAAGAGAACCCGGCGAAGTCATTCCAAACACTCTTACTGAGCGTTTATAACTTCAGCGCGTCTTCAGCAAAGCTTGATAGAAGGCCAGATAGCGACTGACGATTTTAGCTTCGGTATAATCAGCTTCATAAGCCTCCCTTCCGGCCGCCGCCAAAGTTCTCGCCAGACCGGGGCGCTCGATAACTTGCCGTATGGCGGCTGCCAGAGCTGGCGCGTCGTCAATCGGAACGAGCAAGCCATTTTCTTCATGCTTGATAAGCGCGCGCGGGCCGAGCGCCGCCGCGGCGATGATTGGACGACGATAGGCCCAAGCCTCGATCATGACGGTGCCGAAAGGTTCGGCGCGCGACGGCATTACGCACATATCGCAACTGGCGTACAAGGCCGCGCGGTCGTCGCGCCAGCCCAGGAACCGAACGCGGGATTCAAGTCCGAGTTTGTTCGTCAACGCCTTGAGTTCATTTTCCCGAGGCCCGGAACCCGCCAACCAGAGAAATGCGTTCGGCGCTTCGACTAGAGACTTCAATAGTACGTCGAACCCCTTTTCCTCATGCAAACGCCCAAGCGCCAGAATGAGGGGAACGTCGTCGGGCGTATCGAAATCCGCGCGACGCAAACGCGGTTGGGGCGCATCGGACGCCAGAGTGGGCAAATAGTGCACCTGCCGCCGCGGCCATCCTTTTCCAACGGCGTTTTCGGCAAGGTCTCGGGTGACGCCAATCAGCTCGTCGCAGTGATTGAAATGTTTCATTTTGTAATACCCGCCCAGCCATCCGACGTGAATAAAAGAACCGGCGGGACATACCGCGCTCGCCCGGCTCATCCACGTTTGCACGATGTCGGGGCGAAACGCTTCAATGCAACGTTTCAATTTCCACCGTGTAGTAAAATCGAAAAATCGCCTAAAGGGAAGCTCGACAGGCTCAACGCCGGCCTGACGCAAACTCTGGGCCCGCGCTTCATTACGGCGAATAATGACCTGTTGTTGAAGTCCCGCGCGATGCAATGCAGACACCAGATCGACAAAGAACCTTTCTGCGCCCCCGACTTTGGCCCCGGACATGACTTGCAAGACGCGCATTGCCTAGCCTCTTTTCGCGGCTTCCGACAGAACGTCGCCCGCGCTGCCGTCAGCCGGCACGCAGAGGACGTGGTGAGAGTGCCACAAAGCATAGAACACTAGGCTCCATGCCGCTTGCGGATTCTTGGAAGGTTGGGCAAACGATTGTCGAACAACGTCATTTATCGACATTTCGGCTATTCCAGGTTGAGCCAACACGAGGCTTTCCAAAGCCGCCTTGTAAGCATCGATCCATTCGCCGATAGGGGGGTTAAATCCTGTTTTCTTGCCAAAGGCGTCGGCTTCAGGCAGGTTCTTCGACAACCATTGCCGCAACAGCCATTTTCCCATCTTGCCTCGGACCTTCATATTGTCCGGCAAATCGAAAGCGTAAGGCCCCACCACGGTGTCTACAAACGGCGTGCGGCCTTCGACGCCGTGCGCCATAAGACAGCGATCAAGCTTGACCAGCAAGTCGTTCGGCAGCCATTCCGCGCAATCCACGGCCTGAAGTCTCTGCATCGACGAACGTTGCGCGCAGTTTTCTTCTCGTTCGGTCTTGCGCAGTCCGTCGCGCCAATTCTCGAACATCGGTTTTTGGCCGATCATTTTATCGAATACGCCGTGGGCTCGTGACCTGCGCGCGAGCAGACCCCATAGCCATGTCGCGCGACGATAACGGCTGTATCCGCCGAAAATCTCGTCGGCTCCTTCGCCGCTGAGAACGACCTTGAGGCCTTTGTCTTTGGCGAGGCCCGCCAGCTTGAAGGTCGGCAACGCCGCCGCGTCGGTGGTGGGATCATCCAACACGGCGGCGACCCGCGGCGAGGCGTCCCAAAAGTCGTTTCTCGTGAGTTCAACGAGATGATGCTCCGCCCTGACCGCTTTCGCCACGCGCCGCGCCGCTGCGCTTTCGTCCGCGGCGCGGCTGTCCGGGAATGTCGCCGTCAACGCAATGATCGGTTTGGCGGCGATATGCGCCATCGCCGAGAGAAGGATGGATGAGTCGATGCCTCCGGAAAGAAACAATCCGTAAGGCACATCAGAACGCATGTGCGCCCGAACGCTTTCTTCGAGAATATCGTCAAGCTGTTGCGAAAAATTCGCGCCGCGCGCAGCGGCGGAACGCTTCATGGGCAGGGCGCGCCGGAGGCGGCGCGCGACAATCTGGCCATTCTGAATAACGAGCGTCTCGCCTGGCGAGACACGGCGAATGTCGGAAAATATCGTTTCCCGCCCTGTCGTGAATTTCAGTTGCAACAACTCCGAACGCTTCTGCAATGTCATATGATTGGTCGCCAATCCGGCGGCTATAAGGGCCTGCGCCTCGGAAGCGAAGGCGAAATAATCCGGCGCAGAAACGTAATAAAGTGGTTTGATGCCGAACGGATCGCGACTCAGAACCAGTTTCTCGTTGGGCTTATCGTAAATGGCGATCGCATACATCCCGCGCAGCCGATCGGCGAAAGCAAGTCCTTTTTCGCAGTATAAATGAAGCGGCGACTCGCAATCCGATCCGGTCTTGTACGGCGCCTCGGCGAGGTCCCGCCGAATATCCAGATCGTTGTAAATTTCACCATTGGCGACGAGGACGCTGCCGTTCGGAGCCTCAAACGGCTGGTTCCCTGTTTCGAGGTCGATAATCGCCAGGCGCGTATTGATCAAGCCAATCGAATGATTCTCGTATCGACCGGCATCGTCGGGGCCGCGGTGCGCAAGCGCGTCGGCAAGCCGATCTAAAATAAGCGAGTCCAGCCCGCGTCCCTGCCGCGCGAAGACTCCCGCAATGCCGCACAACTTCTCTCTCCGCCCCTTTGGCCCTGTCCGTTTCTCGCTGTTATCGCCGGCGCGCGCAACCCTGAAAAGCGCAGCCAAAGACGCCGGGCGTCCCCGAGTGGACGGGACCTGACGCGCGACTCGCTTCGGCGAAGACTGGCCGCTGAATTTTCAATCCCAGCGGCGATGCGCCCACATCCATTGCTCCGGCGCCTCGCGGATCATCGCCTCGAGCGTCGCCTGCAGGTTGCGCGTCGCCGCCGCAATGTCGGCGTTGCGATCATGGGTGCGCGGCGCCGCCACTTCCTCGACCCTGATCGAGAAGCGGGCGTCGCTCACGCGCTTGACCCGAAACGCGTACAGCGGAAGGTCGACGGCGCGCGCAACCGAGGCGGGAGGGGGCGATGAGACGCCAGCCGGCGCCGGACCATCTTGAAGCCGTCTCCAAAGGCAGGGCGCGGATAAGGGCGGCGAGCGCTAAAAACGCCATATATTCAATTCTATGGCGCAGGCGTTTGACGAGAGGCGTTGAATGGCGATCCTGCCGGCGAGGCGTCGACGGCGCCTAATTGCCGGGCGGCGCCCGCCTCGTCAAGCGTCGGGTCAGCCAACGCGCCGCCGGTAAGAATTTTCTTCGTTACGCGTTACGGCGTCGCCGCGACGCCGCGCGCGCTTGCGCGGCGGCGCCCGCTGGCCGACAATGACGCCATGACGCCATCTCCGCCTTCGCGCTTGAACGCGTCCGCGCCGCGCGTTTTCGACATCGTCGTCGCCGGCGCCGGTCCGGCGGGGCTTTCGTTCGCGGCGGCGTTGAAGCAGGCGCTGGGGAGCGCCGTCTCCATCGCCGTCGTCGATCCGCGTCCCGGGCGCGGCGACGGCCATCTGCGCACCGTCGCGCTGGCGGCCGGAACGCGCCATCTCCTGGAGCGCGTCGGCGCGTGGGAGGCGCTGGAGCCGCTGACGCAGCCGATCCTGCAGATGGCGATCTACGACGGCGCGCCGAGCGACGCGGTGCGGCTGGAGCAGCTGAAATTCGACGCGCTGCAAGCGCAGCCGCTCGCGCACATGGCGTTCAATGACGATGTCGCCGCCGCGCTCGCCTGGCGCGCCGCCGCGCTCGGCGTCGAGACGATCAGGCAAGCGGTCACAGGCTTCGCGCCGGGCCGGGACGTCGCGCGGATCGATCTCGCCGGCGGCGAAGTCTTGCGCGCGCGGCTCGTCGTCGGCGCCGACGGCGTGCGCTCCAAGCTGCGGGCTCTGGCCGAAATTCCGACCGTGGGCTGGGATACCGGCCAGTCCGGCATCGTCGCCACCATCGGGCACGAGCGCGATCACCACGGGCGCGCCGAGCAGCACTTCCTGCCGGCCGGCCCGTTCGCCATCCTGCCGATGCCGGGGCGTCGATCGAGCGTCGTCTGGAACGAGAGCCACGCCGACGCCAAGATCTTGCTGAGTTTGGCGCCGCAGGATTTTCTGCGCCAGCTCGAACGGCGCTTCACGCCGAAGCTGGGAGCGATCCGGGTCGCCTCGCGCGTCGAGGCGTTCCCGCTCAGCTTCCGTTTCGCGCGCCGCTTCGTGGGCAAGCGCATCGCGCTCGTCGCCGACGCCGCGCATGTCGTGCACCCCATAGCGGGGCAGGGGCTCAATCTCGGCCTGCGCGACGTCGCCTCGCTCGCCGAGACCGTCGCCGCTTCGTTGCGTCTCGGCCTCGATCCCGGCGACGCCGCGACGCTCGAGACCTATCAGCGCGCGCGGCGCTTCGACGTCGTCGCTTCGAGCCTCGGCATGGACGCGCTGAACCGGCTGTTCTCCAACGATTCCCGGCCGCTGCGCTTGGCGCGCGACTTCGGCCTGCGCATCGCCGATCGGCTGCCGACGCTGAAGAGTCTGTTCATGGCGGAGGCGGCCGGCGCCGGCGCGAGCGCGCCGCGGCTGCTGCGCGGGCTCGGCCTATGAGCGAAGCGAAGAATTGGAGCGCGCGCACTCTCGCCGCGCAGGCGTTCGGGCGCATCGACGAGTCGTTGCGAGGCTAGGGCGCATCGAGCGGGAAGGCGCTCGAGCGAACCCTCCGCGGCATGAAAGCGAGGCGGCGTCCTCACGCCCGCCAGGGGAAGGTCCAGGTCTCCGTCAGCGCCTTGTTGGCGGCGCGCAGGAACACGCGCACGTCGCAGGTCTGGCCGGGGTCGATCGCGACGTCGACGCCGGCGCGAAAACCGCTGATATGCGTGTTGGGCGCGAGGAACGCGCGCAGGACGCGGCCCGCCGAAGTCGTCGCCACCACTTGGACGAGAGACGGGTCGCTGAGGTAATAGCCGAGATCGCCGCCGGAGAAATCGATCAGGAAACGGGTGGCGCCGGGCGGGGGCGCTTCGGCGGCGCCGAGCGCGTGCGGCTCGGTGTGGAAGGTGTTGACCGCGCGCGCGCCCGGCGTCAGCCGCGAATCGTTGGTCAGCGCGGTGACGCGGTAGCCGTAACTCATCGAGCGGCCGGCTTCGAAAGTCTCCTTGGGCGTCCAGGCGGCGACGATGTTGTCATTGCTTTCGTTGTCGGTCGGCAGTTCCGTCAGTTCGACGCCGCCTTCCCCCCAGCCCTCACGCGGCTCGATCCAGTAGCTGGGCCTGAGCTCGTAGGCGAGGTCGAGGTCCTGGTAGTGATCGAACGAGCGGTCGCGCTGGACGAGCCCGAATCCGCGCACGTTGTTGTCGAGGAAAGTGGACACCGCCGGCGAGGCGGGGTTGCTGAGCGGGCGCCAGATCCACTCGCCCGCGCCGGTGTGCATCAGCAGGCCGTCCGAATCGTGCAACTCCGTGCGGAAGTCGTCGTTGACGCGATGGTCGTTCTTGCCCTTCAGGAACATCGAGGAGAGCGGCGCCATGCCGAGCGCGGCGATCGAGCGGCGCGCGAACAGCGTCGCGGTCGCGTCGACGCTGGTCTCCACCGAGGGAACGATCTCGAAGCGGAAGGCGCCGGTCGCCGACTCGCCGTCGAGCAGCGCGTGAACCACGATGCGTTCGGCCGCCGGATCGGGCGTCTCGATCCAGAATTCGCGGAAGAAGGGGAATTCCTCGTTGGCGCGCGCGCCCGAGCCGACGCCGAGGCCGCGCGCCGACAGGCCGTAGCGCTGGCCGCGGCCGAGAAAGCGATAGTAGCTCGCGCCGAGAAAAGCGATGACCTCGTCCATGACGTGGGGCGCGTCGAGGGGATAGCGCAGGCGAAAGCCGGCGAAGCCGAGATTGATCGGCAGAGCGCTGGGGATTTTGTTGCGGCCGTAATCGAAGAGATTGGCCGCGTAGGGCACGGGCGCGGGAATGCCGTCGCGCAACACGTTGACGACGACCGGGCGCTTGTAGAGATGGCCGAGGTGGAACAGTTCGAGTCGGAAGCTCGCGCCGGGCTGGCCGAGCAGCGGCTGGTCGGATCGGAAGCGGATGTCGCGCCAGGCGTCGTAATCGAGCGCGGCGATTCCCTCGGGAAGCGGGGGAATCGAAGCGTCGAACGGCGAGTCGGCGAGCTCGTGCGCGCGCCTGACGACGTCGCTGTAGGCGAAGGCGGGCGAAATGGGCGCCGCCGCGGGGGGCGCTTGGGCGAGGACCGGCCGAATGAGGCGCGCGCCGGCGGCGGCGACCACGCTCACCAGCAACGCCCGGCGATTCAAAGTCTGCATGGGGTCCGCATCTCGGAAGGAGGTCGATGACCTATCGCGCCGCGACGCCGAAAGCAACCGCGGCGCCGACGCCGTCAATGGCCGAAAGCGCCGACGCCGAACGGGCCGCCGTTGTTGACCGTCGCTTCGAGCCCGACGTGGACATTGTTGGTGACGGCGTAATCGAAGCCGACGCCGGCCGTCCCCACCGCTTGCAACGCGCCAGGGCCGCCGAACACGCCGTTGAGCGAATCGTTGGCGCCGGCGGGGCCGCCGCCGAAATTCGTCGGTCTGGCCAGCACTGCGCCGGTCACGACATAGGGCGTGAGACGGCCCATTTCGTAGCCGAGCTTGACGCTCGTCTCGGCGAAATCGAAGCCCCGGATTGCGCCGCCCGGAAACATCCACGGGCTGTAGCCCGTGGAGAAGCGCACGCCGAGCACGACGTTGTTGTCGAAGCGGCGATCGTAGCCGGCGAAAACGTCGCCGCCGACGGCGCCCTTCGCGCCCTTGAACGAAGCGACGGCGAGTTCGGTCCCGACGTAGAAACCCTTCCAGTTCGGCGCCTGCGTCTCGGGATCGGCGGCCAGCGACGGCAGCGCGGGCAGGTCGGCCGCCATGGCCGGCGCCGTGGCGGCGGCGAAGACCGCGGCCAGCAGCAATCGCGGAAGCGTCACTTCAGGACTCCCTTTCGAACGCGCATCATGCCAACACGAGACTGCGGCGTCAAAGAGGCGCGCGCGCCGCTCAACGCCGAGCGAGGGTCGCGCTCGCGCGTCGCGCCTCAGGCCGCTTGACCGAGCGCCCAGGCCACGCCGGCGAAGTGGCAGGCGGCGGCGAGGGCGACGCAGGCGTGCCAGATCGCGTTCTGGAACTTCAGGCTGTGCCAGAGATGGAACGCGACGCCGATCGAATAGATGACGCCGCCGAGAACAACGAGCGCGAGCGTCTCAGCCGGCAGCGCGGCGACCAGCGGCCTGATCGCTACGATCGCCGACCAGCCGAGCGCGAGATAGACGCCGATCGCGACACGGTCGAAACGGCCGGGCAGGAACAGTTTCAGCGCGACGCCGACCAGCGCGCCGCACCAGACGAAGGCGGCCAGTCCGACCGCCCACAGGCGATCGTGCACTTGCGACAGCAGCGCGGTGTAGGTGCCGCCGATCATCACGTAGATCGCCGAGTGATCGCAGCGCCGCAAGATCCATTTCACCGGCGAAGCCGGCGTCATGTTGTAGGCCAAGGAAAAGCCGAACAGCAGGAAGAAGCCGGCGGCGTAGACCGCGATCGCCAGCGCCTCGCCGACCCCGCCGTGGAGCGAGGCCTTCGCGAACAGCAGGGAGAAGCCGACGACGCCCGCGATCAGCGCGACCACATGGACGAATCCGTCGGCGACGAGTTCGCCGGGACTGTAGGCGCGCTTGAAAAGACGCGGATGCGAATCGGGCAGGGACATCGGGGGCTCTTTAAGACAATGCGACGCGGCGCAACTCTTGAGGGCGCGCATGACGCGTCGCCGGAGGGGAAGGATTAGGCAGCGCGCTTGGCGGCTGGATTCGATCCGCCGGAGCGGAAATCCTCGCCGCGAAGCAACGCCTGCGGCGTTCCATGCGCCGCAATTGCGGCGGACAAGCGGCGCGGCGCGCACGACGCTCCGTCGCGGATCGCCCGTGCTCGCAAATCGCGATTTTCGTTTCGATCGCGTCGTAATTGGCGCGCACGCCGCCGTCCGCGGCGTCGAGAAGTCCGGCGGCCGTCAAGGCTTGAACGTCGGCGTAAACGTTGCTGTAATCGCGCCCGAGCGCCTTAGCCAAGGCACCCACGCTGGCGACCTCGTGACGGCTTGACATTGACAGTAAGCACGACGATGGCAGGCGCAAGACTGCGAATGGACGACCGAACGTGAGCGGGCACCCGACAGGCCGATACGAGATGTCCAATAGGTAAATACGGGCGTGTCGCGGTAAGTTTTTTTGGGGGATGACGTATGTCTCGACTCTTACTATCGGATGCCCTGGACAGCAAATTGATTTCTATATCTGAGATAACTGATAGTAAGAGCCAAAGGATATTACTTCGCCTAAGACTTCATGCGCTAATGCAAATACTTTTCGGTGGGACGGTATTTGTCACTGAGGGTTGGGCGTTGGATTCTATGAGTTTTCTTATTGTAGGGTCGGAGATCGTTAAAGCGAAGACGGCGGCGGTAAGCAATGTAATAAACAAAGTTCCAGGAAACTATTCACCAATAATTATGGAGAGTCGACGCGAGGGCAGTTACATACGTATTTTTCACGAAAATCTGTCCAGATCCGACGTTCGATGGTCCGTATTTAGTACAATTCTGGATAAGGATAAAATCGAATACCTCAATGCAGCAGTTAGCAGTATATTGTCTAGCGGCACTACCCATGCAGCGCAGGCGCTGCGCGATCCGTTCTCAATAGCGCTTGATGACGAACGTGTCGCAAATGCAATAGCCAGTGTCGCGGAGTATTTCATGGCAATCCAAGGAAGAATAATACGAACGTACCCGCAGGCTGATCAGTTTCATAACAATTTCGTTACCGTCCTCGAAGATATTATTGCCGCAGACGATAGCGCGAAGATAGAAAACCTTCTTAGATTGAAGGCATCGAAGTTTCTACAAAATATTAGGAATCAGCGGATAGTTTTCGACAATTCCTCTGTTGCCATGAAGTACATAGAAGAGAACTGCGACGAAAGCTTGCGTGTGTTGCTTTTTCGCGCTGTCAATTTTTCGTACATGAAGGTGTCTTCCGACTTGGCAAAAGCCGATGTTACAACTCCGGCATTGACAAATTCGCCCTCCGAAGCAGAGCGTCTCGTTGAGGCCGCAATAAGGCGGCGGACGGATCGTAGTATCCTTAGCACTGAGCAGTTATTTTCGATTGACGTGGAGGATAAGAACGCGCTAATAAATAAATTGGTAAATAATCAGGATTGGCACGAGACATGGGTACAAGCTATACAGCTGTCATACACGAGTAATTGGAAGAAGAACATCGAAGATCTAAGGGAGATGATTGTGAAATACCCAAACGTGGACATCGACCGCAGACTAATAGAAAGCAGGCCATTTTCTAAGTTGAGGAATATGATTGAAAGCAATATTCCATCTCTGAGTATCAGGCAGAGCGGGTTTGATCGTATCGTGTTTGCGCTTAACAGGAATTTATCGATCAGCAAGGATGTGACAAACCAATTGATGTCGGCGTTCTATTCTGGCGAAGGGTTCGTTCTTGCTAGCGAAATGGTAAAGATACCAACGATTATACCGCAAGAAATGAAAGTCCAATTATCAATTCCGGCCGCCGCGATCGTTGCATTAATATTGTACAAAGCGGGGCCCGCGCTAGCGAATCTCATACCGAAAACTATCGATTTAAATCCATGGTCAGATAAGGCGTTTGCGTGGTCGCATCGAATCACCGCTCTTGACCTGGTAGGAAAGCCTTGAGTTGCAACTAGTCAGCTTCATTCCCAGATGCGTGCGGTAATGGTATTCATTTGCAATCGACCGATTCACCGAATTAGCCGTGTCTTACCGGGGGGGTGGAGCGGGCCGGTTATCCGAATTCCCAGAATGGCGGCCGCCCTGACAGCGGCCGCCCCGCCGCCGCGCCGCGGCGGAAATTCGTCACGCAAGCCCTTGAAAAGACGGCCACCCGCCGGAAAAGCGCACGCTCGAGCCGCGGACAGTCGCGACGCCCCCCTACGCCGCCCCCTCCACCGACGCCGCCTTCGCCCGCTCGGCGCGCTTGCGCTCGAGGGGGTCGAGCAGGGACTTGCGCAGGCGGATCGATTTCGGCGTCACCTCGACCAGTTCGTCGTCCTGGATATAGGCGAGCGCCTTTTCCAGCGTCATCTGGATCGGCGGCGTCAGGCGCACGGCTTCGTCCTTGGAATGGGTGCGGATGTTGGTGAGCTTCTTGCCCTTGAGCACGTTGACTTCGAGGTCGTTGTCGCGGGTGTGCTGGCCGACGATCATGCCCTGATAGACCTTGCAGCCCGGCTCGATCATCATCGGTCCGCGATCCTCGAGGTTCCACATGGCGTAGGCGACCGCTTCGCCGGCGTCGTTGGAGATCAGCACGCCGTTGCGCCGTCCCGCGATCTCGCCCCTCCATTGGCCCCAATGGTGGAACAGGCGGTTCATGATCGCGGCGCCGCGGGTGTCGGTGAGCAATTCGCCGAGGTAGCCGATCAGGCCGCGCGTCGGCGCGAGGAACACGAGGCGCAGCCGGCCGCCGCCGGAGGGGCGCATTTCGATCATCTCGCCCTTGCGCTCGCTCATCTTCTGCACCACGACGCCCGAGTACTCCTCGTCGACGTCGATCACGACTTCCTCGATCGGCTCCAAGAGTTCGCCCGCCTCGCTGCGGCGCAACAACACCTTCGGCCGCGAGACGCCGAGCTCGAAGCCCTCGCGCCGCATCGTCTCGATGAGGATCGCGAGCTGCAATTCGCCGCGCCCGGAAACGACATAGGAGTCGGAATTGGGCGCGGCGTCGACGAGCAGCGCGACATTGCCCTCCGCCTCCTTGAAGAGGCGGTCGCGGATGACCCGGCTCGTCACCTTGTCGCCTTCGGTTCCCGCGAGCGGGCTGTCGTTGACCGAAAAGGTCATCGACAGCGTCGGCGGGTCGATCGGCTGCGCATGCAGCGGCTCGACTTCCTCGGGGCTGCACAGGGTGTCGGCGACGTTGAACTTTTCCAGCCCCGCGACGGCGACGATGTCGCCCGCGACCGCCTCCTCGATCGGCGCGCGCTCGATGCCGCGAAACGCCAGGATTCGGGAGACGCGCCCCTGTTCGACCAGGTCGCCTTGGCGGTCGAGCACCTTGACCGGCGCGTTGGTCTGGATCGAGCCGGAGAACACGCGCCCCGTTATGACGCGCCCGAGATAGGGATTGGCCTCCAGCAGCGTGCCGAGCATGCGGAAGCCGCCGGCGCCGACCTTGGGCGGCTCGACGTGGCTGAGCACGAGGTCGAACAGCGGCGCCATGTTTTCCCTAGGCCCGTCTGGCGAATTCGCCATCCAGCCTTGCTTGGCCGAGCCGTAGATGATGGGAAAATCGAGCTGCTCGTCGGTGGCGTCGAGCGCGGCGATGAGGTCGAAGCATTCGTTCACGACTTCGGAAGGCCTCGCGTCCGGCTTGTCGACCTTGTTGACGCAGACGATCGGCTTGAGGCCGATTTTCAGCGCCTTGCCGACGACGAACTTGGTCTGCGGCATCGGCCCTTCGGCGGCGTCGACGAGCACGATCGCGCCGTCGACCATCGACAGGATGCGCTCGACCTCGCCGCCGAAATCGGCATGGCCGGGCGTGTCGACGATATTGACGCGCACGTTCTTCCACACCACCGAGGTCGCCTTGGCCAGAATGGTGATGCCGCGCTCGCGCTCGAGCTCGCTCGAATCCATCACGCGCTCGGCGACGCGCTGGTTTTCGCGGAACGCGCCGGATTGTTGCAGCAGTCGGTCGACCAGCGTCGTCTTGCCGTGGTCGACGTGGGCGATGATGGCGATGTTTCGGAGCTTCATGCGAAACTATGCTTCCAGCACGGCGCGGATTTCGGCAAAAGCGGCCCGGGGCCGCGTCTTTCCTCGATGTCGAAGATGACGGGCGTGCGACGAAACGCGGACCCCCTGCGCCGCGCCGTCCCAATTGTGCGGCGCCATACACGAAACCCGAGGGGAAGGGAAGGGCGCGGGCCTCGCGGCGCCCGCGCCGGACGCTGTCGAGGATAAGCGAGCTGTCTCGAAATTGTTAAGAAACACGATGCCGTAACGCCCCTTTTCCACCCGTCGCGCCTGTTTCTTTACTGGCGTTGAGACTTCGGCCGCACTGACCAAACGTAGTGTCGATTTGGAAACCATCCGTCGAGGCTTTTGTCGGCGCCCGCCGTTTCGAAGACCATGGAGACGGACCGTTTACGGACGCCCACTATTTTCGCGCGGCCGCAAGCGCCGGCAGCTCGGAGTTTCCTTATGATCGGGAGATTGGCGCAAATTAAGAGCCGCCGCGACGTGCTCTTGGCCGTCCTCGCCATAACCGCCGCGTCCGTCGTTCTGTCGGTGGGGTTGGCGGCGTGGGCGACCACGGGACAGGATGCCGCGGACCGGCGCGACATCATGGTCATAGCGGCGAAAATCTCCGCGCTCGTCTCGTCGATAATGTCCTATGGGGTCGTCGATGCGATCCGCGCGATCGTCAAAATGAAGGATTCGGTGGAAAGGCTCGCGCGCACGGACGATCTCACCGGCCTCGACAATCGCCGCGCGTTCCTGACGGACGCCGCAGGCGAAATCTTGCGCGCCGAACGGCACGGCGAGGCGCTCGCGTTGCTCATTGTCGATCTGGACTACTTCAAGCGCGTCAACGACGCCCATGGCCATCGCGTCGGCGACTTGGTTCTCGTCGCCGTCGCGGAAGTCATTTCCCGATCCGTGCGCGAGGGCGTCGACATCGTGGGCCGGCTGGGCGGCGAGGAGTTCGCGGTCCTGTTGGCGCGCTGCGACGAAGACAGGGCGTTGCGAGCGGCGGAGAGCATTCGCGCCTTGATCGAAGCCATGAGGGTTCCCACGCCGGCCGGGGAGATCGTCATGACCGCGAGCGTCGGATGCGCGCCGATCGTGGCCGGCGACTGCATCTCCGCGGCTCTGCAAAAGGCCGACGAGGCGCTCTATGCGGCCAAACGCGGCGGACGAAACCAGGTTGCCGCCTGCGCGAAGGCGAACGGCGGATCGGACCCTCGCGAACGAACGGATCGACAGCGCCGCGAGCCCGCCGCGCGACCGCCTCTCAAACGGTCGGCTTGAGCCAACCCGGGCAGATTTCCCGGCGCCTTTGCAGGCGCGGCCGGCGGCCGCGCTCGTTCGGCCGCCTCGACGTAGGCGGAACCAGGCGCTTCGCGCCGGACGCGCTCGCCGCGCGCGTCTACAAGAGTCGCCTCAATTAGGCTTGGCGCCGGTCGCAGGATTCGAATCCTCGGCGATAAGAGGGGCAAAAGTCCGGGCGATCAGGGCGGCCTGGGCGCGAGCGCGCTGACGATTTGGGCGAGGGCGGGAATTTCCTGGCAGCCTGGGACGGCGAGGCGTGCGCCCAGATATTCCCAAAAGGCTAGGCCGTTCTTGGCGCAGGTCTTGACGAGCCCGAGGAAGGCGTCGCGGCAGTCGCGGCCGGCGTCGCTGCGGGTTCCGCCGCTGATTTCGCGCTTGACGACTTGGCGGCGAATGTCGTTCTCGGAGCCATTGGTGTGCAGCGGGATATCGGGCCTTTCGAGCACCATCAGCAATTCGCTCTTGTTGGCGCGCAGGCGCGCCAGGAAGCGGTCGAGAGTGGCGAAGCCGGTCTTGTGGCCGAAGATGCGGTCGAAACGCGCCGACAAGGTCGCCTTGCGCTCTGGGGACGGATTGCGGCGCCAAGCCTTGAGACTGCGGTAGAACAGCCAGATCAAGACGCGGATGCGGCGTTGCGCGGCGCGTTGGGCGTCGGTGAACGTATCGAGTTTATGAATCAGGCGTTCGGCATGGACCCAGCAGAGGCCATGCCGGCCCACGTTGAACTGGCCGGCACCGACGGCGCCCGCCGAAATCGAGGCCGCCATGCCGCGCGTCGCGGACATCATCGCCGGCGACGACCTGATCGAGGGCAACGTGAGCGCCGGACCCGGCGCGCCGGTCGCCGAGGTCACGCGCGACCCCACGGGATTTCCCGCCCCGCGCGACACGCGCCTGCAAACGCTCGCGCGCGGCGACGAGGGCTTCCTGCTCGGCCTGGCCTATTCCACCCAGCGCGGCTACGGCCGCAATCATCCCTTCGTCGGCGAATCGGGTTCGGGCAAGACGACGCTGCTCAATCTGATCGCCGGCGCGCTCGCGCCCGACGCGGGCGAGGTCGTCTATCGCCTGCGCGACGGCGCTACGCGCGCGCTGTCCTCGCTCATCGAGGCGGAGCGGCGCGCCCTGATGCGCGCCGACTGGGGCTTCGTCCACCAGGATGCGGCGCGCGGCCTGCGCATGAGCGTCTCGGCGGGCGGAAATATCGGCGAGCGGCTGATGGCCGTCGGCGATCGCCATTACGGGCGCATTCGCGGGACAGCGCTGGAATGGCTGGGGCGCGTCGAGATCGACGCGACCCGCGTCGACGATCCGCCGACGACCTATTCCGGCGGCATGCGCCAGCGCCTGCAGATCGCGCGAAATCTCGTGACGCGCCCACGCCTCGTCTTCATGGACGAGCCGACCGGCGGGCTCGACGTCTCCGTCCAGGCGCGGCTGCTCGACCTGCTGCGCGGTCTGATCGCCGACATGGGCCTCGCGGTCGTGCTGGTGACGCACGACCTCGCCGTCGCGCGGGTGCTCTCCCATCGCATCCTGGTGATGAAACAGGGCGAAGTCGTCGAGAGCGGCCTGACCGACCGCGTGCTCGACGATCCGCAGGCGCCCTATACGCAACTCCTCGTGTCCTCGGTGCTCGCCGCATGAGCACGCTTCAAGCCGACGAATTGCTCCGCGTCGAGGGTCTTTCCAAGGCCTTCACGCTGCAACTGCACGGCGGCGCCCGCCTGCCCGTCGTCCACCGCGTTTCGTTTACCGTCGCCGCGGGCGAATGCGTCGTCCTTGGAGGTCCTTCCGGGGTCGGCAAGTCGTCGATTCTGAAAATGGCGATCGGCAATTATCTCGTTGGCGAGGGGAGGATCCTCGTCGCCGACGGCGAACGCGTCATCGATGTCGCGCGCGCGACGGCATGGGACATTCTCGACGCGCGGCGGAGAATCATCGGCTATGTCAGCCAGTTCCTGCGCGTCATTCCGCGCACCAGAACGAACCGGTCGTGCGCGCGGTCTGGCGCGCGCGGATGGGAATGGTCGAAGTGAACGCATCGCAACAAACCCGCTCCCTTCACGGTCTTTTCGTCGCCATCGTCGGCCCCAGCGGCGCGGGCAAGGATGCGTTGATCCGGGGCTTGAGCGCGCGCCTCGGCGAAGCGGACGGCGTCTTCACCGTCAGGCGGATCGTGACGCGCCGCGCCGACGCCTTCGAGGATCACGACACCCTCGAGGAGAGCGAATTCCTCCGGGCGCGCGAGCGCGGCCGGTTCGCGCTGAGCTGGGCGGCGCACGGCCTCTTCTACGGCGTCCCCATCGACGTCGACGCCCGGATCGCGAGCGGCTGCGCCGTCGTCTGCAATGTCTCGCGCGCGGTCGTCGCCGAGGCGCGGCGTCGCTACGCGCGCAGCCTCGTCGTGCTGGTGACCGCGCGGCCGGAGACGCTGGCGGCGCGCCTGGCCGCGCGCGGGCGCGAGGGCAGCGAAGGGCGGCGCGAGCGGCTCGATCGCGCCTTTGCGCGGGAGGCCGCGTTCGAGCCCGACGCAACGATCGACAACGACGGCGCGCTCGACGACGCGGTGGCGCGCCTTTGCGATCTCGTCGCTTCGCGCCGATGGAGCGCGCGTCCTTGACCCCGCCCGCTACGCCGTCTATCTCGCTCCGCCGCCGACCAGCGCGCTTTGGCGCTTCGGCTGCGACGTGCTGGGGCGCGACGCGCTCTCCGGCGAGTCGCTTTCGGGATTCGCGATTCCGGGGACCGACGCGCAAGGCTGGCGCGAACTCACCGCGGAGCCCCGCCGCTACGGCTTCCACGCCACGCTCAAGGCCCCGTTTCGCCTCGCCGCCGGCCTGAGCGCCGACGAACTTTTCCAGGCCGTCGCCGCGCTCGCCGACACGCTTCAGCCGTCCGGCGGCGGATCGGCCATACGTACGCGCAGACGTTGCAAGAGTTCGGGCGTCAGAACCTTCGCCGACGCGCCGTTGCCCCGACGCAGATCGCCCATCGCCGAAGGCCCGAGCGCATTGCAACGCTCCCACGAGCTGTTCGATCCAACGCTGGCCGAACGAGGCCATCCTCGCCACCTCGCCGGTCGAATGACCCTTCGCCAACAGCCAGATCGTCTGGAAACGCCGCGAAGACATCGCGTCCTCGCACGCCTCGCGCCGCTCCTCCAACGCCGCAACGCTCAGATGACCGGCAACGTAAGCCATGCCCGCCTCCCGCGATTCATGGCCGTTCTATCCACCGACAGAAAACCTCGACGGGAATCCAATCCACGCCGAGTCAATCAGCCGGAAACCGTATGACACGGCGAGCGGTTTCGATGACCGAGCGGGTGTCGGTGAAGATCGCCGCGGCCATCAAGGCGCGCTGAGTCTGCGAACAGGCTCATCAACAGATCAAGGCTGAACTCGGCCTCGACCATTTCGAAGGCCAATCATGGCGAGGTCTTCAACGTCGCGCGCTAATGACGATGATCGCCTACGCCTTCCTCCAGACTCTGCCGCGAGCCGCTCGACGCCCAAAATCTTAGGGGTTCATGAGCTGAGTGCGGGATCGCGGGCGTTGAGCCCGGCTACCGCCATGCGACCAAGATCGGCCGCCAAATGCTCGATGAAACGGTGATCCACTTTCAGATTCAGCGGCGGTTTGGACAACGCGTCGAAATGGCGAATGAAGGGGGCAACCTGCTGAGTGAGCCAGATCGTCGCGACGGTGATTTCTGCTCGGGAAGCGGCGGCCGGCAGGAATCGGCGGACAATCCTCTCGGCAAGCTCCATAATCGGGAGCTTCTCGCTGGCGATGAATTCGCGATAGATCGAAGTTGGTGCCAGCGTCTCCCAAGCGAAAATGCGCAGGTGCCGGCTAATTTGGCCGTGCTTGAGGAGCGGCGTCACCTGCTGGCGGATAAAGAGACGCACCGCCTCGTCGCGGGAAACCCGTTCAAGTGTCTCTTCGTCGAGCAACGAGGCGTCGCCGAGAGCCGAGACGGCCAGCTTCAGAACTTCACGATAAAGCGAGCCCTTGCCGCCAAAATGATAGTTGATCGCCGCCTGATTGGTCTCCGCGCGGCGGGTGATTTCGCGCACGGAGGCGCCCTCGAAACCTCTTTCGGCGAATACGTTCGTGGCGTGATCCAGCAACGCCCGGCGGGTGAATTCAGCGGGCTTCACGATCACAAATTCTTTGCAAGGGAGCTTAGCGCATTGCCGACGGAGACGATGTTCTCGGCGACAAACGCGCCCGTGTTGGGAACCGAACGCCAAGCGTCGGCGACAAGGATCATCGCCTGCCGAACCGGAGGCCGCGGCTTCCCTGGCGCTTGCTCGGCATCCCCTGCCGGTTCGACTGTTTCGAGCGTGGGATGCGGCGCCGCCAGAACCTTTGCGGCAATAGGCGCCACACGAACCTCTGGATCGCTAGCCCTCGGCGCGACCGCGGCTCGCGACACGGAGGGAGAGGATTTCAAGGTCGTGCGGCCGCTCGGCTCGGCGACGGCCGCCGCAGATGAAGCCGCAGCCGGCGTCAGACTGGCGACGTAGGATAGGGCGACACGCTCCGTGAATTCCTTGATGTTCGCGTTCGTCGCGCCAGCCGCGGGCCCGACCTTGACGCCTAACTGCCCACCACCGCTTTGCGGAAAGGAGGCCACGGGCTTCGTCAAAGAGGGAGGGACCGTCAGGAGGATCACCATCGGGAGGCTCGCAGCCAACGCCTCAATCGCCAATTTGCGCGTCGCCGAATGGAGCCCGTAGCGAACCATTTGAGAGATCGACGCGCTCATACGGCCCTCCTTCATACGGTTGAAACGATCGTATGAAATTCAAACACCTGTTAGAGGCGAAATTATGTCCTGACCCAAGACCCAAGAAAATTGCCGAATTAGGGTCCAGACCGATAAAATGGGGCTCTTCGACGTTTCAAGTGGATTTGAGGATGTCTGGGAGCGGGGCGGCGAGCAGGTAGATGATGGTGACGAAGGTGGTGGTGTTGCGATAGCCGCGGGCGCGTGCACGTGCGGCCTGGA
>JBEKAL010000016.1:0-23132 GCA_050015935.1 Roseiarcus sp.
GCTCTTCCACAGGCTCGCTCAGCAGGCCGTCGCCGTCGGACCGGCCACGTACGCCACCATCGTCGGAAACGTTGAAGACACCAGCCCGCTCGCCTCACTGGAGTGATGGGGATACCCTATTTATCGTAATCGTCCCCTGGCTGGGGCGACTTTCCCCAACCCTGATGCACATGCGTGTGACACAAAGAGCGCGCATGCCCGCTATTCCCAATGTCGTCCGCCGCGGCGCCGCCTATTATTGGCGCCGGCGGGTTCCAGCCCCCCTTGCCGAATCGAAAAGACCCGCCACCCTGACCCTGGCGTTGCGAACCTGCGACCCACGCCGCGCCCGTTTCCTCCGCCTTTCGGAATTTGGCTGAGGTTTCGCTTTTCGACGCCCGAAGTAAGATAGGGATAACCCCGGATGCACAATCGGTAATGCGGTATCCAACCCGCGTGTCAGAGCTTGATTGCCGACGTCCTTCGGGCTCCGCCTCCACCCGTGCGCGATAACCGTCAGCGGCTCCCGCGAGCGGCACGGGTCAGTGCGGCCAACCCCGTCGAAAGCGCACGTCAGAGCCGTTGGGCGGCGTCGCTGGGCGCTTGCGTCGCCGCGCGCCTCAGGCCGGCTCCAGCGGAATTAAGTCGCGACCGAAATTGACCGCGCCGGACTCTCCCCTTACGGGCAGGTCGCCCGCCCCGCTGTTGAACGTATCGACGACAATGGCGGCGCGCGCGAGCCGCACCCGCACGCGCATCACCGCGCCGAGAAACGCCACCCACCGCGTCCGGCGCTTTTTCGATCTCAATCCGCTGTCGTTCGCGGTGCTGGCCTCATATCGCGCAGTCGAGCGCCTAGAGATAGCGTTCGCCAACTTCGCTCGCGAAGTTGCTGGGGTCCCCCTCCCAGACGATCCGGGCGTGCTCGAGAACGTAGACGCGATCGGCGTGGGGCAACGCGAAGGTGACGTTCTGTTCTCCGAGGAGCACCGTGATCGGCGTCGTCTGGCGCAGCCGCTCGAGCGCCTTCGAAATCTGTTCCATGATGCGGGGCGCCAAGCCGAGCGTCGGCTCGTCGAGGATCAACAAGTCTGGCTTCATCATTAAGGCGCGAGCGATGGCGAGCATCTGCTGCTCTCCACCCGACAGCGTGCCGGCGGTCTGATTTGCCCGCTCTTTCAGGATCGGAAACAGGTCGAAGAGCCATTCCAAGCGCTCGACCCTGTCTTTTTCCTCTAGGTGGCCGCCGCCCATGTCGAGGTTCTCGCGAACGGTCATTTCGGTGAAAAGCTCGCGCCCTTCCGGCGATTGCACGATGCCGTTGCGCGCGATCGAGGCAGCCGTCTTTCCGCGCAGGGATTGACCCTGCCGACGTATTTCGCCGACGTAGGGCGCCAGGCCTGAGATGGCGTTGAACAACGTCGTCTTCCCTGCCCCGTTTAGCCCTACGATCGCGACGAATTCGCCTTGATGGACGTGGATCGACACGTTCTCCAGCGCTTGCGCCTTGCCGTAAAACACGTTCAGATTGTGAACCTCGAGAAACGGCTTCTGGGCGTCGCGAAAAGCGGATTCGGGACGCGCCGCAGTCTCCAACGCGCCGCCGAGATAGACCCGGCGCACGGTTTCGTTTTGCATGACCTCCTGCACCGTGCCTTCGGCGATGCGCTCCCCGACGTACATGGCGAAAATGCGGTCGACGAGCGCGGCCACGCTCTTGACGTTGTGATCGACGACGAGAACGGCGCGCCCGTCGTCGCGCATTTCGGCGATCAGCTTCGCGAACGCGGCGGTTTCCCGCGCGGTCAGACCGGCGAAGGGTTCGTCCACCAGCACCACCTTGGGGTTGCGGGCGATCGCCTTGGCGATCTCGATTCTGCGCAGATCCGCGAACGGCAGAGTGGAAGGGCGCCGATCGAGCGCCGCGCCCAATCCGACCCGCTCGGCGATCTCTCTCGCGCGCGCTTCGATGGCGGGGTCGGGAAAGAAATCCAGCAACTTGTCGGGCAGGAGGCCGAGGACGATGTTCTCGAGCACCGTCTGCCGATGCAGCGGCCGTGAATGTTGGAACACCATCCCTACGCCGAGCTGCGCGATTTTGTGCGGCGGCCAGCCCGCGACCTCGACGCCGTTGACGCGCACCGACCCGCCGTCGGGCCGTTCGACGCCAAGAATCGATTTCATCACCGTGGACTTGCCCGACCCATTCGGGCCGATCAAACCGAGAATCTCCCCGGCTTTGATAGAGAAGCTGACGTCTTTGACCGCCGTAAGCCCGCGGAAACGCTTGAAGAGGCCCTTGACCTCGAGATGGACCTCCGCCGCGCTCATGTCGCCTCCCGCGCGCCCTTGACCATGCCGAGCAGGCCGCCGGGAAACGCCAGCACGACGAAGAGCGCCATGCCCGAGACGATGAACGTCGCGAGATCGCCGAGCGGACGCAGAGCTTCGCCCATGGCGATCAGGAACACCGCGCCGATCGCGGCGCCGAGGATCGTGCGCCGTCCGCCGATGACGGCGCCGATGATCACCTGCACTCCGACCGTCACGTCGATGAAGGTTCCGACCGAGGCCGCGCCGAGATAGAAGACCATGAGCGCGCCCGCGAGCCCGGAAAAGAAGGCGCTGACGACGAAGGCCGCGAGCTTGTGCTTCGTCAGGTTGAAGCCGAGCGCGCCGGCCTGCACCGCGTCCTGGCCGCTCGCCTGCAGGATCAGACCGACCGGCGAACGCGACAGGCCGTAGAGGACAGCGCCGCTGAAGGTCATGAAGCCGAGAGCAATCCAGTAGTTGACCTTGTCGTCGATCGAGATCACGTCGGGGACCGTCAGGCCGATCTCGCCGCCCGTCAGTTCCGCCGCGACGACGACGAAATTCTGCAGCATGAGAACCGCGACCAAGGTCATCAGCCCGAAATAGGGACCGCGCATCCGAAGCGCCGGCAAGGCCAGCACGACGCCGCCCGTCACCGCCGCGAACGCGCCCGCCGCCACGCAAACGAAAATCGGCGGCTGATAAAGGTTGTCGAGGATGCCGGCCGTATAGGCGCCGAGCCCGATCAGGAAGGTGGGGCCGAAGTTCACTTCATTGGCGAAGCCGAACAAGAGGTCCCAGGCCATCGAGAATACGCCGAAATAATAGGCGATGGTCAGCAGCCCAAGAATATAGCCGGACACATACAGCGGCAGGGTCGAGGCTGCGACGACGACGATCAGGCTGATCCAGACGGGCGGCGATAGGACAATGCGGCGGAGCATGGTCTTAGCGCCTGCCAAGCAATCCGCGCGGGCGCACGTACATCACCACAACGAGCAGCAGAAGCGCGGGGATGGTTCTGTAGGCCGGCGACACGAGATAGGCGGTGAGGGTTTCGAGATAGCCGACGACGTAAGCGGCGATGAGCGTGCCGTAGACGCTGCCCAGGCCTCCGAGGACCACGATCGAGAACGCGCTCGCGGTCAGCGGACCGGCGCTGTAGGAAGACACGCCGAAGAACATGCCGAGCAACACGCCGGCAATCCCGGCCAGCGCCCCATAGATCGCCCAGACCACGACATAGACGACCGATAATTCGATCCCGAGCAAGGTGACGCCGCGAGGGTTCATCGAGGCGGCGACGACCGCCTTCCCGACGCGCGTGCGATTCACGAAGAGCCAGAGCGCGCCGATGGTCAGCCAGCAAACGAAGGCCGTGAAGAGTTCGTTCGCGGGCGTGCGGACGCCCAGGATCGACACCACGCCTTCGACGATCGGCGCCACCGTCTTGGCGTTGTTGGTGTAGAGATACGCGATGGCTTCCTGGATCATGATGCCCCAGAGCAGCGTCGCGGTGAGGATGAAAATCTCTTTCTCCTCCTCGCGTATCTTGCGCGACTTTTGCAAGCGTCCGACGACGAGGAAATACGTCGTCAGCGATAGAAGCAAGCCGGTCAGAACCCCGAAGACGGCGCCGAGATAGCTCCCGACGCCAAGACTTTCCGAGGCGGCCCACGCGGCGACCGCCGCCGCGACCATGATCGCGCCATGAGACAGGTTGAGCACGCCGGTGACGCCGAAGATCAGCGTGAAACCTGTCGCGCCCAGGGCGTAGAGCGAGGAGATCGCGAAGCCGGCGATCAGTATCTGCCAAAACAGCATCACTCGGTCTCCGGCTCCGCCGCCCGCTGAAATCTCATTCCGGCGATTGACGCCCGTGCGGCGTTTCTCAGTTGCCGGTCGCCCCGATCTTGACGAAGGACGGGAATTCCAGCTTGCCCTTTGCGAGGTCGGGCGGCCATAGATTGATCTGTTTTCCATTCTGCCATTGCAGGAGCAGCCCGGTGATGAAGCCCGCGCCGGTCTTCAGGCCGTGGACATGGGGGTCGCCCTGGGGCAGGAATTGAATCCTGCCGATCGTCCCGACGTAGTCGGTCTTCTCCAGCGCCGCGACGAGCTTGTCGCTGTCGGTCGAGCCCGCGCGATGGATCGCATCCGCGATGATGTAGACGTCGTCATAGGCGGTATAGCCGCACCAGGACAGCGCGTTTCCGAACCTTTTCTGGAAAGCCTCGACGAACGGCAGCGTCTTCGGCGTCACCGCGACGTCTGGGCCGACCTCCCCCTGGAAGAGCACGCCGTCGGTTGCGCCGTTGGTGTCCTTCCAGAACGTCGGGTTCGCCGCCTGCACCGATTCGCCGAACATCGGGATCGGCACCTCCTGGCTCTTCCACTGCACCGTCGGCTGCACGCCGACGTGGCTGATGCCGGTGATGATCACGTCCGGCTTCTCGCCCTCGATCCTATTGAAAATCGGCGTGAAATCGGTGGTGTCCGGCGAGAAACGGATATGGTCCAGCACTTTCAATCCGATCTTCGGCAGGCATTCGGCGTAGCCGGCGTCGAGCGGCGTGGTCCAGGCGGCGTCCTCGCTCATGATCACCGCGGTCTTCATCTTGAGGCCGTCGACCAATATGTCCTTGGCGGCGTCGCATACGAGTTGCGACAGCGCGCTCGAGCTCAGAAAGCCCTGGAAGGTGTATTTGTTGCGCTCGTAGTCCTTGGCGATATTCGCGGTGATGACGTCCGAGGCGGCGCACGGCGTCACCAGAACCGTCTTCAGGCGCGACGCCCAAGGCTCCAGCGCCAGAACGACTTCGCTGATGTAACTTGCGATGACCACGTCGACATGGTCCTCGTTGACGGCGCGCTGGAAGGCCCGAACCGATTCGGCCGAAGACGAGTGGTCGTCATACGAGACGATTTCGATCTTGCGGCCGTCGACGCCGCCTTTGGCGTTGACCTCGTCAGCGGCGAGTTGCGCGCCCAGTGGAATCGACGAACCGGAGATCGCCTGAGCTTCGGCAATCACGCCGATCTTGATCGGGCCCTGATCCTGAGCCCAAGCGAACGAACCCGCCGCGAGGGCGACGGCGATGGAACTCGCGCCGAGCATGCCGGCCGCGCCCAACGTAACTCCCTTATGTCGTGTCATGAGTTCCTCCCTAGATCCTTATCTTCGCAGCCGTGCGGACGCCGAGGATCGACACCCGCCGTCAACGATCGGCGCCACCGCCTGGGCGTCGTTGGCATAGAGATACGCGATGGCTTCGCGGCGTTTTTCAGTTGCCGGTCGCCCCGATCTTGACGAATGGCGGGAATTCCAGTTTGCCCTTCGCGAGGTCCGGCGGCCACATGTTGATCTGTTTTCCATTCTGCCATTGCAGGAGCAGCCCGGTGATGAAGCCCGCGCCGGTCTTCAGGCCGTGGACATGGGGGTCGCCCTGGGGCAGGAATTGAATCCTGCCGATCGTCCCGACATAATCGGTCTTCTCCAGCGCCGCGACGAGCTTGTCGCTGTCGGTCGAGCCCGCGCGATGGATCGCGTCGGCGATGATGTAGACATCGTCATAGGCGGTGTAGCCGCACCAGGACAGCGCGTTTCCGAACCTTTTCTGGAAAGCCTCGACGAACGGCAGCGTCTTCGGCGTCACCGCGACGTCTGGGCCGGACACCGACTGGTAGAGCACGCCGTCGGCCGCGCCGTTGGTGTCCTTCCAGAACGTCGAGTTGTTCGCCTGCCCCGACACGCCGAACATCGGGATCGGCACCTGCTGGCTTTTCCATTGCACCGTCGGCTGCACGCCGACGTGGCTGATGCCGGTGATGATCACGTCCGGCTTCTCGCCCTCGATCCTATTGAAAATTGGCGTGAAATCGGTGGTGTCCGGCGAGAAGCGGACATGGTCGAGCACGTTCAGGCCGATTCTCGGCAGGCATCCGACTAAGCCCGCGTCGAACGGCGTGGACCAGGCCGCATCCTCGCTCATGATCACGGCGGTCTTCATCTTGAGGCCGTCGACCAGCATGTCCTTGGCGGCGTCGCATACGAGTTGCGACAGCGCGCTCGAGGTCAGATAGCCCTGGAAGGTGTATTTGTTGTGCTCATAGTCCTTGGCGATATTCGCGGTGATGACGTCCGAGGCGGCGCCCGGCGTCACCAGAACCGTCTTCAGGCGCCACGCCCAAGGCTCCAGCGCCAGAACGACTTCGGTGATGTAACTTGCCATGACCACGTTGACGTGGTCCTCATTGACGACGCGCTGGAAGGCCCGAACCGATTCGGCCGAGGACGAGTGGTTGTCGTAGGAGACGATTTCGATCTTGCGGCCGTCGACGCCGCCGTTGGCGTTGATCTCGTCAGCGGCGAGTTGCGCGGCCAGGGGAATCGACGAACCGACCGCCTGAGCTTCGGCAATCACGCCGATCTTGATCGGGCCCTGATCCTGAGCCCAAGCGAACGAACCTGCCGCGAGACCAACGGCGATAGAACTCGCGCCGAGCATGCCGGCCGCGCGCAATGTAACTCCCTTATGTCGTGTCATGGCTTCCTCCCTAGATCCTTATCTTCGCAGCCGTGCGGACGCCGACGATCGGCGCCCGCCGTAAACGACTTAAATCTGAGGTCGTCGCGCGGGTAGTGGGTCGGTTTGAATTTCGGCTTTGGCCCGCTCCGGTCATTCGTCTCCGATGTTTTCGATGACCCGAATTGACCCATACCAGTCATACAAATGTTCGTCACGCGGACGAGGTATGAAAGTCTTCGGTGCGTGAATCGATAAGATGTCGCGCACCGAGATCGCAGCGTTAGACATCCATGCTTGGCTTCAGTTTACTTGCTGAACCAGTACTCCATATCCATCTGGCCCTCGTAGAACCCAGTTTTAGGATTCAAATTGTTGACGTTTCGGTACATCCCCTGTATCGTTGCGAACTTTCCCGTGCCACCCGTGATGTGTGCGACTGACGTGGAGGTGATCTTCCCCTCGACGTTCTGTACAACGTTAGTATATTGGGTAAAGAACCTATCGCCATTTTCGAACACAGACACGTCGTACCCCCTGCCGTCTCCACTGCCGTCGATTCGGTCGCCAACGCCGCGAGTCCAAATCTCTACGAGCTTAAGCCCGTTGATGACAGGTGCGTTGTCGGGGAAGGTATCGTGAATCTCGTACACCCGCAATATATGGTTGGGCCGGTCTCCCACGTCGACATTTAGTTGTTGCGTGTACTTGCTGTTTTCAGCAAGAAACTTGATGGACACATGTTGTTTCTCTTGTGCGATCGCGTTGCCTGCGGGCAGGGCAACCGCCAAACAGAGCAGCGCCATGGTCGTCAGAGTGAGTGTGGCGCGTCGGTTCATGATGTTCCTCCTTCTGGAAACTACGCGCACTGACTGCGCGTCTCACGTGGAATGCGGGAGCTGATGGCCGCCGCAAAATCGGGTAGTAGGTCGGTTTGAATTTCGGCTTTCGACCGATCACTCAACTGCCGCTTTGGGGTTAATTCTTGCAACGGCGTTTACGGAGACGGGGCCGGCGCGCGCGCACGCTCGCCAGCCCCTTCTTTTTGCCGCCCGCCGCCGCCCTTGGGCGGAGAGGCAGTCAGGTCAGCAATTTTCAGGCGCCGCGATCGAGCGTTACTTATCGAACCAGTATTCCACCTCGGACTGTGTCTGGTTCATGCCCTTGCTCAGATCGAAGATCGTGTGGACCCACTCAATTCCCCGGACCCCGAGATACTTGCCGGTGCCGCCGGTGAATGTAGCCATGCCCTCGTTGGTGCTCTTCTTCGCGCCGTCCGGAGCAACAACGGTCTGACTCAGGCCGCTAAACTCATCGAAGATTTTGTCTCCGTTTTCGAGCGTCGTCACATCATATCCCCAAACCCTGCCGTTACGGTCGACATAGTCGGAATACAAGCGCGACCATTGCTCGACGCGTTTCAGCCCCTCGCAGTTCGGCTTGTCGTTCGTATAGACGCGATGAATCTCGAAGACGCGCACCTGATGGCCGGGCACGTCGCCCACGTCCAGCGCAAGCTGCTGGCCGTACTTGGTGTCGGCGGCCGGGGTGTCCCAGCTCATCTTGCATTTTTCCTGGGCCGACGCCGCGCCGGCGGCGAATATCGCCAACGCGACGCCGACAGGCGCGGCATGGATGACCCATAAGGCATATTTAAGCGAACGTATCATGTTTGTTTCCTCCTGCATTCCCCGGATTGTCCGAGGTATTAGGCCCATAGGCCGATGCCGCTTGCTTAGCAAAGGGAGAATTGTGCAGAATTGTGCGGCGACGGCGTTAATGGCGCGCTGGCAGGGAAATCAGTAAACGGGCAAATTCTTCGGCAGACCACGAAAATGACACGGAGCGGTTTTTGCGTCGGTGGCGCAAACCATTGATATCGTTCATTGCCGCACAGTTGCGAGAAGAAAATACTGCAACTGCTTGCCCAGGAATTTGCCCCGATTA
The DNA here is from genome assembly GCA_050015935.1 of Roseiarcus sp. GTDB lineage: Bacteria > Pseudomonadota > Alphaproteobacteria > Rhizobiales > Beijerinckiaceae > Roseiarcus. Next base: position 8,766 of record JBEKAL010000016.1, read on the forward strand.
CGCGCAAAATAGAGGAGCGAATGCCTCCTCTCCACCCATTGCAGCAATTCAAATGAACCATTGCAGCAATGCAAACGAACCCACTACCCGGTTCTGACGATTTATTTCCGGTCTATTGCTTTACGTTGATAACGAAATCAATATACAGGTCAGCGCCGGTCGCAAGCGGCGCTAGTCGTATGCCGCTCCAACTGCCATCGCCCTTCGCGCCATCGAATTTCCCCTTGCCGCCGAGAACGCTAAGTTGCCCCCCAGGAAAAATGGTTGTTGCGCCGTCGGGTTTGGCCGTTCCGGTCGCTTTGTACCAGAGAACCGACCCGTCTTTGAGCGTCACGTTGACGTATGTTGAATTCGTGCCAACGCCCTTGACGTAGTCATTTGCGCTCGTGAGGAATGTGGTCCCGACCGATCCGTCGGGAAACGAAGCGAGACCGGAAAAGCGGACCAACCCCAACACATGCCCGTCGACGTCGCCGACCTCCTGGGTTTGGACGGAGGTTGCGTGCATAAATACCCGGAATTTCAACGTTTCATCCGCTCTCGCGACGCCGCCGGCGCAAAAACCGATCACGCCGACGGCCGTCAGACCAAGCATGCAATGTCGATTCATGATGTCACCCTTCCGTTATGTTAAATGGTTCGCGGATCCCGTCGCGTTCTGGACGACCAGAAGAACCCGCGGGGAATTCTGTCGGCTCTCGCGCCCGACGGTTCTCTGTTGCATAATCGGCGACTGATGTGAAAGGAGAGAATTGTGCAGAATTGTTCGGTTCCCGCGACGATGGCGCGCCCTGCCGACCTCTCGATGGAGCGTACAAATGGCTGGCGTCTCTAGTCCGACCGGAATAAGAACTGAATATTCTGGGCAACGGAGACAGCGAACGCCGCTGGAGGAGGCGAAGATGACGCGCCGACCGCGCCGAAGCCTTGCGCTCGTCCGCCGATTTTCGGCCGAGGCGCCCGGCGGCTTACGCTTCCCTCGCGCCTGCGCCAACGCATAGGGAGACTTCGATGGCCATCGACGAACGCGCCCCACCGGAAGTGTCGCGCCATCGCTCGCTCGATGAGCGGGCCTTGGCTGTCGTCGGCGCATGCCGTTCCTGGCCGCTGGCGTGGCGGCTCGCCGCGTCGGCCGCGATCGTGCTCGCGGCGCTCGCCCTTCGCCTCGCTTTCCTGCGGGCGGTGGGGCCGCACGTCGAATATGTAACGTTCTTTCCTGCGGTTATCGCCGCGGCGGTGATCGGCGGGTTGTATGGCGGCATTCTCGCCATGATCCTTTCGATTGTGCTCGTGTCTTGGCTGATTTCGCCGGTGCACGACGAAGGGCAATGGCTCGGTCTGGCCGCGTTTCTGGTGAGCAACATGTTCATCGTCGGCATGGCCGAACTCCTTTATCGGGCTCGAGGCAAGCTCGCCTCCGCCGAGCGGACCCTACAGCACGAGCTGCTGCTGAGAGATTTCACCGAACAAGCGCCGGCGGCTATCGCCATGTTCGACCGCGAGATGCGTTATCTCGCGGTCAGCGCGCGTTGGCGAAGCGATTACCATCTCGAATCGGATTTGATCGGCCGGCGCCATTACGACGTGTTTCCCGAGACCTCCGACCGATGGAAGCAAGCACACCGGCGCGCCTTGGCGGGGGAGGTCTTGCGGGAAGACCAGGAAGCGCTCGCTCGATCGGACGGTTCGGTGCAATATCTGGCGTGGGAAGCGCGTCCATGGCGCAACGCATGCGGCGAGATCGGCGGGATTCTCATTTTCTCTGAGGACGTGACCGAGCGGAAGAGGTTGGAGGAAGCGGCGATCGCGAGCGCAGCGCGACTCAAAGCCATCGTCGACAACGCGGTGTCGGCCATCGTCGTCATCGACGACAATGGAATCCTTCAATCGATCAATCCCGCCACCGAGGCCATCTTCGGCTACCGGCCGGACGAATTGATCGGGCGGAACGTCAAGGCGCTGATGCCGGAGGAGAGCGCGCGCGCCCACGACGCCTTTCTCGAGGACTACAAGCGCAGCGGCGCGAGCAAAGTCATCGGCGTCGCCAGCGAGGTGCAAGGACGACGCAAGGACGGGTCGGCGTTTCCGCTCGAGCTGGCCGTCGGGGAGTGGCGCGATGTGCGGGGCGAGCGCTATTTCACCGGCATCATGCGCGACATCACGTCGCGCTGGCGGGCCGAACAGGCGCTGCGCGAAAGCGAGGCGCGGTCACGGCAGCTCAATGAGCGTTTCGAGGCCGCGCTCAGCGCCTCGCAGGTGTCGATTTTCAATCAGGATCGCGCGCTGCGCTACACATGGATCAGTAATCCCCTACACGACCTTCCGACCGAAGAATTCGTCGGCAAGACGCATGGGCAGATCTTCGAGCGGGCAGAGGATGCGCAACGCATCGAAGCGATCAAGCGCAAGGCGATGGAGACCGGCGCGCCGTGCCGCGAAGAGCTGGCGATTTCGATTAACGGAACCGAGCGTTGGATTGACTTGAATGTGCGACCGCGGCGCGAGAACGGCGAGATCGTAGGCATTCTCGGCACTGCGGTGGATGTCACCGAACGCAAGCGCGCGGACGCGGCGCTGAGGGCGCGCGACGCCCTCTTACGGCACGCGGCTGATGTGGCGAGGCTGACCTCTTTCGAAATCGATTACCGGAGGCGTAGGTTGCGAGCCGCCGCCAACTACGCCGATATTATGGGATATTCCTTGCCCCTTACGAATGGAGGCGACGCGCGTCTGTCACTGGCCTTGAAGCTTCTGCGCGAGCACGTCGTTTGCGCCGACCGCGCGCGTTTTGACGCCGAGTTCGCAGGACTCGCGCGCAAGCCCGCCGGCAAAATCGAATATCGCGTTCTCGGCGACGATCAGATCGAGCGCTGGATAGAGGGCGTGTGGTCGATCGAACACGGCCCCGATGGAGCGCCCCTGCGCGCCTTCGGCACTGTCCTCGACATCACCGAACGCAAGCGGGCCGAAGTCGAGTTGGCGTGGGTGCGCAATGTGGAGGTGGTCGGCCAACTCGCGGGCGGGGTCGCTCATGACTTCAACAATCTGTTGGCCGTCATCGCCGGCAACTTGGAGTTGGCCGAGCACCGCTCCCGCGACGAGAAAGTCCTCCGAGCGATCGGCAACGCGCTCCGCGCGGTCGAAGCGGGCGCCAACCTCAATCAGCGGATCCGGCGAATGCTTTCGCTTGCCCGCAGCCGCCCGCTCGAGCCGCAGCTCGTCGTCCTCAGCGGCCAGGTCGGGGATACGGCCAAGCTTCTGCGGGACATGCTCAGCGGGCGTATCGCGCTGACCACGGAGTGCGATCCTGATCTCTGGCCGACTTTCGCGGATCCCGGCGAGATCGACAGCGCGCTGTTCAACCTCACGCTCAACGCCCGCGACGCCATGTCCGAAGGCGGCGAACTCGTCATCAAGGCCCGCAACGTCACGCTCGACGCGCGCGCCGCCGAAATGGACCCGGACGCTCGTCCCGGCGACTACGTCGAGCTATCGGTCGCGGATAATGGCGTCGGCATGACGCCGGAGGTTCTGCGGCGCGCGAAAGACCCGCTGTTTTCGACCAAGGGGCCGCACAAGGGCTCTGGCCTCGGCCTCAGCACCGTCTTCGACTTCGCCAGGCACTGCGGCGGCTTCGCCGTCATTTCCAGCGCCGTCGGCGAGGGCACGACGGTCAGCCTTTACTTGCCGCGCGCCGCCGCCGCAGCGCCGGCAGCCTCGGACGCCGCCGCCGAGGAACCGGTCCCAGCGGGAGACGGAGAGTTGATCCTCGTCGTCGAGGACGACGACCGTGTTCGCGAGGTCACGCTCCAGCGCCTCGAAGGCCTGGGCTACGCGGTTCTCGAGGCGAAAAACGCACTCGAAGCGTTCGAACGGTTGGACACGGACGAGCCGATCGCGCTCGTCTTCAGCGACATCGTCATGCCGGGCGAGATGTCCGGATTCGATCTGGCGCGACGGATTCTTTCCGCCAAGCCGCAGGTGAAAGTCCTGCTGACCTCGGGATACAATTCAGGCGACAGGCGACGGGACGACGAGGACACGCTTGCCGGCGTCGTGACGCTCGACAAACCGTACACGCTGGCGCGCCTGGCGCGTTCGGTGCGCGCGTGCCTCGACGGCGCCGCCGTTCAAGCGGGCGAGACTTCGCCGGTAAAGACATAGCCGACGCCGCGCACGCTCTTGATGAGGACCGGGGTTTCGCCCTTCGGCTCGATCTTGCGACGCAGCTGGGCGACGTGGCCATCCATCGTTCGATCGAGCGGCAACCATTCCCGGCTCCTCAGTTCGAGCATGATCTCGTCGCGCGTCAGAATTTTAACCGGATGCCGCAAGAACGCCTCGAGAAGCCGAAACTCGGTTTCCGTTAGATCCACCAGCGCGCCATCTGTGTTTCTGAACTCTCTTTTCCGAGTGTCCAGAACGCCGGAATCGAAGACGTAACGTCGGGGCTGATCGACCGCCGCGTCGCCTTCGTCGCCAGATCGGATCGGCTCGCGGTGATATCGGCGCAGGACGTTGCGAACGCGCAGAACCACTTCCGGCAGATGGAACGGTTTGGTGATGTAGTCGTCCGCGCCGCGCTCGAGCCCCTTGACCCGATCGATCGGCCCGCTCCGGCCGGTAATCATGATGATCGGGATATTGTGCACAACCCGGGCTTGGCGAGCCAATTCGAGACCATCCGTGTCTCCTAGGCCGAGGTCGAGCGTAATGAGGTCGATCAGGCCGTCCTCCAGCGCGTGGAACATCTCCGCCTGGTTTTCGGCCTCCAACACCGAAAAACCCGCTCCCTCCAGGCCTTCGCGCAAGACCTCGCGGACCGCCGGTTCGTCGTCGACAACTAGAATACGAGTGCGGCAACTCATGCCCGTTATTTAATCAAACTCACCGTCAAATTCCGCAATCTTACTGCGACAAATCGCCGCGGTGCCGTAACACACGGTCATTACTGCGAAAACGCAGCGCAAAACGCGCCTCGTTTGTCCAATTTTCCGCAATGGAATTTCGCTTCTTGCGCCAGCCGACCTTCGCGAAGACGTGTTGCGCCGCGCCTTGGCGGGAAACGGCCGTGAACGACCAAAGGAGTCGCGCCGAGCCGTCAACCGCGCCCGACAGTCGAGTGCGCGTGGTCGGAGCCTGAACACCAAGACGCTCACGCCTTCCAGACTTCGCCAGAGCGCGATGAACGCCGTCGCCGCACAAATCTGTACAATTTTCCCCCTTCACATCGGCGCTCGCACGTCCAAGAATCAAGATATCGAACATGGCGATCGCTTGCGCCTGTCGGCGCGGGTCGATCGCCGAACACTGGGGCCGCGTTGCGATGCGAGGAAAAGCGCAAGCCTGCGAAAGGAATTCAGCGCAGCGCAATTTTGCCCGCCCGAAAGCTTGGCGACGGAGGAAAGGCTCGCCGAAATCGCGAACAGCGTCGATGAACATGGCTGTCGAATTCGCGTCCCCAACGAAGCGGGCGAGAACGAAATTCTCGCCGGCGTCGCTTCGGCTCGCCGCCGTCCTGCGCCCGGCCTTTGAATACAGTTGAACCCGAACGCGAGTGATTGCAGGAGAGTAAGATGAATTTCCCTTGGTTTGGACCAACGAGCGAAGAGATCGAAGTGGCGGCCCGCGTACTCATCGTCCGCCATGGAACGGATGCGCCCGACGAGGCTCTTCATCTCTGCGACGTCTGCCGCTCCTTAGGCGCCGCGAAGAACGAGAAGTTGTATCGGTTGGCGGCGCGCAAGAGCGCTATCCTGCTCGCAAGAGCGGAGGAAGTGGCTCATTGGAGACGCGATATCGCGGCGGTCCATACCGCTTGACGCGGTCCTGCCGCCCTCGCCGAGACGAGAACGGCGTAGTCGGCGGCCGAGGGCGTCGTGACGTTCGGCGGCGGCGCCGACGTCATCATGCTCGACGAACCCACGACGGGCATGAGCAACAGCGAAACGGAGCAGGCCGTCTCCCTGAGTCGTAAGGTGACGGAAGGTAAGACGCTGGCGATGGTGGAACACGACATGGGCGTCGTATTCGATTTGGCCGATCGCATCTCAGTGTTGGTCTACGGCCGGATCATCGCCTCCGATGCGCCCGATCGCATTCGCGAGAACGCCGCCGTGCGCGAAGCCTATCTCGGCCAAGCGAGCCGTTGATGCGCGCGCCGTTGCTTGAAGTCGTCGATCTTCACGCCTACTACGGCAAGAGCCATATCCTGCACGGCGTCACGATCCACGTCGAGCAGGACGAAATCGTCAGCCTGCTCGGCCGCAATGGCGTCGCTCGCTCGACAACGATCAAGGCGATCATGGGCGACATTCCGCCCAAAGGCTCGGTCCGCTTCAAGGGCCAAGAGATCGCCGGTTTGAAGCCGCATCAGACAGCGCGTAGAGGGCTCGGCTTTGTCCCAGAGACGCGCGACATCTTCCCGGGGCTGACCGTCCGGCACAATCTCCAACTCGGCGAAAAGTCCGGCAAGGTCGGAGCGCGCTGGACCATGCGCGACATGTTCCGGATGTTCCCGCAACTGGAAGAACGCGCCGACACGCCGGGCGGAGTCCTTTCCGGGGGCGAGCGGCAGATGCTGACGATTTGTCGGACGCTGACGGGGGACCCGGACCTCATCATGATCGACGAACCGACCGAAGGACTTTCGCCGAGGATGGTGGAGCATGTCGGCAGACTTCTGGAGGAAATCGCCGAGCGGGGCGTCGCCATCTTGTTGGTGGAGCAAAAGCTCACGATCGCGTTGAAAATCAGCAAGAGGCTTTATGTGATGGGGCACGGAAAGATCGTCTACAAGGGAACTCCGGCGGAACTCGAACACGCTTCGGCCGTTCGCGAGGAATGGCTGGAAGTTTGACCCCGCCCGCGTCCGGGTCGGCGCGGCGAAGGCGGCGTCGGACAAGTTGCAATTGCTCACGCCACCGTGCGCCGCGCCCAGTTCGCCGGGATGAGCGTGGCCCCGCCAGCGGTCGCGCAACGAAGCTTGCAACGAGGTCGGCGACAGCCCTTCGCGCTGCTTGTGGCGGTTGCGCCAAGATACCGAATTTTCGATGTTGCATCAAAGCGCTAGATCGGATTCGGCAGGGGATCCCGTTCCGGCGCTGAAACACGCCGAGGAAACCGCTTCGGGCGGAGCCAAGGGCTCTGGCGATATCAAGGCAAGCCCGGTCCCAACCGGAGCTGAGCCGACCTCTTCGGCGCGCCCCGCGCCGACCGGGGCCGAGACGAAGCCTGCCGCTCCCCCTGCCCACCCGCCTCGTCGAATGGTCAAGCAGAGGCGGCCAGCCCGATCGGCGCGTCCTTAAACAACACTTCACTGTTGCGCGCAAAATTCTTGATCAGCGGCAGCGCCGCGCCGCCGACGGCGCGCGCGTCGGCGCCGATCGCGCCGGCGACGATCGTCACGTCGGACAATCCGCGCCGATCGAGCGTCTCGACCTGCGCGGCGACGCGCAGAGTGAGCTTCTCGCGCACGGCGACCGGCATCGCCCCGTCGATGACGATCGCTTCGACGTCGAGGACCGAGATCGCCGCGATCGCGGCGTAGGCCAGCGCGAACGAAGCCTCCTCGATCCAATCGTCGAGCAGCGGCCCGAAATCGTCCCAGGCGTCGGGAGTTCGCCAGATCGAGGAGGGATCGCTTCCCGCCGATTCGACGCGCCGCTCGAGCTGGCAGATCGAGGCGCGGGCGATCAACTGCGAAGTCGCCTGGCGGCCGGCGTGCTGCGCCGCCACCGGCATCGATCCGAGCGCCGCGGCGTTGCCGGTGCGGCCGGGATAAAGCGCGCCGTCCAGCACAAGTCCGCCGCCGACGAACGCGCCGAGAAAGAAATAGAGGAAATCGCGATGGCGCCAGGCCTCGCCGAAAAAGAACTCGGCCGCGCAGGCCGACGTCGCGTCGTTGCAGAGCGTCACCCGATACGGACAAAGGCGCGCCAATTCCTCTTCGATCGAGAAGGATCGCCAAGCGTCCATCTCCTCCGCCGGCGCGCCGATCTCGGCCGACCAGTTCCACAATTGAAACGGAGAGGCGACGCCGAGTCCGACGATGCGGCGGCGCTGCGCCGGCGTCAGCGTTTGGGTCATCGGCTCCAGTGCGCCGGCGAGAAGATCCATGACCAAATTCGGCGTCGGGTAGGCGTAGGTTCGGTGCGTTCGCTGCCGGATGCGCCCGCAAAAGTCGATCAAGACAAGATCGCAACTGCGACGGCCGATCTTCAGCCCAAGCGAAAACGCGCCCTCGGGATCGAGCGACATCGGCACCGTCGGCTGCCCGACGCGTCCGCGCAACGGCGCTTCTCGGCGCAACAGGCCGTCGACTTGCAGGCGATTCATGATCACGGACGTCGATTGCACGGAAAGTCCGGTCATTCGCGCAACCTCGATTTTGGAGAGCTGCCCGAAGCGCCGAACCAGGAAGAGAATCAACCGCTCGTTGTAGAGACGCACGCCCGTCTGGTCAGCGCCGTTGGCGACCGGCGGCGAAGGGGGGAGAGGAACGGCGCTCTCGTCGACCGCGTCGGGCATGGCTGCTCCTTGCACGTCGCCCCCGGCGACGCGCTTTGGCGACGACCGCGGCGGTCGCCTTCGCCATCGGCTCTAGCATGCGAGAACAAGGCCAAGCAGTCAATAATAATTCTGACCGCTTGATTTATTCATTGACTCTCGCCTCGGTTCGGTTCCCTATAGCGGCGCGACGGCGCGAGCCAGCCCCTGGGAGGGTCGGGTCCGCGGGTTTCGCCAAGGTCATGCGCGAAGCGCAGTCACCGTCGCCGGTGCAGTTGTTTCGGAGGAACCCATGTCCAGGAAATTCGCAATTTTGTCGACCGCGGCGATCGCGGCTCTATCGATCGCGATGACGAGCGCGCCCACTTTCGCCGCCGAGACGCTCGTCGGCCTGATCACCAAGACCAACACCAATCCCTTCTTCGTCAAGATGAAGGAGGGCTTCGAGGCGAAGGCCAAGGAAGCCGGCTTCACGCCGCAGGCTTACGCCGGCAAGTTCGATGGCGACAACGACGGCCAGGTCGCCGCCATCGAACAGCTGATGGCCGCCGGCGCCAAGGGCATTCTGCTCGTTCCCAGCGATTCGACCGCGATCGTGCCGACCGTGGAGAAGGCGCGCAAAGCGGGCATCGTCGTCATCACGCTCGACACCTCGCTCGATCCGCCCACCGCCGCCGACGCCAATATCGGCACCGACAATTTCAAGGCCGGCGAATTGATCGGCCAATGGGCGAAGTCGACGCTCGGCGCCAAGGCCGCCAGCGCCAAGATCGCCACCCTCGACCTCGCCGCCAACGAGCCGTCGGTCGACTATCTCAGGCACAACGGCTTCCTCACCGGCTTCGGCATCAAGGTGCCCAATCCCAAGCACTATGCGATGAGCGACAGCCCGCAGATCGTCGGCTCCGACGTGACCCAGGGTTCGGACGAAGGCGGCCGCAAGGCGATGGAGAACATCCTGCAGAAGGCCTCCGAGATCGACGTCGTCTACGCGATCAACGAGCCGGCCGCGGACGGCGGCTATGCGGCGCTGAAGGCCGCGGGCAAGGACAAGGGCGTGCTGTTCGTCGCCATCGACGGCGGCTGCTTCGGCGTCAAGGAGATCAAGGAAGGCGTCATCAGCGCCGACTCGCAGCAATATCCGCTGCTGATGGCCTCCGACGGGGTCCAGGAGATTGCCGACTACCTGAAGTCCGGCAAGAAGCCGGTCAGTATCGACAGCGGCGAGAAGCTGATCACCGACCATCCGGTGCCCGGCGTTCCCTCGATCACCAGCGACGAGGCCGCCAAACTCTGCTGGGGTTGATTTCGCCGGCGTTTGATCGCTTAATGACCTGACAAGTCGGCGCTCGCAGGCATCGTCTTCGAGCGCCGATTTCGCAAAAGGGCAGGCGAAGGACGAAACGAGGGGGAGCGAGCGATGAGCGACGCCTCGCACGGCGAGCGGCCCACGCCGCAGGAATTCGAACGCGTGCTCGCCGCCGCGGCGACGGCGCAGGCTTCGTTCGAGGAAGAGCATCTCTCGTTCGCAAGACGCGTGCAAACTTTCCTCCATCTTTATCCCACCACGGTTCCCTTCGTGGTGCTGGTCCTCGGGCTTTTGTTCGGCGTCAGCGTCAATTACTCGCACTTCGTCACCGGTAGCAATTTCTCGACCGTGCTGACCCAGGTGACGATCATCGGCATCCTCGGCATCGCACAGACCTTGGTGATCCTGACCGCCGGCATCGATCTTTCGGTCGGCCTGATCATGGTGATCTCCTCGGTGGTGATGGGGCGTCTGGCGGTTTATGACGGCGTGCCGGTGTTGCTGGCGTTCCCGCTCGGCTTGCTGACCGGCGTCGCCTGCGGCTTCCTAAACGGCACGCTGGTCACGCGCATGCGGATGCCGCCCTTCATCGTCACCTTGGGCACGCTGAGCATCATCGGCGCGCTCAACACGTTCTATTCCCAGAGCGAGACCATTCGCGAGCAGGATATCGAGTCACAGGCGCCGTTCCTGCAATTGATGGGCATTCCTTTCCAAATCGGCGGGGCGCGCATTATCCTGGGCACTTTCCTGTTGATCCTGATGGCGATCGTTGTCTGGTACGTGCTCAATCGCACCGCCTATGGCCGCCATGTCTACGCGACGGGCGACGATCCCGAGGCCGCGCGCCTCGCCGGCATCGACACCGACCGCATCCTGCTCAGCGTCTACGTGCTGGCCGGGCTCATCTCCGCGATCGCCGGCTGGGCGCTGATCGGCCGCATCGGCGCGATCAGCCCGACCGCCGGCGAGAACGCCAACCTCGACAGCATCACCGCCGTGGTGATCGGCGGCACCAGTCTGTTCGGTGGACGCGGCTCGATCATCGGCACGCTGGTCGGCGCGCTGATCGTCGGCGTCTTCCGCTCCGCGGTTTCTCTGGCCGGACTCGACGTGCTGTGGCAGGAATTCGCCATCGGCGTGCTGATCATCGTCGCCGTGGCGCTCGATCAATGGATTCGGAGGATTTCCGAGTGAGCGTCGAACCCATTTTGCAGGCGCGCGCGCTGGTCAAACGCTATGGCCGCGTCACTGCGCTCGATCACGCCGACTTTGATCTCTATCCCGGCGAAATCCTCGCCGTGATCGGCGACAACGGGGCGGGGAAGACGACGCTGATCAAGGCGCTTTGCGGCGCAGTGATCCCCGACTCGGGGGAAATCAGGCTGGCCGGCGACGTGATTCATTTCCGCTCGCCGATCGACGCGCGCGACGCGGGCATCGAAACCGTCTATCAGAATCTCGCTCTGTCGCCCGCGCTGTCGATCGCCGACAACATATTCCTTGGCCGCGAAGTGCGATCGCAGGGCTTCTTCGGCAAGGTCCTCCGCAGTCTCGATCGCGCCGCGATGCAAAAAGTCGCGCGCGACGAACTGAACGAGATCGGATTGATGACGATTCAAAACATCAACCAGCCGGTGGAGACGCTGTCGGGCGGGCAGCGCCAGGGCGTCGCCGTGGCGCGCGCGGCGGCGTTCGCGCGCCGCGTCGTCATCATGGACGAGCCGACGGCCGCGCTCGGCGTCAAGGAATCGCGGCGCGTGCTGGAGCTCATTCTCGACGTGAAGAAGCGCGGGCTTCCCATCATCCTCATTTCGCACAATATGCCGCATGTGTTCGAGGTCGCCGACCGCATCCACATTCATCGGCTCGGCCGTCGTCTGACGGTGATCGATCCGAAGAAGTTGACGATGTCGGATGCGGTGGCGATGATGACCGGCGCCTTGGCGCCGCCGGTCGATCAAGCCGCTTGATCGCTCGATCGAGCCGCGTTCGGCGATCGCAGGCGGACGCGGGAAACGGCGCCTGAAATCGGCAAGGGCCGCTCTTGCGGGCAGGCGGGGGTGCGCACAGGTGGTTGACGCGGCCGCGCGTCGCGCGCGACGCCTGCGAACCTCTTTCTCACCCGCCAGGGAGAATTTTCGTCGTGCGCTATCGACCACTCGGCCGCACCGGCCAATTTGTCTCGGAAATCTGCCTGGGCGCGATGACCTTCAGCGGCGGCTCGGGATTTTCGCGCGCGGTCGAAACGGTCGATCAGCAGGGCGCGACGGCGCTGGTCGAGCGCGCTCCGCAGCAGCGAAACCATCGGCCGCCCACCCGGCTCGCCCGGCTTCCTCGACCGCGTCGCGGCCGTGGCGGGACGCGATCCGCGACCCGGCAGGCGCGGCCCGAAGCGAAGCGGATCGTTGGGGGTTGAATAAGCCGTCACTTTATGCTGGCGCTGTATCGTGGACCGCTGATTTCGACAAAGTCATCGCCGTCAATCGTCGGCGCCAAGCGTTAGCTTCGACCTACAGGCGCACGACGAGGTCGGCGTTCTTGCGGGTCGAATTGATGAGATCGGCATTGCGCTGGTCGGTGCCGAGCGACCAGGCTCTGGCGAATTCAGGCGTCTTGCCATAGGCGATATGACGGGCGATCAACCGCTCGATCCGGATGTCTTCTCCGGATTCCAGGAACCAGACTTCGTCAATCAGGCTCCGCAGCGCCGACCAAGGTTGCGACTCGACGAGCAGATAGTTGCCTTCGGTCACCACGAGCGGGATTTCCCGCGACACCGGAATCGCGCCGGCGATCGCTTCTTCGATCTCGCGCCGGAACTGCGGCGCGTAGACCACGTCCTCGTCAGGGTTTTTCAGTCTTCGCAGGAGCGCCACATAGCCGGCGCCGTCGAACGTATCGACGGCTCCCTTTCGATCGCGGCGGCCAAGCCGGACCAACTCGGAATTGGCCAGGTGAAACCCGTCCATCGGCACGAGAGCCGCGTCGGGCGCAAGCGCTTCGATCAACGCCGCGGCGACGGTTGATTTGCCGCACCCTGGCGCTCCGGTGATCCCGAGAATGCGGCGCCGCCCTTTTTCGCAAAGGTCCCGCGCCCGCGCACAGATCGTGGGCAAATCGCCGGTGAACTCGCGCTGGGCGGCTTTGGAATGGGTTGGGTGGATGGCGTTGCCCCCGACCGCGCCCGCGGCTATCCGAGTTTGGCGCGCTGAAGCATTCATTTTGCTTGCGCCGGCCCGCGTTGTCCACTGAGTTCATTGCCCGGGGTTGCGCCAGTCATGATCGCGACGACCTCGGCCATCGTGTGCTCCTTCGGGGTGGTCAGCGCCACGCGACGACCAAGGCGCATTATCTGAATTCGGTCGGCCACCTCAAAGACATGCGGCGTGTTGTGGCTGATGAAGATGACAGGCAGCCGATGATCGTCGCGGATTCTTTTGCCCAGGTCCGGCGCTTGTGCGGTTTCGCTTACGCCTAACGCAGCCGTGGCCTCGTCCATAATGACCACGCGCGTTGCAAAATACGTCGCGCGCGCGACGGCGGCGACCAGAGGGTCGTCACGCCGAAGAAGAGCAAGGCGGCGCTCAGAATGCCGCCCTTGTCGCTTTTCAGGGCGAGGGAGAAAGCGAAGCCGAGGCCGGAGCCAAGCAGGATCCGCCCGCTGATGAAATTCGCCTCGACGAAAGCGCCGCCGACGCCGACAATCGCCGCGAAGAGAAGCGCAAGACCCTTCACGCCGCTGCGGGCGATGCGGCGACAGAAGCGGGCGAAATCCTCCCAGGCCGCCTAACGTTCGGTCCCACTTTCGGTCCCACTTCGAGCGGTGGAATTATGGCGGGCAACTTTGGTTAGGGATAGACAAATTATGCGGCAAATCATTGATATTAAGACCATGACGTGAACATGATGAACCCGCGATACACAATAGTTCGGCGGATTCCGTCTCCGCCAGCTTCCGCAGAAGCCGCCATCGGACCTGCCGCCTTGCCGAACTCATCGGCAGCATCGCACGCCTGGCGGGTGTGAAGAGCGAGTCGCGGCGTCCTGCGCGTGCAAGTGCTTGCACGACATCCGTAAGATCAGGCTCGGCCGCCGGACCTGCCGAAGGACCGAGGCATACGCGACCCGGCATTTCTGGGCTTGACCTCGATCGAGGATCAGACGGCGCGCAAGTTGCCGGCCACGCCCAATATCCAGCCCTCGACTTCCGCCACGGTGCGCTCTGACCCGGTCAGGTCGGGTTTCAGGAACGCAGCAAGGCTGCCGTCATGGTCGGCGCGCGATAGCCAAGCGGCGACGTTGTAGGCGTCGTGCTGGTCGAACCCGCGGTCCTCGCGGTCGAAGCTGCGGCTCCACAGCGCCGGATAGACCTCGGCAATGGCGGAGCGCCCGGCTGAAATCTCCCAGCCGTCGAAAGGCCAGAAGTGGACGCGCGAGCCGAGGCGTTGGCGGATGAACCGCAGCCAGGGAATGCCGGCATGGGTGGACTTCGCCACCGACCCCTGCACGTCAAATTGAAATACGGACTTCGCGCCGCGAGCGCGTTC
>JBEKAL010000017.1:0-22756 GCA_050015935.1 Roseiarcus sp.
CGGCGCAATGAGCTCCAAGAGCCCGTCTTTCGGCGCGCCCGCTTCGGCGAGCGCGCCCACGGCGCAGGCGGGCGGCGACAAGCCCGGCCTCGGCCCTATCGTGTCGTCGCGCCACCTCGCGGAAGGGGCGAGTCCCGCGCTCTCCGAATTCGAATTCGGCCTGATCCTCGTTAGCCACGCCTTTCACCGATGGATGGTCAGAGCGATGGCTGCGGCGGGCGTCCAAGAACTCTCGCCGCTCGACGGCCTCGTGCTGCACACCATCAACCATCGCGGCCGCAAGAAGAAGCTCGCCGACATTTGCCTCGTCCTCGACATTGAGGATACGCACCTGGTCGCCTATGCGCTCAAGAAGCTCGAGCGGCTCAAGCTCATCAAGGGCGAACGCATCGGCAAGGAGAAGGCGGTCGCGATCACGCCCACGGGCGAAGCGGTGTGCCTGAAGTATAGGGAGATTCGCGAGGCGCTGCTCGTCAAGGCGGTGCGCGCGACCGGGTTTCACGAAGCGACGATCTCGAACCTCGCCGCGACGATGCGAGCGCTCTCGGGCCAGTACGATCAAGCCGCGCGCGCGGCGGCGAGCCTGTAGCGAAGCGCGCCGATCTTTGCCCCGCGCGCGATCCTACGCCAGCCTTGAGGCGCAAACCAACCGAGGGGTTGACGGCCATGGAATTCGTACGCTTTGGCAAGACCGGCATGAAAGTGTCGAAACTGTGCCTGGGTTGCATGACCTATGGCTCGTCGAAATGGCGCGAGTGGGTGCTCGACGAGCAGGCTTCGCGCCCGTTCATCAAGGGCGCCCTCGAGCGCGGGATCAACTTCTTCGACAACGCCGATATTTATTCGGCGGGCGCCAGCGAGGAAATTCTCGGCCGGGCGATCAAGGAATTCTCCCGGCGCGACGAGGTCGTGATCGCCACGAAGGTGTTCAACGCGATGGGGCCGGGGCCGAACGCCGGCGGCCTGTCGCGCAAGCACATCATGGAGGGGATCAACGCCTCGTTGAAGCGCCTCGGCACGGATTATGTCGACCTCTATCAAATCCATCGCTTCGATCCCCACACGCCGATCGAAGAGACCGTCGAGGCGTTGAGCGACGTCGTGCGCGCGGGCAAGGCGCTCTACGTCGGCGCGTCGTCGATGTGGACCTGGCAATTCGCGCATGATCTCGGTCGCGAGGGAGCGTCTCGACGCCGAATTCGTCTCGATGCAGAATTTCTACAATCTCGTCTACCGCGAGGAGGAGCGCGAGATGATGAAGTTCTGCGCCGATCAGGGAATCGCGGTCATTCCCCGGTCGCCGCTGGCGCGCGGCTATCTCGCGGGCTCCGGCTTCGGCGACGGGGCTTCGACCGTGCGCGGGCGGAGCGACGCCTATGCGAGAGCGCTCGGCATCGGCTCGCGCCAGGACGAAGCGATTCGGCGGCGGGTCGGGGAGGTCGCGGACAAATTCGGCGTCAAGCCGGCGACCGTGGCGCTGGCCTGGCTTCTGTCGAAGCCTTACGTAACGGCGCCGATCGTCGGCGCCTCCAAGCCGCATCATCTCGACGACGTGGTGGCGGCTGTGTCGCTGAAGCTCGATGCGAAGGCCATCGCCCGGCTCGAGGAGCCTTATCATCCCAAGGCGGTGGTCGGACATGCGTGAGGCGACGGCGCTATTTCGCTCGCGCGAAAACCACGGCGACCGCCGCGGGAATTTGTCGAGGCGTTTCGATCAGCGGATCGGCGCCCGCAGCGGCGAGTTCCTCGGCGTCGCCATAGCCCCACAGCGCGCCGATCGCGGGAATGCCGACGGCGCGCGCGCCGAGCGCGTCGTGCCGACGGTCGCCGATCATGACGATCCGTTGGGTCGCGCCGATGCGCTCGCGGCCCATGAGATAGGCCAGCAATTCGCTCTTGGCGGAACGCCGGCCGTCCATTTCGCCGCCGTAAATTTGCTTGAAATACTTGGTCAGGCCGAAGTGATCGAGAATTCGGCGGGCGTAAGGCTCGGCTTTCGAGGTCGCGACGAACAGGCGATAATCGAGCGCCGTCAGACGATCGAGCGCCTCGACGATGCCGTCATAGACCGAATTCTCGAATAGACCGACCGTCGAGTAGCGCTCGCGAAAGTAGGCGAGCAAAGTCGGGGCGCGATCGGCGCCGGCGAGCTTGGCGAAGCTTTCTTGCAACGGCGGGCCGACGATCCAGCGCAGCTCCGTCGCGGCGGGAATGGGAAAAGCGGTTCCGCCCGCCGCGTTCAGCCGCTCGAGCCCCAACCGCGTCGATCGCACGATGCCCGGACCCGAGTCCGTGAGCGTGCCGTCGAGATCGAAGACGACCGACGCCGCGACGTCTCTCATTTCAGCAGGACGTAAATGTCGACCTGCAGATTCGGGTCGTCCGTCGTTTTGACGTCGTTGAGGTATTCTTCAATGAACGTATCTTGCGCGTCGATGCCTTTTTCGTCGAGATAGGCGGTGATCGCCTCATAGGTCGCGTCGATGTCGTCGTAAGCGCCGCGGTGTTCGAAGCGCATCGCCTTGCCGACCGGCGTCTGCCCCAGCTTGATCGCATCGGAAAGCGCGGTCTTGCCTTCCGGAATCGATTCGAGCGGAATTGCGGCTCGATACTTGAATCCGACATCGTCCGCTTCCAGGAAAATCGCGATCGGCCGGCCGGCGGCCTTGAGCCCGGCCTTGTCGATTTCCGTACGGATCAGGCCGATCGAGCCGATGATGGCGCCGAAGATCTCGTCGCGATCGGCTTTTCCCTCGACGAAGGCAGCCGGACGGGGGGCAAGTTCGATCGTCTCTCCCGTCGAGCCGCTTTCGCTGGGATTTGTCGCATCGGGATTGGCGGACGTCGCGCTCGGCGCGGGCGTCGGGCTGGTCGAGGGCGAAGGAGTCGGAGCGGGCGTCGCCGACGCCGCCGGGGTCGGGCTGGCGGGCGCCGCAGGAACGGGAGTCGCGATCGGCGCCGCGTCCGGCGCCGGCTGTGCGTAGCTCGGCGCGAGAAACAGGGGGGCCGCGAGGAGGAACAAACCCGCGACAATCACGACCCCGGTTTGGGCAACCCTCTGACGGACCATCGCGCGGCCTTTCCTGCCGGTTGGAATCCATGTCGCCGCAGTATGCGGTCAAGCGCGCGCGGCGCCAAGCAGGCAATATCGCCGCGCGGGTCAATTCTTTCTCCGTTCACGCCGGCGCGGGCTTCGTCCAGCGCAGAACCGGCTGACGCGCGGCGCGCGTTTCGTCGAGGCGTCGGCGCGGCGCCTCGCGGGGCGCATCGACAAAACGCTCGCGCTCGCCCGCGAGCGCGCTCATCGCCAAATCCCGCAAGGTCATGATGAAGAGGTCGAGGCTCGCCTTCGACTCCGACTCGGTCGGTTCGATCAGCATCGCCCCATGGACCACGAGCGGGAAATAGACCGTCATCGGGTGATAGCCCTCATCGATCATCGCCTTGGCGAAGTCGAGCGTCGTCAGGCCGGTGCCCTTGAGCCAGCGGTCGTCGAACAACGCCTCGTGCATGCAGATCCGCTCGCCGAATGGCGCGCTCGTCAGATCATTGAGCGAGGCGCGAACGTAATTGGCGGCGAGGACCGCGTCCTCCGAGGCCTGTTTGAGCCCGTCGGCGCCGTGCGACAGAATGAAGGCGAGCGCGCGCACGAACATGCCCATCTGGCCATGGAAGGCGCTCATCCGGCCGAGCGCCCGGCTGTCCTTGCCGTGTTCGACGAGCCCCAGCGTTTCGCCGCTCCTGACGACATAGGGGACCGGCGCGAAGGGGGCGAGGCGATCGGAAAAGACCACTGGGCCCGCGCCGGGACCGCCGCCGCCGTGCGGCGTCGAGAACGTCTTGTGCAAGTTGATGTGCATGGCGTCGACGCCGAGATCGCCGGGCCGGGTCTTGCCGACGAGGGCGTTGAAATTCGCGCCGTCGCAATAAAAGTACGCTCCGGCTTCGTGCATAGCGTCGGCGATCGCGACGATGTCGCGCTCGAACAAGCCGCAAGTGTTGGGATTGGTGAGCATGATGGCGGCGACGTCCGGGCCGAGCGCCGCGCGCACGCTCGACGCGCTGACGACACCATCGGCGCCGGCGGGCACGGCGCGCACGGAAAAGCCGATGAGCGCGGCCGAGGCCGGATTGGTGCCGTGCGCGGAGTCCGGAACGAGCACGACTTTGCGCGTCTTTTGTTCGCCGCGCGCCGCGACCGCGGCCTTGATCGCCATCATGCCGCACAGTTCGCCATGCGCGCCCGCTTTCGGCGACATCGCGACCGCGCTCATGCCGGTCATCGTCAGGAGCTTGCGCGCGAGCGTGTCGATTAGTTCGAGCGCGCCCTGAATCGTCGAGATCGGCTGGAGCGGATGGACGTCGCAAAAGCCGGTCAGGCGCGCCATTTTCTCATTGAGGCGCGGATTGTGCTTCATCGTGCAGGAGCCGAGCGGATAAAGCCCGGCGTCGATCGAATAATTGTTGCGGGACAGGCGCACGTAATGGCGCACGGCCTCCGGCTCGGTAAGGCCGGGAAGGCCGATTTCGCCGGCGCGAGCGTGGCCGCCGAGCCGCGAGGCGAAGGGCGCGGCGTCTTCGATATCGACTCCGGTCGCGTCCGGTCTCCCGGTGTCGAAGATCAGCGCCTCCTCCATGTCGAGGGCGCGATTGCCGGTGAAAGAGCCGCGGCGCGCCGGGCTCGCCGAAGTGGGCCGAGTGGGGCGGCCTTGGATGTTCATGGATCTCTCCGTAATTCGATGAGAGGCGTGCGGATCACAGGCACTGCGCCAACGCGGCCGCGTAAGCCGCGCGATCGGCGGCGCTGTCGAGTTCCGTCGCGGCGACCACGAGAAGGTCGTCGAGCCCGGCGTCCGGCGCGAGGCGCGAAACCGGCAGGCCGCCGATCACGCCGCGCCGCGCGAGATCCTCGATGAGGCCCCTCGCGTCGCGCGGCGTGCGGATCGTGAATTCGTTGAAGAACGCCTCATTGAGCACATTCACCCCCTTGATCGCGCCAAGCCGCTCGGCGAGCTCGACCGCGTGGGCGTGATTGACCCTGGCGAGGCGGCGCAAGCCCGACTCGCCGAGCAAGGTCAGATGGATCGAGAACGCGAGCGCGCAGAGGCCCGAGTTGGTGCAGATGTTGCTGGTCGCCTTTTCCCGACGAATGTGCTGTTCGCGCGTCGAAAGCGTCAGCACGAAGCTGCGCCGGCCGTCGGCGTCCAAAGTTTCGCCGGCCAGGCGTCCCGGCATTTGCCGCACGTGCTTGAGAAGGGTGGCGAACAGCCCGAGATAGGGGCCGCCGAAATTGAGCGCGTTGCCGATGGACTGGCCTTCGCCGACGACGATGTCGGCGCCCATCTCGCCGGGCGAGCGCACGGCGCCGAGCGAAACCGCCTCGGTGAAGACGGCGACGAGCAGCGCGCCCTTGGCGTGGGCGGCGGCGGCGACGGGCGCTAGGTCGCGCAAATTGCCGAAGAAGTCCGGGGTCTGCACGATCACGCAGCTCGTCGCATCGTCGATCTCGGCGCCGATGTCCTCCGACGCGCGAACGTCGAGCGGCGCCCGGACGATTTCGTCGCCCGCCATTTCGGCGAGCGTCGCGGCGACGTCGGCGTATTGCGGATGGAGCCCGCCGGAGAGCGCCGCTTTCTTGCGGCGCGTCAAGCGATGCGCCATCAGCATCGCCTCGGCGCAGGCGGTCGAGCCGTCGTACATCGAAGCGTTGGCGACTTCCATGCCGGTCAACGCGGCGACTTGCGTCTGGAATTCAAACAGCGCCTGCAAGGTTCCTTGCGCGATTTCGGGTTGATAGGGCGTGTAGCTCGTCAGGAATTCCGATCGCTGGATCAGGTGATCGACGCTCGCGGGAACATGGTGGCGATAGGCGCCGGCGCCGAGGAAAAACGGGACGGATCCGGCCGCGACATTGCGCGCCGCCATCATCGTCAACGCGCGTTCGACCCCGAGTTCGCTCATGCTTGCGGGCATGTCGAGGAGCCCGGACAATCGCTTGTCGGCGGGAATATCGGAAAAGAGCGCGTCAATGTCGGCGGCGCCGATCCGGGCGAGCATCAGGGCGCGATCGGAAGCGTCGAGCGGGAGATAGCGCATCGCGGATCACGCCAGAGTCTTGAGGAAAGCGTCGTAGTCCGACTGATTCATCAGTGTACCGAGTTCTTTGGGGTCGGCGAGCTTGATCTTCATGATCCAGCCGCGGCCGAGCGCGTCCTGATTGATCAGGCCGGGTTCGGCGTCGACTTCGCTGTTGACGGCGACGACCTCGCCGGAAACGGGGGCGAATATGTCGCTCGCCGCCTTCACGCTTTCCACCACCGCCGCGCCCGCGCCTTTGGCGAACTTGGCGCCGAGCGCCGGCAATTCCACGAACACCACGTCGCCCAATTGCTCCTGGGCGTGATCGCTGATTCCCACCGTGCCGACGTCGCCGTCGACGCGGACATATTCGTGGTCTTTGGTGAAGCGGATTTCCGACATCGGCTCTTTCCCTTTTTTCCTGGTGAATCGTCAGCCGCGATAATAGGCGTGCGGATGGAAGGGCAGGGGGGCGACGCGCGCATCGAGCGGTTTGCCCCGCACCAGCAGGGCGAGCGGCGCGCCGGGCGTCGCCTCGGCGCTTCCGACGTAACCCATGGCGATCGGCGCGCCGACGCTGGGCCCGAATCCGCCCGACGTCACGCGGCCGATCGGCTCGCCCGACGCGCTGATGATTTCCGCGCCCTCGCGCGCGGGCGCGCGCCCCCCGAGCCGGATTCCCACCCTGCGGCGGGTGGGACCGTCGGCGAGCGCTCGCTGAATGCGGGCGGCGCCGGGAAATCCGCCCTCGACGCGGCGCCGTTTCTGGATCGACCAGGCCAGGCCCGCTTCGATTGGGTCGATTGTCTCGTCGAGTTCGTGGCCATAGAGACAGAGGCCCGCTTCGAGACGCAACGAATCGCGCGCGCCGAGGCCGATCGGCTCGATTTCGCTTTCGCGAAGCAAACGCCGCGCGAAGGCTTCGGCTTCGCCGGCCGCCAGAGAAATCTCGAAGCCGTCTTCTCCGCTGTAGCCGGATCGCGAAACCTGCGTTTCGAATTCTGCGAATCGGATCGGCCGCGCGCTCATGAACGGCATCGTCGCGATTTCGCCGCTCGGCGCCAAGCGCGCCAGCGCGCGCGCGGCGGCCGGCCCCTGCACTGCGATCAGCGCCGCCTCGTCGAGCCTCGTCAGGCGCACGTCGGCCGGCAACGCGGCGTCGAGAAGCGCGAAATCGACCGCCTTGCGCGAGGCGTTGACCACGAGGTTCAGCCGTCCGTCCGCGCCGAGCGGCCGCGTGACCATCAGATCGTCGATGACGCCGCCGTCGGCGTTGAGGAATTGCGTATAGCGCTGCCGTCCGGGGGCGAGTGCGAGGATATCGGCGGGACACAGGCGCTCGAGCGCGAGCGCGGTCGTCGCATGATCGGGGCCGTCGAGACGCGCCTGGCCCATGTGCGAGACGTCGAACAGTCCGGCGCTGGCGCGCGTTTGCAGATGTTCGGCGAGAATTCCCGATTTGTAGTGGATCGGCATGTCGTAACCGGCGAACGGCGCCATCCGGGCGCCGAGCTCGACATGCAGTCCGTGAAGGGGCGTGGGCAGGATCGCGGATTCCGACATGGTCCACCCGTCACAAGCAACAGGGCGACCGCCGAACGCTCGAACGCTTCGCGCGCTCGAATTGTCGGCGGCGCCCCCTCTGTCTCGCGACCTGAGAGATTTCCCGCCGTCGAACGGCGGTTACCCCCGTCGGTGGGCCGGCGCGAAAGAAGCGCCCGCCGCTTTCCAGAGCGTCATCACCCAACGGTCCATCTGCCTGAGCGTTTCCGGGGCGGTTGCGCCTTCGGCGCCGGAAAAAACGAACCTTTCCGGACTCTTCCGCTGGGTGTCTTAGACTGACGGGGGGAGCAAGCCCGAAGCCGCCCGCTTTGTCAATGCGCGTCGTTGGCCTGCGCGGGACGGCGCTTGCGCGGCGGCGCGACCTTGGCGGCTTGGCCGTTGTCGAATCCGACGATGATCGAGTAATCGTCGGCCAATTCCGTGCGCGTCATCGGCAGGATGATCGGCTCGGAAACCAATTGGAACGGCGCCTGCGCGGCGCCGGCGGTGTCCGCCTCCACCTTGTACGTCTTGGAATAGGCGGGCTTTTGGTCGATCTCGCTGCGCACGGTGATTCGCAGCGGCGCGCTGAAGGCGCCGGGAGAACCGGCGGGGCCGATCAGCACGCGGCCGGAAACGCCGACCTTGAGGCTGAATTTGTCGCCCTGCGGCTCGCATTCGCGCGCGACCTGCACAATGTCGAATTGGTAGCGAACCGAGGCGTTCTCGGCGCCGCCCACGCGCAGGGACGCGGCGCCGTCCTGGATTTCGATGCTGGGGCAGTCGAGATCTTCCGCGCTCATCGGCAACTTGACGATTTTGTCCGACTCGGCGACGGCGGCTCCCGGCTTGACCACGCCGGGGGGGGACTTGGGGGCGGGCATCGACGTCGGGACGAAGCTTTCGATCGTGCTGCAGGCGCCGCAAAGGCCCGCCGCGCCGAGGACCAGGGCGAATCGCAGACCGTTGAGAAAAGCGCTCGCGTTCATTGGTGAAGGCTCCGGCTGGCAGACTTGTGGCTTATAGCAAACTTCCCGGTCGCGGTGCGGCAGGATCAAGGCAATTGCTCGAAACCTTCCTTGAAGCCGTCGAGCGAGGCGGGCACGCCGATCCCCTCTTCGGGCGTCTGGAAGATGACGAAGGTCGCGGTTTTCGCGCTCTCCATTTTTTCCAGCAATTTGTCTTCGATCACCACCTCGGCGACGCAGCCGTTGGGCAGGCAGCGCACGAAACTCATGCGTCCGAAATCCTGTTGGTCGAGCTTCAAGCCGAGGCCCGTCGGGATCAGCACGCCGAGCGGCGCGATGACGCGCAACAGTCGACTCTTGCGGTCGGCCGTCTTCAACGCGATGATGACCAAGGTGATGTTCGGCCGGTCCTCGTCGACGACGCTCTGGACGATCGCGCATTGCTGCGAGGACGCGCCGGGCGGCGTTTCGCAACGCGTTTCCCACGCGCCGTGTTTGTCCGCGACCACGGCCAGCGCCGACGTCGCGCCGAGCCCGAGCGCCAGTGCGCAAAGCCCAAAAAACGCGGCGCCGACCAGCCGTGTCGCTCTTCCCGCTCCGATCCCGCCGTCGGGAAAGACCCAAACCATGAACACCGCTGTCTGTTCGCCGATCGAGCGCATGGCCTAGCAAAAGTCCCGTCGCTGTCAAGGCGCGAGTCGATCCCCCACCGCCGGGGCCGCGCCGTCGTCGCGAGCCATGACGATCGCGCCGCATTTGTGGTTTGCAAACCGTGAAAATGCGGTATTATGTCGCACCTACTGCGGCCTAGTGACGCAGTTGGCGGCGGCGAAAGGCCGAACAGCGCGCTTTTTAGGGTGAACGCAACGGGAACGGGGCGGGAGATGAAGGCATACGGACGAATCGCGTCGCCCCCGGTCGCCGCGTGGGCGGGGAGCGCTCTTGTGGGACTGTTGTCGGCCTCGGCCGCCTCGGCCGACGCATATGGGCGCGCCGAGCCGGGTCAGATCGGGTTTCAGCAACCGGTCACCGACCTCGCCCGCTATCTCCAGTGGTTTCACAATTCGATCCTGTTGCCGTTGTGCGTCTTCATTTGCCTCCTGGTTCTCGTCCTGCTCGTGTTCGTCGTCTGGAGATTCAACGAAAAATCCAATCCGACGCCGTCGAAGACCACCCATCACGCCGCTCTCGAAGTGGCCTGGACGATCGTGCCGGTGATGATTCTCGTCGTCATCGCGGCGCCGTCGTTCCGACTGTTGACGATGCAACTGACCATTCCGCCGGCCGACGTGACGATCAAGGCGACGGGCTCGCAGTGGCACTGGAACTACGCCTATCCGAAGGACGAAGGAGGCTTTTCCTTCGACTCGTACATAAAGGCGGATAACGAGCTGAAGCCAAGCGAAGGCGACATTCGCCTGCTCTCGGTCGACAACGCGGCCGTGGTTCCCATCAACAAGGTGGTGCGGGTGCAGGTCACCGCCACCGACGTGATTCATTCGTTCGTCGTCCAGTCGTTCGGCGTGCGCATCGACGCGATTCCCGGCCGCCTCAACGAGACCTGGTTCAAGGTCGACCGCGAGGGCGTCTATTACGGCCAATGCTCGAAAATCTGCGGCATCGGTCACGCGTTCATGCCGATCGTTTTCCGCGTCGTGAGCGAAGACCGGTACAAGGCCTGGCTCGTCGACGCGAAGAAGCAATTCGCCGCGGCGGGGAGCGCGATCCGACTGGCGAACGCCGACGCCGCTTCCGCGTCCCAGTAGTCCGCGCCCGAGAGGATTTCGGCGACGCAACGAAAACATAGGGTGTGTCGAGGGAAGGGTTCCATGGCGAGCGGCGCTACGATTTACGATGACGGTCACGCGGATGACGCGCACGACCATCCCACCGGCTGGCGGAGGTATCTCTTCTCGACCAATCACAAGGATATCGGCACGCTCTATCTGACCTTCGCGGTCATGGCGGGCTTGATCGGCTCAGCGCTCTCCGGCGCCATTCGCATGGAATTGATGTATCCGGGCATCCGGGTCTTCCCGGTGATTTCGGCGATCCTCGCCGGCGACGGCTCGATCGACGCCGCCAAGAACATGTACGACGTGTTCATCACGGCCCACGGAATCATCATGATCTTCTTCATGGTGATGCCGGCGCTGATCGGCGGGTTCGGCAATTGGTTCGTGCCGCTGTTGATCGGAGCGCCCGACATGGCGTTCCCGCGCATGAACAACGTCTCCTTCTGGCTGCTGCCCGCCTCGTTCGCGCTGCTGGTGATATCGATGTTCGTCGAGGGGTCGCCGGGCATGCACGGCTTCGGCGGCGGTTGGGTCCTTTATCCGCCGTTCTCGTCGACGGTCGGCACGCCGGGACCGGCGATGGATTTCGTCATTCTGTCGCTGCATCTGGCCGGCGCCTCGTCGATTCTCGGCGCGATCAACTTCATCACCACCATCTTCAATATGCGCGCGCCGGGCATGACGATGCACCGCATGCCGCTGTTCGTGTGGTCGGTGTTGGTGACGGCGTTCCTGCTGATCTTGGCGCTGCCGGTGTTGGCGGGCGGCATCACGATGCTGCTGACCGACCGCAATTTCGGCACGACATTCTTCAACCCGGCCGGGGGCGGCGATCCGCTTCTCTTCCAGCACCTGTTCTGGTTCTTCGGCCATCCCGAAGTCTACATCCTGATCCTGCCCGGCTTCGGCATAATCAGCCAGATCATCTCGACCTTCTCGCGCAAGCCGGTGTTCGGCTATCTCGGCATGGTCTACGCCATGGTGGCGATCGGCGCGGTCGGCTTCCTCGTCTGGGCGCACCACATGTACACGGTGGGTCTGTCGCTGAACACGCAGCGCTATTTCGTCTTCGCGACGATGGTCATCGCGGTGCCGACGGGCGTGAAGGTTTTTTCCTGGATCGCGACGATGTGGGGCGGATCGATCTCGCTGCGCGCGCCGATGTTGTGGGCGATCGGGTTCATCCTCGTGTTCACGATCGGCGGCGTCACCGGCGTCGTGCTCGCCAACGCCGGCGTCGACCGCGCGCTGCACGAGACCTACTATGTCGTCGCGCACTTCCACTACACGATGTCGCTCGGCGCGGTATTCTCCATCTTCGCTGGGTTCTATTATTGGTTCCCCAAGATGACCGGCTATATGTACAACGAGGCCCTCGCCAAACTGCATTTCTGGCTGTTGTTCGTCGGCATCAACGTGACGTTCTTCCCGCAGCATTTCCTGGGCCTGGCCGGCATGCCGCGGCGCTACGTCGACTATCCCGACGCCTACTGGCAGTGGAATTTCGTCTCGTCGATCGGCGCGTACATCGCCGGGGCGGCGACGCTGGTCTTCCTTTACACCGTGTTCGACGCGTTCGCGCGCAAGCGCGCGGCCGGCGACAATCCATGGGGCGTCGGCGCGACGACCTTGGAATGGACGTTGCCGTCGCCGCCGCCGTTCCACCAATACGAAACCCTGCCGCGCATCGTCGGCTTCGATCACTGAGTTCGGTCCCGCCCTCTCGCAAAGTCACGTTGATGAGCATGCTTGGCCAAGAAAGTTCCGGTCTCGAGGCGGCGACCGTCGGCTACGTCGCGGGGCCGCGGGAATTCGTCTCGCTGCTCAAGCCGAGGGTGATGTCGCTCGTCGTCCTCACCGCCTTGGCGGGCATGCTGTGCGCTCCCGATCCCATTCACCCCGTCATCGGATTTGCCTCGCTGCTGGCCATCGCGGTCGGCGCGGGGGCCGCCGGCGCGCTCAACATGTGGTGGGACGCCGACATCGACGCGCTGATGGCGAGGACGCGATCGCGCGCGATTCCCTCGGGCCGCATCGAGCCGGGCGAGGCGCTGGTTTTCGGCCTGACCTTGGCGTTCTTCTCCACCCTCACGCTTGCCGTGGCGGCCAATTTTCTCGCCGCGGGCCTGCTCGCCTTCACGATCTTTTTCTATGTCGTGGTCTATACGATGTGGCTGAAGCGTTCGACGCCGCAGAACATCGTGATCGGCGGCGCCGCCGGGGCTTTGCCCCCGGTCGTCGGCTACGCGGCGGCGAGCGGCGCCGTAACGTTCGACAGTCTGCTGCTTTTCGCCATCATATTCGTCTGGACGCCGCCGCATTTCTGGTCGCTGGCGTTGGTCAAGAGCCGCGATTACGACCGCGCGGGCGTGCCGATGATGCCCAATGTCAAGGGACCGTCGCGCACGCGGCTCGAAATCCTGCTCTATTCGCTGCTTTTGGCGCCGCTCGGCGTCGCGCCCTGGCTCGCCGGTCTGGGCGGGCGTCTCTACGGTGCGGCGGCGATCGCCTCGGGCGTCGGCATGGCGATCATGGCGGCGCGCGTCTACCGCACTCGCGAGGGAACGGCGGCGAACAAGGCGGCGATGCAATTGTTCGGCTATTCGATTTTCTATCTCTTTGTTCTCGTCGCCTTGCTCGTCGTCGAGCGTGGGCTCGGCTTCGTCGAGCGCTGGGGCCTGTGAGGGAGATTTCGATGGACGAAAAACCGCCGCAGTCGAATGTCGCATTTACGACCGGCCAAATGCGCAATCGCCACCGCCGCAATTACGCCGTCGGCCTCAGCGTCGCGTCTCTCGCCGCGCTCTTTTACGCGATAACGATCGTCAAGCTCGGGCCGAACGTCCTGTGGCCGATCCCGTGAAGCGCACCATGCAAACCCGTGCTTCATCGCATCAACGGCAGGGGAACCGGCGCCTCGGCTTGATCGTCGGGTTCTCGGCGCTGGCGATGATCGGCGCCGCCTATGCGGCGGTCCCGCTCTACGCTGCGTTCTGCAAGGCGACCGGCTTCGCAGGAACGACGCAGGTCGCGAGGGTCGCTTCGGGCGTCAAGGGCGAGCGGACGCTCACCGTTCGTTTCGACGCCAATGTCGCGCCCGGACTCGATTGGAGTTTCGAGCCGGAAGTCGCTTCGCTGACGTTGCGCACCGGCGCCACGGCGACAGTCTTCTTTCGCGTGCGCAATCGCGAGGCGCGCGAAACCGCGGCGGTCGCGGTCTACAACGTCACTCCGGAAGTTTCCGGCGCGTGGTTCGATAAGATTTCGTGCTTCTGCTTTACCGAGCAGCATTTGGGTCCGAACGAAAGCGCCGAATTGCCCGTGGTGTTCTTTCTCGATCCGCGCCTCGAACAGGATCACACGATGGACAGGGTCGCCGCGATCACGCTGTCCTATACGCTTTTCGCGCCGCCGGCCGCTTCGAATCCCGTCGCGCTCGGGCCGTCGCCAAGCGGCGCGAGGCCGCAACTGTGAACAGCGCGCGCGGCTCGGCGGCGCCCGTGAAAGCTAGCCAACCGACAGGCGCGGACGCCGGTCGGAACGACGAACGGGGGACGCCTGTGGCCGACGCGCACGCCAAGCCGCATCACGATTATCATCTCGTCAATCCCAGTCCGTGGCCGATTGTCGGCGCGCTCTTCGCCTTCTTAACCGCGGTCGGCCTCATCTTGTCGATACACGGCAAGGACATGGCGCTCGGCCGTTTCGGCGTTCCGCTGCTCGGCGTCGGCGTCGCGGGCCTTCTCTATGTCATGGCGTCGTGGTGGTTCGACGTCGTCCGCGAGGCCGAGGCCGGCGATCACACGCGCGTGGTCCAGATCAGCCATCGCTACGGCATGATGCTGTTCATCGCCTCGGAAGTGATGTTCTTCGTCGCATGGTTCTGGGCGTTCTTCGACGCTTCGCTATTCTCCGACGAAACGATCCAATATGGGCGCATCGCCTTCACCGGCGGCATGTGGCCGCCCAAGGGCGTCGAGGTTCTCGATCCGCTCAATCTGCCGCTGCTCAATACGCTGATCCTGCTCACGTCCGGGGCGACGGTCACCTGGGCCCATCACGCGCTGCTGAATGACGACCGCCACGGCCTCAAGACCGGCCTCACGCTGACGATCCTGCTCGGCCTGACCTTCACCAGCGTCCAGGCCTGGGAATATGCGCACGCGCCGTTCGCCTTCGCCAATTCGATCTATGGCTCGACGTTCTTCATGGCGACCGGCTTCCACGGCGCGCATGTGATCATCGGCACGATTTTCCTCCTCGTCTGCCTTGGGCGCGCCAACGCGGGGCAGTTCACGCCGCAACAGCACTTGGGCTTCGAGTTCGCCGCGTGGTATTGGCACTTCGTCGACGTCGTCTGGTTGTTCTTGTTCTGCTGCATCTATGTCTGGGGCTCGTGGGGCGCGACGATCGAGGGCGCGGCCGGTTGAAGCGCCCGTAGCGCCGCGCAAGGACCGTGAGGGAGCCGCCCGCCATGCCCGCTGAGGAGCGTCGTCACCCTCCGATCTCGCCGTTTTCGACGGGCCTTGCGGGGCGTTGTCCGCGTTGCGGCGACGGGCGGATGTTTTCCGGCTTTCTCACCGTGGCGCCCAAGTGCGAAGCATGCGGCCTCGACTACGCCTTTGCCGACGCCGGCGACGGGCCGGCGGTGCTGGTCACTCTCTTCGCCGGGTTCATCGTGCTCGGGATCGCGCTGGCGGTCGAGGTCGCCTACGAACCGCCGCTTTGGGTTTATGCGGTCGTTTTCCTGCCGCTGACGCTCGTCGTCTGCCTCGGCATGCTGCGGCCGCTCAAGGGGTTTCTGATCGCCTCGCAATATTGCAACGCGGCGGCGCCCGGGCGGCTCGAAGGCCGATGAACAAGCGCGCTCGATCGCTGATCGCGCCGGCGTTGGCGAGCCTGATCGGCGTCGCCGTTCTCCTCGGCCTCGGCGTCTGGCAATTGCAGCGCCTCGCCTGGAAGGAGGCGCTCATCGCCGCGGTGGAGTCGCGGGTGCGCGCGGCGCCGGTCGATTTGCCGGCGGAGGCCGATTGGGCGAAGCTCAAGCCCGCCGACGCCGAATATCGCCATGTGCGTCTCGCCGGCGTCTACGACGCGGGCCGGCAAGCGTTGGTGTTTCGCGCCCTGGCGAGTCCGCGCGGGCGTTACGGCGGTCCAGGCTATCTCGTGATGACGCCGCTGAGGCTGGCGAGCGGCGCGGCGGTTCTCGTCAATCGCGGCTTCGTGCCCGAGGACCGCAAGGACCAGGCCGCCTCGATCGGCGCGGGCGGAGAGACGCTCGTCACCGGGCTCATGCGCGCCAGCGAGGAGCGCACCTGGTTCACGCCCGCCGACGACCCCGCGCGCGGCCAATGGTTCACTCGCGACGTGGAGGCGATCGCGCGCGCGATGGGCCTATCTCGTTACGCGCCGTTCTCGATCGACGCCGACGCGAGCGGCGATCCGGCCGAGTTGCCCGAAGGCGGCGAAACGATCGTCGCCTTCCCGAACAATCATTTGTCCTATGCGGCGATCTGGTTCGGCATGGCGCTGGCGCTGGCCGGCGTCTTCGGCTCTTACGCGTTCGAGCGGCTTCGCTCGGGCGGGAAAAACGAAGGGCGACCCGCGCCGGTCGGCGATGGAGATGGTGGGCGCTACAGGGATTGAACCTGTGGCCCCTACCATGTCAAGGTAGTGCTCTACCGCTGAGCTAAGCGCCCAACTCCATCGGGCCTCGTTTAAGAGGCCTCGCGACCGCGAGTGGGGCGGGGTATAATCAATCGCTTCGCCGCGCGCAATGGCGTTTGCTGTGGGAAGGCGTGGAGCGACGGCCCGGCAATGGCGCCCAGTCTGACGATTCGGCCCGCCGCGCTCGCCGATCTGAACGCGATCATGGCGATCGAGCGGACGCCCGGTTTCGAGCGTTTTGTCGGACGCTCGCCGGAAGCCGAGCATCGCGCCATGATGGCGTCGTCGAACTACGCCTATTTCATCGGCGAGGCGGCCGACGGCGCGGTCGCGGCGTTCGCCATTCTCCGGGATCTGGAGGACGCGCACGGCAATCTCTATCTCAAGAGAATCGTCGTCTCCCGGCCGGACGAAGGCGTCGGCGGCGCGTTTCTCGGCCTCGTCGTCGCATGGGTCTTCACCCACACGGCCGCGCACCGGTTCTGGCTCGACTGTTTCGCGCACAACGAGCGCGCGCAAAGGGTCTATGAGAAGCTCGGTTTTTCCCGCGACGGCGTGCTGCGGCAGGCGTACCGCGCGTCCGACGGAAGCCGCTGCGATCTGACGATGATGGCGCTCACGCGGCCGGAGTGGACGGCGAGGGCCGAGGGGAAATGAGCCGCCCGTCGCTTAGGGACGGCCGGTTACGGCGCGCGCCTTTCGAGAACAAGAAGGCCGCCGTGGACCCGGGCGTTGGCTTCGATGCGTAGGACCGCGGGCTCGCTCGTCCTTACGGCGAACCATGGCGCGGCGTTCGCCTGGAGCGCCGCGACGGCGTGAGCGAACCGGCCCGAGGGGAGCAGGAGATAGGGCGCTTCCCACGTCGTTTCGATGTTGAACGCAACGAGCCCGGCAGGCGGCGTCACGCGGGCGGCGGCGGCGAAGAAGGCCGTGAGTTCGCCGAGATAAATGATCGCGTCGGCTGCGAAAACGAGATCGAATCGTTCCGACGTCTGTTCGAGAAATGCGATCATATCGGCTTCGACGAGCGAATCGTACACTTTGCGTTCTCTCGCCTTGGCGAGCATGCGCGGAGACAGATCGACGCCGACGAGTCGCGATCGGCCGGGTCGCAAATGCGGCCCGGCAAGGCCCGTGCCGCAGCCCAGATCGACCGCTCGCGGCAAGTCTTTGCCGGTCGCGGCGACGAGCCGGGCGAGCTTCTCCGGCACTTGGTAGCCGAGCACCTCGACGAGCTGCTTGTCGAAGCTCTCGGCGAAACGGTCGAAATAGGCGAGGAGATAGTCGCGCGGCGCCCGATCAAGCTTTTCGCCCGCGACCGCGTCGAGGAGATAGCGCTGGATTGGATCATCCCCGAGGCTCGCCAGCCGCGCCCGACCCAGACGCAGCGCGGCGTCGCGATGACCGTATGCGCTCAAGATCTGAAAGGCGGTCCCCGCCATGCTTTGTAGATCTTCTGCGTCCGGCCCGGCGGCGTCTCGATAGGCGGCGAACGCCGCCTCGACTTCGCCGGCGATCATGGTTTCGAGGAACCGCGTCAAAGCGAACCGCTGGATGAGCTTCTGGTCCGCTGGGCCCGACGCGACCTGCCTCGCCAGGGCGCGGGCGGCGCCGGCGAAATCGCCGGTGAAGAACAGCGCCTGCCCGAGGCCCGCGTAGACGAGAGCGTTTTGGCAACCGGTCGCGATCGCCTCGCGCCAGTATTGCGCGGCCTCCGCGTAACGCTGTTGTTCGAAGCACAGGAGGCCGAGGCCGAAGGCGGCTTCGGCGAGTTTCGGATCGCGCGTCAACGCGGTCTTGAAGGCTTCTTCGGCGCGATTCTTGTCCGAAAGTTGGTTGGCGACCAAGGCGAGGCCCAGCCATGCGCGCGCCGGCGCCGGATCGAGGGCGAGCGCGTATTCGAAAACGGACCGCGCGTCGACCGCATCGCCCGCCGCGTGCAGCGTGAAGCCCAAGTCCAACCATAGCGCCGCGTCATCCGGCGAAATGGCCGCGGCGGTCGCGAGCACGATGCTGGCGCCTCGCGGATCGCCGGCCGCCCAGTGGGTCAGGCCAAACCGCCTCAAAGCGTCGGCCGGCGACGTCTGCCGCAGGAACAGAGCGTCGAGCGGTCGGCTTCCGGCGCGCCAGACTGCGATCCGGGCTCGGATTTCGGCGCCGCCGAGACGCGCGACGATTTGCGGCAGGTCAACGTCGGCGGCGTTCGCGAGCGGCGGGAAACGTGCGGCGTCCGGCGGTTGAATACCCAGTTCCCGCCAGGATTGCAGCATTGCGCCGACCTCGTCGGAGCCCGGGAGCTTACGCGCAGCGCGAGAAACGCTCTTTGTCATTCCGATCTCCCGCGAAGGCGCCGAGCCGACGGTAAGATTTTCCACGTTTGAACGCCAAAACTGGCGCGAGCCTGACCAAAATCATGAGGGGCGGGAGGGACTCGCGTCAGCCCGATGGCGCGGATCGTTGCGCTCGCGCGCATTGACTTCGGTCCCGCGACGTGGTTTCCAAACGCCCGCGTGACGCCTTCGGCGCCATGATCGGACCCCCGCGATGACGCGCCGCGTGTCGAAAACGACGACCAAATCGCTCGCCGCCGTTAAAGGCGGCGCGACGCGTTAGCGCGCCTCGGCTCCGGCTCCTCCCCCGGCGGGGCGTTGAGGCGCTCGCCCCGACGGGCGAAGCGGGGGAAGAACCGCCAGCACAAGGATCAATTCTCATGCAAGGCTTCAGGGTCGCGGTCGCCGGCGCCACCGGCAATGTCGGCCGCGAAATGCTCGCCATTCTCGCCGAGCGCCGCTTTCCCGTTTCCGAGGTCGTCGCCCTGGCGTCGTCGCGCTCGATCGGCAAGGAAGTGTCCTTCGGCGATCGGGTTCTCAAGTGCAAGGCGCTGGAGAACTACGACTTTTCCTCGACCGACATTTGCCTGATGTCCGCGGGCGGCGCGGTGTCGAAGGATTGGGCGCCGCGCATCGGGGCCCAGGGCTGCGTCGTCATCGACAATTCCTCCGCGTGGCGCATGGATCCGGCGGTGCCGCTCGTGGTGCCGGAAGTGAATGCCGAGGCGGCAAGGAATTTTCGCGCCAAGAACATCATCGCCAACCCGAATTGCTCGACGGCGCAGTTGGTCGTCGCGCTGAAGCCGCTGCACGACAAGGCGCGCATCCGGCGCGTCGTCGTCGCGACTTATCAGGCGGTGTCCGGCGCCGGCAAGGACGCGATGGACGAACTTTTTTCGCAGACGCGCGCGGTGTTCGTCTCCGATTCGATCGAGCCGAAGAAGTTTCCCAAGCGCATCGCCTTCAACGTCATCCCGCAAATCGACGTCTTTATGGACGACGGCGCCACCAAGGAAGAGTGGAAGATGGCGGTCGAGACCAAGAAGATCCTCGATCCCAAGATCAAGCTGACCGCCACATGCGTGCGCGTGCCGGTCTTCATCGGCCATTCCGAGGCCGTCGCCATCGAGTTCGAGAACCCGATCAGCGCCGACGAAGCGCGCGAGATCCTGCGCCAGGCGCCGGGATGCCTGGTCATCGACCGGCGCGAGCCGGGCGGCTACATTACGCCGCATGAAGCCGCCGGCGAGGACGCAACCTATATCTCGCGCATCCGCGAGGATTCGACCGTCGAAAACGGCCTCGTCCTGTGGTGCGTCTCGGACAATCTGCGC
Organism: Roseiarcus sp.; assembly: GCA_050015935.1. GTDB lineage: Bacteria > Pseudomonadota > Alphaproteobacteria > Rhizobiales > Beijerinckiaceae > Roseiarcus. The sequence continues at coordinate 19,716 of JBEKAL010000017.1, forward strand.
AAGGGCGCCGCGCTCAACGCCGTGCAGATCGCCGAGGTTCTCGCCAACCGCGGCTGGCTGAAGCCGAAGCAGAGAGTGGCGTGACCACTATGGCGGGATCGAGAGCCGTCATTCCGGCCGACGCGATCCCGGCGCCGATCGACGAAGCGCGGACCGTGGCTTCCTGCGCCTCATTTCTGCTAGGATGCGGCGGCACCCTCCGCTCTTCACACCGGTATCCCTTCGATGGCGCCTGATTCGGACATTCGCCTTCTCACCTCGCCGCGCATCTTCCTTGTCGGCATGGCGGCGTTCCTTATTCTGGTCGGCTTCGTCGTGCTGATCCTCTACAAGCAAATCGCGGTCGCCTTCGGCGCCAATCCCGGACTCAACGGCCTCATCGTCGGCGTTCTCTTGATCGGATCGCTGTTCGCTTTCCGTCAGGTTTTCCGGTTGATTCGGGAAATTCGCTGGGTCAATTCGCTTGTCGCGCCGGGACGCGCGGCTCGCGTCAAGTCGCCGCGCCTGCTCGGCCCGATGGCGACGTTGCTCAACGCCGGCGCCGGCGAGCGCGGCCTATCGACGCAGACGACCCGTGCGATCCTCGATTCGGTCGGCACGCGCCTCGACGAGGGGCGCGAACTCAACCGCTATCTCGTCGGCCTGCTGGTCTTCCTCGGCCTGCTCGGCACCTTCTGGGGCCTGTTGGAAACGGTCCATTCGATCAGCGGCGTCATCGACAGCATGAAGACCGGCTCCGATACGACGACAATGTTCGACGATCTCAAGAGCGGCCTTTCGGCGCCGATCGCCGGCATGAGCATTTCGTTCACGTCGTCGCTGTTCGGTCTGGCCGGCTCGCTGATCCTCGGCTTTCTCGACCTTCAGGCCGGGCAGGCGCAGAATCGTTTCTACACGGAGCTGGAGGACTTTCTCGCCGGCCATGTCGAGCCCAGCCCGGCGCCGACGCTCGACGCGCGTGCGGAAAAGGCCGTGGTCGGCGGCGATACGTTTGATTCGCGCAAGAGCGCCGCGGCGATGGCCGGCCTGGCCGAAGGCATTCAATCGCTGGTGATGCACATGCGCCACGAGCAGCAACAAATTCGCGATTGGGTCGAAGCGCAAGCCGTCCAGCAGGAGGACATCCGCAAGCTCCTGCGACGGCTCGTGAGCGAACGCGAAATGCACTGAGGGCGTTCGAGCGAAGGCGCGCTTGGCGCCGAGTGAAGGAGTTGAGCGATGGCGCTGTCGCGCGGAAATCGCTTCGGAAGCGTGAATTATTGGCCCGGCTTCGTCGACGCGCTGTCGACGATGTTGCTGGTGATCATCTTTCTCTTGTCGGTGTTCATGCTCGCGCAATTCTTCCTTTCGCGCGAAGTGACGGGCAAGGACACGGCGCTCGCCAGGCTCAACCGCCAGATCGAAGAACTGACGAGTCTGCTCGCTATGGAGCGTTCGCAAAAGAGCGAAGACCAGACGAAGATCGGCGCGCTTTCGGCGACGCTCGAAACTTCGCAGGCCGAGCGGCAGCGCTTGCTGGACGTGGCCGCGCAGGGCGGCGTCAGCGCCGACGCGGCGAGCGACAAGGCGAGCGCCGCCGCGAGCGCGCTCGAATCGCAAAGTCAGATTTCCGCGCGCGCGTTGGCGCAGGTCGACATTCTCAATCAGCAGATCGCGGCGCTGCGCAAGCAGCTGAGAGCGATCCAGGAAGCGCTCGACGCTTCGCAAACTTCCGACAAGGAGGCGCAGGCCAAGATCGCCGATCTCGGTCAGCGCCTCAATGTCGCGCTGGCGCAGAAGGTGCAGGAACTCTCGCGCTATCGCTCGGATTTCTTCGGTCGCCTGCGTCAGATTCTCGGCTCGCGGCCGGACATCCGCGTCGTCGGCGACCGCTTCGTGTTCGAATCGTCGGTGCTGTTCGAATCCGCCAAGGCGGACATCAGCGACGCGGGGCGCCAGTCGCTCGACAGCCTGGCCGCCGCCGTGCTCGATCTCGAGCGCGAGATTCCGCCCGATATTCCCTGGATCCTGCGCATCGACGGCCACACCGACGCCAAGGCGATCACCGGGGGGCAATTCAAGTCCAACTGGGAATTGTCGGCGGCGCGCGCGATCGCCGTGGTGCAGTATCTGATCTCCAAGGGCATCGAGCCCTCGCGCCTGACCGCCGCCGGCTTCGGCGAATTCCAGCCGATCGACACTGGAACCGACGAGGAGGCGCTGGCGCGCAACCGCCGCATCGAATTGAAGCTGACCGAGCGGTGAACGCGTCGCGCCGCGTCTTGCGCGCGTTCGAGCCTTCCGACATCGACGGCGTCGCCGACCTCTGGGTCGCCGCGTAGAAGACGACGGGCCTGCCGCTCGATTTCGACGCTCGCCGCGATTGGCTCGTCGGCCGATTGGGCCGACTCGCGAAGGAGGGCGCGGCCATCCTCGTCGGTCTCGACGCGCAGCGGTGCCATAGTCGCGCCGGCGACGGCGCGTTCTTCGCCGCGCTCGTCGTAGAGCGCCGCCTTCGCCGCCGTCCCGCGGGCGTCGAACGCGGTGGCGCGCCGTTGCGACATCGCCCCTCCCGCTCCCGCGCCCGGCCTGCCGGCTGCGGGATGGGCTCAGTATTCGGTGCAGAGAAGATGCGTCGGCTTCTCGTCCTCGACGATCGCCGGGAAGCGCGCGGGCGCATCGAGAAAGAGATTGTCGGACGCGTCGTCGTTGACCGACGAGACCTCGCCGATGATCGCGGTTCCCGTGTCCGGCTCAGCGTAGAACTCGTGATAGAGGAACGGCGTCAGTCGGATCGATTCGCCGGGGCGAACAACGAAGCAATGCCCCGCCGGCACGCGGCGCGCGACCCCGTCGAGCGACACGGTGACCTCGCCGCCGTCGAGGCGGCCGTCGGCGCGGCGGTTGTAAACCTGGCAGATCAGGTTGCCGCCGGTGCGACAGATGATGTCCTCCTGCTTGACCGCATGGCAATGCATCGGCGTGCGCTGGCCCTCGCCGACGATCATCGCCTTTTCGCAGTAGACGGTGCGGCGATAGCGCTCGACCGTGAGGCTGCCGTT
>JBEKAL010000018.1:0-22683 GCA_050015935.1 Roseiarcus sp.
CGACCGCGCCTGGCTGGTGATGCGCGAAAACCTGCGCCGCTACGTGGCGGGCGATAAGCTTTTCTCCGTTGTCGACGTCGAACGCGGATATTGAGCAGCCGCTTTAACGCGCTTTTTATCGGGTAGTCGGGTAGTGTTTACAGGCGGTAGTGTTTACGAGAGTAGTGTTTACGGGGACAGGATACGAATTCCCCAATTTCAATTCAGCCCTGCCGCTAGCTTTGCGGTTCGCGCCCGCGCCTGCGCGGCTGGACTGTTCGGCCGAGCCGCTTCTCGACCATGGCGATGAAATCCGGCGCGCCGAGAGGGCGCCCGTTGGGGCTGCGGCGGTCGAAACCGTCGAGCGCCGCCTGTTCGTCGATCGACAATTCCAGCAGATCGGCGAACCGCGGCGCGCGCGCCAGCGCCGGGCCGACCTGGGCCAGCGCGTCGTCGCGCCCCTGAAGATGGGCGCGCACGCTCGACCACGGCCAGCCCTCGGGAGAAGCGGCGAGCCCGGCGCGAACAGGATTGAACGCGAGATAGCGCAGCGCGTTGAGCAAATGCGCGTCGTCCATCGCGAACGAGGCGAATCGCGCCTGGAACAAATGGCCGGTCGTGCGCGCGCGGGCGTTGACGAAAGCGGTGAAGCGCCGATGCGCCTCCCCCACCGCCCGCGATAGGGCGACGGCGTCGGCGGGCGCGAGAACGAGATGAACGTAGCGCCCGCGAGATCGGCCTCAAGATCGAACGAGAAACACGCTTCTACATCACCTCGTTGACCCTGCCCGCCAGCCAGATGGGATCGATCGTCCGCGACCACTGGGCCGTCGAGAACAGCCTCCACTGGGTGATGGACATGGTCTTCCGCGATGACGAATGCCGCGTGCGAACCGACCATGCGCCGGCCAACTTCACCACCATCAAACACATCGCTCTCAACCTGATCCGAAGGGCCAAAAGCAAGGACTCGCTGCGTCTCCGGCGCAAGGTCGCCGCTTGGGACGACGAGTTCCTCGCCAGCCTCATCGCCTCATAAACCGTTCACCCGATTCCCCTGGTCCAAATCTTCCCGGAACCGATTGCGACCTTGTTCAAGGAGGGAAAGACGGTTGAAAGACGTCCGGCGCTCTTGAATTCGTCGACGTTAGCTGTATTGCGGCTCGACGCCGAAATACTTCAAGTCTTCAATGAAGTTGGCCGGACCGTTGATCAATGTCAGCTGGCGTCCATCAGCCTTCCATTTCAACGCCGCCGAGAGAAGAACTTGCAGAGTGTGCGCGCCCAACCACCGGACATAGGACGCGTCAATGACGACATTTTCTCCGCGGCAGTTGTCAAGCGCTTCGGCGAGCGTCGCCGCGACTACAGAGTCAAGGCCTTCCGGCAGAGTCAACTTATGTAACGGCGTGATTGTGGCGAGCGGCGCTTTCACAACGAGTCTCCTACAAATTGCCATCGGCTTCAGCCGCGGGCGCCGGCGCAGCTTGGTTCGATCCCGTTCGGGACCACCCCAAAAGATCAGCCACCCGACGCTATCAGCGTTTGAGCGGGATCCCACCGCCGTCCGAGTCCAGCGAGACCCACAAATCACGCTGGACACCCCTTATGATCCGTAACGATTTATGAATACTTAGCGCTGCGACGACCGACAACAGGAACTGGGCGCGAAATCCGATCGGGCAAGATCAAAAATCGCGTCGCGTCCAGCTTCCCGGCGGATCACACGACCGCGCGATACTCCGGATTGAGGATCGCCTCGAGTTCGGCAGTCGCCGCGTGATAGGCTTGTTGCATAATGGCTGCCGCTTTAACGATTTGCTCTTCCGTGTGATCGGCCATGACCTGAAGCCGGAAGCGCGCTTGGCCCTTGGGAACAGCGGGAAATTCGACCAGGTTGGCGACGAGCCCCCTATACGCCAAATCCCTGCTGACGAGGCGCGCGAGCGCTTCGGTGCCCATTTTTACCGCGACGATCGCGGAAGGGTCGCCGTAGACCTCCATTCCAGACGCGACCAGTTTTTCGCGAAGAGAGAGAATGTTGCGCATCAACGCATGACGGCGATCGACTCCTTCCTTCGACTCGATGATTTCGAAGGCCTTCAGCGCCACCGCCGACTGGACGGGCGACAAAGCGTTGGAGAAAGTGCCCGGAGCGCTGAAATAGCGCAGATATTGCTGAACGCCTCGCGACTGCGTCGCGACAAAGCCGCCGTTGGAGGCGAAAGTCTTGGAGAAGCTGCCCATGACGATGTCGACCTTGCCGAGCATCTTCTGCAGGCCGATGTGGCCCCGGCCGTCTTCGCCAAGGCAACCAAGGTCATGCGCCACGTCGACCATCAACGTCGCATTGTATTCGTGACAAAGATCGGCGAGCGCGGCGATGTCCGGGGTGTCTGATTCCATCGAGAACAAGCCCTCGGTCACGACCAGAATGCCGTTCGTCGTGTCCTTCGCACGGATGCCGGAAAGCCAGCGACGGGCGCCTTCTATCTCGAGATGGCGGAAAAGATACACCTTCTTGGTCGAAGCGGCCGCGCCTTCCTGCAAGCAGGCGTGCGCGAGACTGTCCATCACGATGTAATCGCTCGATCGCACCAGCCCCTTGATCGCGCCAAATCCCGCCGCGTAGCCGGTCGGGAACAGCACTGTGCGTTCCATGCCGAGGAATTCGGAGATCTTGCGCTCGAGCGCGATCGAATGCGGGGTGTTGCCGATGAAGGCGGGCGAACCCGCGCTGTGGACGCCGAAGCGCTCGATCGTGTCGTGCGCGGCCAGTCGAATGGACGGATGGCGCGAAAGGCCGAGGTAATCCTGCGAACCGAAGTTCACGCCTTGGGTCTTGCGTCCAAGTTCGTCGGAAACGATGCAGGCCGAGCGCGGACCAATGTTCGTCGACCGGGAGTAGGGCCAGAACCCTTCCTGAAAGCGCTGGTTCTGCCAATGGTAAAAGCCCTCGACGCGCTTGAGCAGATCGGAGCCTTCGACAACGCGATATTCACGTAGGCTGCCAGTCAAAGTCGATGGCAGCGCGGATGCTTGCGAATTAGACATTCTTAGCTTCTCCCACCTTTATGTTTAGCGAATTGAACCTCAAGTGGCGGCGCCCAGGCGGCCACGGAAAGTTGCCGCTCGATTTTTCCGATGAGCCGTGCGAGGTCGACCGGCTTGGTGTCGAAGTCGCTGCAGCCGACCTCGACGCTGCGACGGCGATCGCTCTCGAGCGCATGCGCCGTCAGCGCGATGACAGGCGTGGAGGCGATCGACGGGTTCGATCGGATGAGCAGCGTCGCCTCCCAACCATCCATGGCGCCGAGCGCGACGTCCATCAGCACGAGATCGGGCTTCGACTCGTCGGCCATGCGCACGCCCTGCGGCCCGTCCTCGGCGCACAGCACCTCATATCCCGCGCGCCTCAGTCGCCGACTGAGCATGTCGCGGTTGCATTCGTTATCTTCGACAAGAAGGATTCGCGGCATGGCTATTGTCCTGTCAGGCGGCTTCGGCGAGATCGGCGAGAGGCGGATCGGCGCGGTTCGTTTCGGGGCGGCCGCGCGGCAGGGTGACGTTGATGGTCGTGCCGGCGCTCGAGGTTGTCTGTATGGACAGCGAGGCGTGGATCAGGCCACAGAGTCTGTGGCAAAGCGGCAGGCCGAGGCCGGCGCCTCCATACTTGCTCGCGCTCGTGTCGTCGAAATCGTTGAAAGTTTCAAACAGCGACGGCAAGAGTTCCTTGGCGATGCCGGGCCCCTTGTCGCTCACCAAAATCTCGACGGTCCCGGTCGCCTCGCTCGACATCGACGCGCGGGCGACGATGTCCACTTCGCTGTTCGGCGCATAGCGGAGGGCGTTGTCGACGAGCGCGTCCAGGATCTGCTCGAGCTTCGCGGCGTCGACCTCGATCACGCCGACAGAACCGTCGACCCGAAGGTTGATCGCGCGTCCGCTCGCCCGGTTGTGGCGGCTCCAGCGGTCGGCGACTCGCTTCAACAAGGCCGCCAAATCGACCGGCTCGGGAAATGTTTCCATTTTCCCCGCCTCGATCTTCGACAGATCGAGGATCGAGTTCACGAGGCCGAGAAGATGATGCCCGGAGGAACGAATTTTGTTCAGGTCGTCGACGCTCTGCGGATCGACGCGGGGATCGGTGTCTTCGAGCAGCATCTCGCTGTAGCCGATCACCGCATTGAGCGGGGTCCTCAATTCGTGACTCATCCTCGCCAGAAATTCCGCCTTGGCGGCGCTCGCGCGCTCAGCCTCGGTCGTCGCCTTGCGCAGTTGGCCCGCCGTCTCGAGATGCTTACACACCTCCTTTTCGAATTCGCTCTGCGAAGCCAATATGCCTGCGTAGTACAGCGCCATCATCGAGACGTAGATCGAGGCGCTGATGATCGAGATGATCCCGATCCCCTGCATATCGGCGAGCGCGACCGTGTGCGGGAATTGTCCCCCGAAAATAAATGGAGCGCTGAAGACGGACATACTCAGCGTTATCTGCAGCAGGATCGTGACGCAGGTCTTGACGCTGGCGTTCAGATAGAAGAACGCAAGCAGCGGAACCGTTACGAGCCAAGGCAGGAAAGGCGACGAAAGGCCCCCATAGAAATAGCAACCCCACAAAATAGCGAACAGAAGATTCTGGATCGATACGAACGACAGGAGCGCGTAGCGTCCGGTGTACTTGAGCAGGAAAGGAAAAATCCAGAAACCGCAGATCGAGCCGCCGAGCACCGCGAGCCTTCCCGCGGATCCTGGATCGATCCACAACAGGTAGGCTGGAATATAGTTGCTTAGGATCGGGCCGAACATATGGCTGAGGAGGAACATGCGCGCGCGCGTGCGCATCTCGCGGTCGTTCAGCAGCTCGGCCGGTATGAACCAGTCGATTGTGCGCGTGAGCCTGGCGTTGAACTGCATGAGCGATCCCCGTTTCCGGTCTCGCATTCGTACAACACGTGTCTTACCGTCGATCTAAGCAGCATAGTAAACTTTCTGTTTACGTTTACTCAATCGTGTTCGTCCGTTTCGGTTTGCTTACGCTTGGTTAACCTAGCCTTTCGATTGCTCGCGAGTCGCCGCTGAAACGACGAATGACTTGCCGGGCGGCAATACATTTTTCACCCGCTGCCCCGATGCTGGCCCTTACGAAGTTCGGCCGCCATGGGGACTCAGCGACATGCTTTCCAGAGTGCTAAGGTTAATCGACTGGTTCATCCCCGAGCGGTCCCGGCGCAGCAAGTCCGACCTCGGGCGGGCGCGCATCTTCATCTTCACCCACACCGCGGGGCCGGCCGGCGGGGTCTCGATCGTCGCCTTCCTTTTCATGGCGGATCCGTTGCCGGGGTTCTGCGTCCCGATAATTGCGGGGGGAATCGCGAGTTTCTGGCTGCTGCCGTTTCTGTTGCGTTGGACCGGGAACCTTCGGCTGGTCGCGGCGATCTCGGTGCAGACGCTGATCGGCGTGACGCTGTTTGGCGTCTACAACTATGGGGGCGCCAGTTCGCCCTTCCTGCCCTGGCTGCTGATCGCACTCGCCAACGGCTTCTTTTACCTGAGCGACAACCCCGTCAGCGTATTGGCGACCTTTGTCCTGAACGTGGCGGCCTACTTGGCGATCTGGTGGGTGAACGGCGATCTTCCCACCCGGGTTCCGATGGACCAGATGTCGGAACCGGGAATCATGTCGGTCGCCACCGCGACTTTGTATATGGCTGCGCTTGCGATCTACTACGGTCTCCTGTTCACGTCCGAGTCCGCGCTCGAGCGAGAGGTGCAGCGGCATCGTCAAACGGCGGCGCGGCTTGCCGAAGCGAGGGACAAGGCGGAGAAGGCGAGCCGTGACAAGTCGATCTTCCTGGCCAAGATGAGCCACGAATTAAGAACGCCCCTTAACGCCGTCATCGGCTACAGCGAAATTCTGCAGGAAGACGCGGACATGGCCTGCAACACGCAGCGAGCCAAGGATCTTTCAAGAATAAGCGCCGCCGGCAAGCACCTGGTTTCGCTCGTGACGGACGTCTTGGACATCGCCAGCATCGAATCCAACGAGATGGAGCTGCAGGTCGCCGCCTTCGACGTCAAACGTCTGATCGAGGACGTCGCCGCGACGTCGGAGCCGCTGGTTCAAGACTATGGAAATCAGCTCGTTGTGCGCGTTGACCCCAACGTCGGGCGCATGACCTCCGATGAGGTGCGCCTGCGTCAGGCGGCTCTCAATCTCATGAGCAACGCGGCGAAGTTCACATACCGCGGCGTGGTCCATCTCTCCGCCCGACGCTTCCAGGCGGAGGCTGCCGACTGGATCGAGATAGAGGTGCGCGACACGGGGATCGGAATCGCGCCCGAGGATCTGACGACCCTTTTCCAGGACTTCAAGCAGGTGAATTCGCGCGAGGCGCGCAAGCGCAAGGGCACCGGCCTGGGTCTTGCGCTGAGCCAGAAGCTTTGCGCGATGATGGGCGGGGCCATTTTCGCCGATAGCGAGCTCGGCCACGGCGCCTGTTTCACCATTCGCGTCCCCGCGATCTTGCGGATCGGCACAGATCAATTGGAACCAAACCTGAACGCCGCGGCGCCGGTCGGCGCGGCGGCGTAGTGAACCCATGGAAAGTCGACCCTCATGAGCCATCTCTCGCAAACCGCTTTGGCGATGCAGCAATCGGATTTGGACGCGATGCAGATTCCAACCGGCAAGCTGCTGATCGTCGACGATCTCGCCGACAATCGCGACATGCTCACGCGCCGCTTTCGGCGACACGGCTTTGAAATTGTCGAAGCCGATTGCGGTCCCGAGGCTTTGAGACTTGTCAACGAGCAGACTTTCGACTGCGTGCTTCTCGACGTGATGATGCCGGGAATGGACGGAACGGAGGTCCTGCGCCAGATTCGCGAGAAATTCTCGCCCTCGCTTCTGCCGGTCGTCATGGTGACCGCCAAGAGCCAGTCGGAGGACATCGTCGACGCCCTCAAGTTCGGCGCCAACGACTATGTGACGAAGCCAGTCGACTTTTCCGTCGCACTGGCCCGCGTCGTCGTTCAAATCCATCGGCGGCGCGCCGATCTAGAACTCCTCCACACGAACGAGTCGCTCCTGAAAGCCAAGACGGCCTTGGAGGGTTGCATCACGGAGCGGAGCGCCAAGCTGCTTCAGGCCAACGCCGCAATCCAGGAGGAAGTTTCCCGGCGCATCGCTTCGGAGGACAAGATCGCCTATCTCGCGCATTACGATACGCTGACGGGTCTCGCCAACCGTTTTACCTTCGACGAAAAGCTGAACGCGGCCAAACAATTCGCGCACGATTTCGGTTGCCAGCTCAGCTTGCTGTTCGTTGACCTCGACGGCTTCAAGAACGTCAATGACACGCTCGGGCATGGGGTCGGCGACGAACTCCTGAAGGAAGTCGCCGCGCGTCTGACGTATGTCATCGGGGCGAAGGATTTCTGCGCCCGCCTCGGCGGCGACGAGTTTGCGATCGTTCATGTCTCGGAGGACGCACGTTCGACCGCCGCCTCGCTCGCGGAAAAAATCATCACGGTTGTCAGCGACGGTCATATCGCTGGCGGCAATCAGGTCTTCATAGGCGCCAGCATCGGCATTTCCGTGCTTTGCGGCGGCACCGAAGATACGGCGGCGCTTGTCAAGCATGCGGACCTGGCCATGTACCGCGCCAAGGCCGATGGGCGCGGCGTCTATCGCTTTTTCGAACCTGAAATGGGCCGTCAAGCGGAAATACGACGCAGCCTCGAGCTCGATTTGCGTAAGGCGGTCGCGAACGGCGACTTTCAGCTCTATTATCAACCAGTCGTCAATCTCAAGGCGCGGAAGGTCACGGGCGTCGAAGCGCTCATGCGCTGGAACCACGCCACGCGTGGGTTCGTGTCGCCGATCGAATTCATCTCTCTCGCCGAAGAGACGGGCCTCATCGTCACGATGGGCGAATGGGCGCTTCGCCGCGCCTGCGCCGACGCTACGCAATGGCCCGACGATATTCGCGTGGCGGTCAATTTGTCGCCCGTGCAGTTTCGCAATACGAATCTGACCACGGTGGTCGTCGACGCACTCGGCGCATCGGGCCTCGCGCCGGATCGTCTCGAACTCGAAATCACCGAAAGCGTGATTCTGGGAGACAATTCAGAGACTTTGCTGATTCTCCATCGACTGCGTGAACTCGGCGTTCGCATCTCGCTGGATGATTTCGGCATTGGGTATTCCGGGCTGGGTTACTTCCGCGCCGTCCGCTTCGACAAAGTCAAGATTGACCAGTCCTTCATTCGCGAGATGCACAATCAACCCGAAAGCCTGGCGATCGTTCGGGCGGCGATCGGGCTCGGCGAAAACCTGGGAATTTGCACGACGGCCGAAGGCGTCGAAAGTCGTGCGCAGCTCGAACGCCTGCTGAGCGAGGGATGCACCGAGGTCCAGGGCTTCTTGTTCAGCAAGCCGCAGCCCAACGCTAACGTCATCAACATGATTAAGCGTATCGAGTCTATGCCGAATCCGGAAATTCTTCTCGCCAAAGAGGGCTGACGGCCATTGACAGCGATAGGAAACTACAACCGTCGCCCCAACGTTGCAAAGCCAAGCTCTCGCCGCCCCGCGTCGGTCCCGCAACCCGATTCCCCTCGTCGGGAGCCCTTCGCCGAGCTCACCTGCCACCGAATTCTCATCCAGCCGTGATTATCGTTGGACACGGCGCACCACTCCTTCAACGGAGAAGTGGAGGCTCGAACACCCCCACGATACGCCGCCTTACCGTTTCACGCCGTCACCAAAAAACGGTCAAAAGCTCCCAATAGACGCACGCCAACGTCCTGGCCCCGGCGCCAGGCGACCTTGGCGTCGAATAGCTGCTTGGAAGCCTCGTCATATAGGCGGAAGCGCTCTGGCAGATCCACATTCGCAAAGAGCCTCAGCCGCGCGCCATGGGTGGAACGATCGAAAATCGAGCAATCGGTCAAAAATATCTTATCCCGATCAAGAAGCTTGCCGGATCGCAGACGTGTGCGCACGCGCGGCTCGGATCGCCTATTTAGCCAATCAGTACCCATTCGCGCCTCGATGGTTTAATTGCCGCCTCTTCTCGCGATCTGGATTGCTGCGCGAGGCAATAGAGGCAACCAACACTCTTCATTCCGCGAATTTGCGCGACCCGCAGGTCACGCATCGGCGACTTTCCACTGGGATTGCCAACAAGGAGAAGGTAATTTCTAACATGTAAATTGTGTAAATTGCCGACCCATACTGCATAGTCACACTACGCCAGCTTAGCAGCGTGATATTAAGAAATGGTTATGCAGCGTGATGGTAACCGGGGCAAATTCCCGGGCAAGCAGTTGCAGCATTTCCTTCTCGCGACTGCCTCATGAATTCCCTCAGTTTAGAAACGGCCTCGTTTCGGCACTTTTTGGCCCCTTCAACGGGAGAACAAGGGAGCAAGAACGCGGCTTTGGGCATGACGCGCCCTTGTCAGCGATGATTGCGAAACAAAATCCCGCGCCGAAAGACTCGCAAGACGGGCATCACGGGATCGAAATGCGTACCTCCGGTTGCAAATTGCCTGCGAAGAAAAATGAGGGGATGGCTGAGCGCGACTGCAGCAATGAACGATATCAATCGTTTGCGCCACCGAAGCAAGGCCGCTCCATGTTACTTTCGTGGTCTGCCCGGGAATTTGCCCGGATTACACTTTTGCGTCGTAAGCCCTTGAAATCGCACAAAACGGCCAAGGGAATCCTTAACAAAACGTGACATTGCTTGACACAACTTGACGACGCTTGACAAAACTCAACGAAAAACTTGACGCCCCGACCCCCGCCTAGCGCGTGTTGCGATTGAAACGACGCACGCGGCAATGTCGCGCCGCGTCCCTTCTCCCCGCGCGCGGGGAGAAGGGGTCGCTCCCGCGCAAACGCAAAGCGCTTTAGCCCGCGAAATCGCGATCGTGGCGCTTCGTCATGCGCGCGCCATAGGCGACGAGGCCGGGCTCGGCCCCCGCGGGCGGGCGCGTTCAGGCCTTGCCCGTCGCCACCGGGCAATCGTCGCGTCCGCCCCATTCGGCCCAGGAGCCGTCGTAGAGCCCGGCGACGCGCCCGCCCGCCTCCTCGACCGCCAGCGCCAGCATCGCGGCGGTGACGCCGGAGCCGCAGGTGGTGATGATCGGCTTGTTGAGATCGACGCCGTGTTCGGCGAACGCGCTGACGAGCGCCGCGCCGGTCTTCAAGTGTCCGCGCTCCTCGATGTCGACGAACGGCAGGTTGAGGCTTCCCGGCATGTGGCCGCTGCGCAGGCCCGGACGCGGCTCGGGGGCGCGGCCCTCGAAACGATCGGCCGGGCGCGCGTCGACGACCTGCGCCGAGCCCGTCGCCAGCGCCTTGCGCACGTCCTCGATCGAGGCGACGAAGCCGTGGTCGAGCCGCGGGGTGAAGCGGCGGAATGGCGGGCGCGCCTCGCCCTGTTCGACGGGGCGCCCCTCGCGAATCCACTTGGGCAGGCCGCCGTCGAGGATCATCACATCGGCGGCGCCGAACGCGCGCAGCATCCACCACACCCGCGCGACGGCGAACAGGCCGTGGGCGTCGTAGAGGACGAAGCGCATGCCGTCGCCGAGGCCCAGCGCGCTCATCTCCTGCGCGAATTTCAGCTCGTCGGGCAGCATGTGCGGCAGGCCGCTCGAGACGTCCGCGATGACGTCGATGTCGAAGAACGCCGCGCCGGGAATGTGCGCGCCGCGGAATTCCGCCGCGCCGTTGCGTCCCGTCGGCGGCAGATGCCAGGAGGCGTCGACGATCCCGAGTCCGGGTTCGCGAAGATGCGCGGCGAGCCAATCGGTGGAAACAAAATTCTCATGAGCCATGGCGAGGGTCCCGGCGGCGGTTGTGAACCTCGTTCTTTATCAGAGCCGCGGCGCGACGCTAAGAGCCGTCGTCCGCCAGCGCAATGCGCACGCGCCGGTCGATCTCGCCTTTCTTTTCCACGCCCGCGACCGGCGGACGTCCTCCAGCGGCCTCCGCGACGGCGTCGCCAAGAATGATCGATCTAAAACGAAGAAAACAATAGAATGACAAGCGAAAGGTCGCGCGGCCATGAGGAGACCGCAATTTTCCCGTCATACCAATCGCCGAAAACATTGAGCGCCGTCATGGCCGGGACAAGTCCGGCCATGACGAGTTATTGCCGCCGGCCGCTGGCGTCATTCCTAAATTTCTTCGCCGCGCGCGAGCGGGCGTCCCAAGGTTTGATTAAGGCGCGGCCGCTATGTCTAGCACTGGATTGGGCGCGGCCGACGACGCCTGGCGTCGGCTTCGTCGCATCGGGAGGCCAGCGCGGGATTTAAAGAGGGATGTTCTTCCTCGCCTCGAAGCTGCTGTGGTTCGCCGCGGCGCCGATCACTTTGCTGATGGCGGGCGCGCTCGTCGGCGCCTGGCTCGTTCCTCGAGGCGCGGGGTTTCCTCGCGCGCTGGCGCTCGCCTGCGCGGGCGCGCTCCTGTTCGTCAGCGTCGCGCCGGTCGGCGCGCTGCTGATCGAGCCGCTGGAGGATCGGTTTCCTCAGCCTCCCGCCGACATCCCCGCGCCTTATGGGATCATCGTTCTCGGCGGCGCGATCGACGACGAAGCGAGCGCGGCGCGCGGCCAGACGATTTTCGCCGAAGGCGCCTCGCGCCTGACCGAGGCGGCGATCCTGGCGCGGCGCTTCCCCCAAGCGCGCCTGGTCTACACCGGCGGCAGCGCGGCGCTTTGGAACGCGAATTCGACCGAGGCGCTGGAAGGGCGCAAGCTCCTCGTCGCCCTCGGCGTCGACGCATCGCGCATCGCGATCGAGGACAAGTCGCGCAACACCGACGAAAACGCGCGCTTCACCGCGGCGCTCGCGCATCCGAAGCCGGACCAGAGCTGGCTGCTCGTCACCTCCGCCTATCACATGCCGCGCGCGATGGGGCTGTTCGCCAAGGCGGGGTTTTCCGTTCGCGCCTATCCCGTCGACTATCGCTCGCTGGGCGGCGCGCGCGATTGGCGGATGAATCTCGAGCCGTCGCGCGGTCTGGGCCTGTTCGATCTGGCGCTCCACGAATGGATCGGCCTTCTCGCCTATCGCGCCAGCGGGCGTATCGACGATTGGTTTCCGCGGCCGTGAACAGGCCCCGTCACTCGACGTTCGGCGCGCCCAGGCGATAGACGCCGCGAAAGTCGTGGGGATCGACCGGCTTGCCCTTGCGGTAGATGACGAGGCGGCCGGCGTCGGCGAGGCGCACCGCCGCGCTCCGCACGCCCTGCAGATGCGCGCGCCAGGCCAATTCTCCCTCGCCGCGCGCGGCCGCGTACGCCTCAGCGGCCTCGGTCGGACAGATCGTGCGCCCGGGGCGCGCCTCGGCGCACAGCGCGAGGATCACGCTTTCGAGGCACGGGGGCGAATCGGGCGTTTCCAGCGCGGCGCTCATGCCGGCCTCATGCGGCGCGCAGGCGATGCGGTCAAGGCGCAAGGGCGCGCGTTGACCCGGATTCAGAGCCGTAGCGAACCCGCCCGCCCTTGACTCCGCCCGATCGAGTGTCGATTGATCGAGGAAGCGTCAGCCGAGGGAAGCGCGCCCGTGCCGTTGAAGCTGGTCATCGCCAACAAGGCCTATTCGTCCTGGTCGCTCAGGCCGTGGATTCTGCTCGCGCATTTCAAGATTCCGTTCGAAGAGGTCGTCATCCCGCTCGACCGGCCGGAAACGCAGGCGATGATCCTCGAACATTCGCCGACCGGCAGAGTTCCGGTTTTGCGCGACGGCGCGATCACGGTCTGGGAATCGCTGGCGATCGCCGAATATGTCGCCGAGATCCATCCCGAGAGGGCGATCTGGCCGCGCGGCAAGGCGGCGCGGGCGCACGCGCGATCGCTCGCCAACGAGATGCACGCCGGCTTCCAGGCGATGCGCCAGCATTGCCCGATGAATTTTCGCCGTCCCGCGCGCGCGATCGCGCTGACCGAAGCGGTCGAGGCGGACATGGCGCGCATCGAGGCCGCCTGGGCGCACGCGCGCGAAAACTTCGGCAGAGCCGGCCCGTTCCTGTTCGGCCGATTCAGCGCCGCCGACGCGATGTTCGCGCCGGTGGTCAACCGCTTCCACGTCTATGACGTTCCGGTCCAGCCGGCGACCCGCGCCTACATGGACGCGGTGATGGCGCTGCCGGCCTGGAAAGGCTGGACCGCGGACGCCGAGGCCGAACCATGGCGGATCGAACAATACGAAGTGGCCTAGCGGCGCGGATGCGGGCGTTTTTCGCCCCGCGCCGCAAGGCCCGCCGCTCGCATATGCGCTCCCTCGGCGGGCGAAGGATCGTCGCCGAGGGCCTCGAGCACGCCCCCTGGACCGATTTCTACCACAACGCGATGACCGCGAGCTGGCCGACGTTCTTCGGCGCGCTCGCCGCCTCTTTCGTCGCGGTCAATTTCGTCTTCGCCTTCGTCTACGCGGCCGGCGACAAGCCCGTCGCCAACGCGCGGCCGGGCAGCCTCTCCGACCTCTTCTTCTTCAGCGTCGAGACGACCTCGACCGTCGGCTACGGCGACATGTACCCGCAGACGCTGTTCGGCCACGTCGTCGCAACCGGCGAAAACTTCATCGGCCTGGTGATGTTCGCGGTGATGACCGGACTGGTGTTCGCGCGCTTCTCGCGGCCGCGCGCGCGGCTCGTGTTCGCGAAAAATCCGGTCATCGCCGACCACGACGGGACGCCGACCCTCATTTTCCGCCTCGCCAACGCGCGCAACGCCTTCATCAGCGAGGCCACGGCCAAATTCTGGATGCTGCGCGCGACGACCACTGCGGAGGGCCGACGGTTCGTCGGCTTTCAGCCGTTGCGGCTCATCAGAAACGAAAATCCGGTTCTCGCGCTGAGTTGGACGCTGTTTCATCCGATCGACGCCGATAGTCCGCTCTACGGCGTGAGCGAAAGCGACCTTCTCGCCAGCGAGACCAATTTCGTGGTCAGCATCAGAGGCTTCGACGAAACGTCGGCGCAGACCGTCCACGCGCGCCACACCTTCACCGCGCAGGACGTGCGGCCGGGCCACGAATTCGTCGACATCCAAAGCCTCGACGAGAACGGCGTGCGCCATATCGACTACGCCAAGATTCACGACACGAGACCCATTCCGTCGCGGCCGACTTCCCCTTCGTGAGGAGCGCGAAGCGACAGCAACGGCGTTCGCGTTTTCGTGCGCGTTACGGCGCCGGCGCCGCAACCCCGGCATGCGCGGTCCCGTCGCCTATGGTATTATTCGGCTCGCCACGCGAGCGCCAAATAGGACGCCAAACGGAATGGACGAGGCGGACCTCGTCGGGGCGAGCCATATTCCCGATTCTTCGCGACAGCAGCGCGGGAGCGTCATGATGAGGTTGCTCGGGCCGCGGCTCGACGAGGCGGCGGCGCGCGCCGTCGTGGACTGCGTCTCGGTTCATCGGGGCGAAGGAGACGCCCCGGCGCTTGACGCGGCCTACGCGGAAATCGGCGCGTTCATCGGCGAGAAAACCGAGAAGCGTCATGCGTTGGCGCGGCGGTCCGCGCGAGGGCGCTCGCGGCGGTCCGCGGAGGCTCTGCGCTGGATTGAAAAACACGGCCGCGGCAAGCCCGTGCAACAATTTGCGAGCGCTGCCGCAAGCCGAGTTGTCCGGCGATGATTGAAGAAATCAATATCGCTTCCGACGCGCTGCTGGCTCTCTGGTGCGCGCAGAACGTAGTTTCGACTTACGCAGTGATCGGCTATGCGCGAGGGCTGCCGTGGCCCGAATCGCCTCGGGCGGAACCCAACGTCGCGGTCATTGTTCCCGTCAAAGGCGAGGCGAATCTCGCGCGCTTCTTGCCGCTTCTGAAAGCTCAGTCTTATTCGCGATATCGCATAATAGCCGCCGTCGAAAGCGAGAGGGATCCAGCTTTCCGATTGCTCGCTGCGGCGGCGTCGCAGCCGGGCGTTTCGATCGAGGTGACGGTCGCCGGGCTTGCGCAAAGCGCCGGACAGAAGGTCTGGAACCAGCTTGCCGCCCTCGACAGGCTGAGAGCGGAGGATGAAATCGTCGCTTTCATCGACGCCGACACGCTGCCCACGCCGCTTTGGCTTCCACGGCTGGTTTCAGCCGTGATTGACGGCGGACGATCCGTGGCCACGGGTTACCGTTGGATGGTTCCGACCGATGATCGATTGAGCTCGAGCTGCTTGGCGGCGGCGAACGCTTCGATCGCAACGCTTCCTCGCGCGGGATTTCCTCTATACTTCTGCTGGGGCGGCAGCGTGGCCATGGGCCGATCGACGCTCGAAGCGATCAAGCTGCGCGATTGTTGGCGAGGCGCCATAAGCGACGATTTGCAGATGACGGCGGCGCTGCGGCGGTCGGGCATTTACGTCCACACTCCACGTCAAGGCCTTGTTCTCTCTCCAGTTTCGAGTTCCTGGCGTGAGTTTGTCGCCTTCGGAGTGCGCCAATACCGTTTGCTTTGGCTCCACGAGCCGTGGGCATGGACGATAGCGATATTGTGCCTTTGGACGCCGCCGATCGCTCTCGCCTCCGCGCTGCCGGGTCTCGCAACTGGATCCCTGTCAGCTTGGGCCGCAGTGGGCTTCGTCGCGACGCTGGGGGAGGTCCGCAGCCGTTTGCGTCTGCGCATTCAGCGCGCATTGTGGCCGGAAATCGGCTTGACGCGGGCAGAGGAAGTTCGCTGGCGCGTCGATCGCCTGTTGCGGCCCGTTTGGTGGCTGCTGCACGCCCTGTGCGCGGCCGGCGCTCCGCTGTCTCGAACGATCGATTGGGCCGGCGTTCGTTATCGGGTTAAAGGCCCGCAGATCGTCGCCGTGGAGCGTCGCGACGCGCCTCGCTGATCGGCGCCCGGAGCAGAGGTTTCTCGCCGCCGCGTCGCCGACGAAACACTTGGCCTGCAAGCGCGATCGCCGCAGTCTAAATCTTGTCATATAAAAT
This sequence comes from Roseiarcus sp., assembly GCA_050015935.1. GTDB lineage: Bacteria > Pseudomonadota > Alphaproteobacteria > Rhizobiales > Beijerinckiaceae > Roseiarcus. The sequence goes on from JBEKAL010000018.1 coordinate 15,931, forward strand.
ATTGTTTAAGGTTGTTCAGAGTTCGCCCGCCCGGCGCCGGACGCAGTTCGAAGTTTCTGCGCTCGAACAGGTTCTGCAATGGCCCGGCGACCGCCCGCGCTCAAGGCTCTCGCCTCGCTCGCGGCTTCGCGTGGACGCGAGCGAGAGCCCGTGCGAAAATGCCGGCTCGGGCGAGCCCGTGTCGGGGAGCCAGCGATGAGCGAAGTCGTCGCCAAGCCGCGCGTCAAGACCGTCGTCGAGACGGAACGGCCGCGGTTGCACAAGGTCATCCTGTTCAACGACGATTACACGCCGCGCGAATTCGTCGTCGGCGTGCTGAAAGCGGAATTCCGCCTGGGCGAGGCGCTGGCGCAGCGCGTCATGCTCACCGCGCACCGGCGCGGCGCCTGCGTCGTCGCGGTGTTCGCGCGCGACGTCGCCGAGACCAAGGCCGCCCGCGCGACCGAAGCCGGCGCCGCCAAGGGCTATCCCCTGCGCTTCGACACGGAGCCGGAGGAATAGGGCGTAAGCCCGCCGGCGCCCCTTCGCCTTCGCCTGCCGATTTGCGATAGTGCGGTCATGGCCCTGCATCTCGTCAAACTCTGCGTCGGCGCCGAGTCGATCGCCGATCTCGAGGATTGGATCGCGCGGCGCGTCGCCGAACGGGTCGGGCGCGGCGAGACGCCGCGGCACGCCCATGTGACGCGCATGACGCCCAAGCGCGCCGCGGAACTCATCGACGGCGGCTCGCTCTACTGGGTGATCAAGGGGCGGATTTCGGCGCGTCAGCGCCTGCTGGCGATCGAGCCGTTCGTCGACGCCGACGGCGTCGGGCGGTGCCGGCTGTGGCTCGATCCCGCCGTCGCGCCGGTCCGGCCGCGGCCGATGCGGCCGTTTCAGGGCTGGCGCTATTTCGCGCCGAAGGACGCGCCGCCCGACCTCGACGCGGCGGGCGAGGGCGCCGGCGCGATGCCGGAGGAACTGAGGCGCGCGCTCGGCGAACTTGGCCTGTTGTGAAATCCGCCCGCCGCACTTGCGGCGGCGCGGCGCGGCGCCGATGTTACAGCTGTTGGCGCGCCCTCATCGCGCGCGGGGAGACGAGCCATGGCTACGCAGAGCGGCAAGCCGTCGACGCCGGCGCCGCGCAAATCGAGCGCCGAGATCGCCGCCTTCCTCGAGGCGGCGCGAAACGCGCCGGCGCCGGCGCCGGCACCGGCGGCGGGCCGCGGCCGCATGATCTTTGCGCTTGACGCGACGATGAGCCGCCAGCCGACCTGGGATCTCGCGCAGCGTCTTCAGGCGCGCATGTTTCAGGCCGCTTCCGGGTTGGGCGGGCTCGACGTGCAGCTGGTCTATTTCCGCGGCATGGGCGAATGCCGGGCTTCGCGCTTCGTTTCGGGCGGGCAGGGGCTCGCAGAACTGATGAGCCGCATCGCGGTGCGCGGCGGGGTGACGCAATTGCGCAAGGTGCTGGCCCACGCGCTCAGCGAAGCGCGCCGCGCCAAGGTCGGCGCGCTGGTTTTCGTCGGCGACGCGATGGAGGAGGGCGTCGATCCGCTGATGCAGATCGCCGGCGAACTTGCGCTCTGCGGCGTCAAGGCGTTCATGTTCCAGGAGGGCGACGATCCGGCGGCGCGGCGCGCCTTTCAGGAAATCGCCCGCCTCACCGGCGGCGCCTACAGCGCCTTCGACGCGGGCGCGGCCGCGCGGCTCGAAGCGCTGCTGCGCGCCGCCGCCGCCTATGCCGCGGGCGGACGCGCCGCGCTCGAGACCCAGGCGATCGGCGATGGGTGCGCGCGAGCGTTGCTGGAACAGATGCGCGGCGCGTGAAAGAAGAGTAGATTGCCGTCGCGTCGCGCCGCGGATCGCCAAGGCGTATCTCGAGAGAGAGACGGTCGAACGCATTCGTCGATATAGAGAATCCTCGCCATGCCGACTTTCATCGCCGGACTTGTCGCGCTTTATCTCCTGCTCGCCGCGATCAAGCGGTTCGCGCGGCTGAGCCCGACGGACGCGGCGAAGATCGCGCGCCAGGGCGGCGCCGTGCTGAGTTTCTTGGGCGCCGCGCTGTTCATGCTGCGCGGCGGCTTCGGCCTCGCCTCGACGCTGGCGAGCCTCGCCCTCGGCCTGACGGGACGGAACAAGGCGAGCCCGTTCGCGGCGGCGTTTCGCGCCGCCAGTCAGAACGCGCGGGCGGGACGGATTTCGACGGCGCGTTCGGCGATGATCGAAATGCGGCTCGATCACGATTCGGGCGCGCTGAGCGGCTCGGTTCTGGCCGGTCCCTTCCAGGGGCGCCCGCTGAACGCGCTCGCGCGGCCCGACTGCCTCGATCTTTACGCTAGCCTGCGGCGCGACGATCCCGAGGGCGCCATCCTGTTAGAGGCGTATCTCGACCGCCGGTTTGCCGGCTGGCGTGACGCAGACGAGAATCAGGGCGAGGCGCGGCGGCGGGCTCGCGGCGGCCGCGAGGCGATGACGCGCGAAGAAGCGTATGAAATCCTGGGCCTGCCGCAAGGCGCGGACGGCGAGGAAATCGTCCGCGCGCATCGTTCGCTGATGAAGAAGCTTCATCCAGATCATGGCGGCTCGACCGCTCTCGCGGCGCGGGTCAATCAAGCCAAGGACGTCTTGCTGAGCCGACATGGCTGAACCTGATCTCAATCGTGCGCCGCGAAGCAGGAGAATCCGTTCTTTTTCAGCGACCGGCAGGCCGATTCGGCGGTTGCGGAGTCGAGGCCGGCGAAGCGGGCGCGGTAGAACACGTCCTCGCCCTTCTGGACCTTCTCGGTAAGCGGCTTGGCGGAGGCGAGCGTCGCGCGGTTTTTCGCGCGCGCGCGGATCAGGAGATCGTTGGCCTTGTTGGCGTCGTCGCTGGCGCCGATCTGGATGATCCAGCCGGCCCGATCGGCGGCGCGCGTTTCGTCGTTGCGCGCGACTTCGGTATCCTCCTTGGGGCGCGCGACCGGCGCGACGGCGACCGGGGCGGCCTTGAGGGCCGCCTGCGGCTTGGCGGGGCTCGCTGGATCGGGGCCCTTGATCCATCCGAGTTGCTGCGGCGTGGCCTTGGCGACGCGTTCGGGACGCGCGGGCTCGGGCGCGTCGGCCGCCGCCGGGCGCTGAGCGAGCTTGGCCGGAGGAAGCGCCGCCGCGACGCGCGGAGCGCCATCCTCGTCGTCCTCGACGTTGTTGTCGCCCTCTTCGACCTGCGAGGCCGAGGGGCGCGCGGGCGGCGCGGGAACGTCGGCGGCCACGATCGCCGGGGCGGGGCGAGCGGGGTTCGGCGCGGCGGCGAGTCGCAGCGGAGCGAGAGGAGCGGCGACGGATTCGGCCGGCCCGGCTTCCGCGATCGCCGTCGCCGTGCGGCCCTTGTTCGAGGCTTCGGCGATATGCTCGGCGATCAGCGACTCCATGACGGCGTCGCGCGCGCCCGCCGTGCGGCCGCCCATGACGACCGCGACCAGCGAGCGTCCGCCGCGATGCACCGAAGTCAGGAGGTTGAAACCGGAGGCGCGGGTGTAGCCGGTCTTGATGCCGTCGACGCCGTCGACGCTGCCGAGCAGGCGATTGTGGTTGCCGATGACCTCGCCGGCGTATTCGAATTCGTGGGTCGAAAAATACTTGAAGTAGCGGGGAAAGCGCTCTTCGATCGCCCGGGCGAGGATCGTCAGGTCGCGCGCGGTCGTGACCTGCTCGTCGTTGGGCAAGCCGGACGCGTTGCGATAGAAGGTGCGCGACATGCCCAGGGCGTGCGCCTTGCGGGTCATCGTTTCGGCAAAGGCGCTTTCGTCGTGGCCGATCGCCTCCGCGATCGCGACCGCGACGTCGTTGGCCGAACGGGTGACGATCGCCTTGATCGCATCCTCGACGGAAATCGTCTGGCCGGCTTCGAGGCCGAGCTTCGAGGGTTCTTGCGCCGCGGCGTGCTCGGAGACGGGAATCGGCGATTGCAGCGTCAAGGCCCCTTTGTCGAGCTGCTCGAATAGGAGATAGAGCGTCATCACTTTGGTGATGGAGGCGGGGTGGCGCAGTTCGTTCTCTTTCACGCCGTAGAGCGTGCGCCCGCTGTTGGCGTCGACGACGATGGCGGCGAAAGCGGGATCGGCGGGCGCGAATTGCCGGCGCCCCGCATAAGTCGCGTGATGTCTCGCGACATAGTGGACGTGGCGATGATAATGCCGCCAAGGGCGGGCGTCCGCCGGCGCCGCGGACATCGCCAACGCCGCGAGCGCTACGCAGGCGCCGACCGTGATTCGGAGAAGACGCAAAATTCGGGAACTGGAACCACGCAACGCCATGAACGCGCCCTATTCGATCGATGCGAGGCGCGGCCGCGGCGGACCGTTGCACAACGCACACTATCGACAACTCTATGGGGATGCGGTTACGGCGGCGTTAACGGCGCGCGTGGATTTCGTCGGCATTCGCCGCCAACGCGATGAGATATCGGGGAAATCGCCGCGACCATTCCTCACGGGCGATATCGAGAAATTTAATTAAAATATTGTAATGTATATACAAAGCGACGCTGTTGGCGAGTTTCTCGTCGGCGCCGTTGGTCGCACGATCGCTCCTGTTGCGATGCAACCGCTTGGCGACATCCGGCCGCGCCGACGCAGCGACCGCGACCGTCGCCGGGGGCCTTCGGGAGATCGCCGCCGAGTCTTCCGACCCGGCGAAGAAGGCTTTCGCCGCCGCTTCGGCGATCGTCGAGAAGCCGCTCGGCGCCAACTCGGTCGAGACCAATTTCGCCAAGTCTCGGGGCAAGTGAGGTTTCGCCTTGCGCAAGGGCGCGGGAACGTCGAGCGCCCGCCGAGCCGAGCGCGTCGGCGAAGGGTTTCGCGTGTTCGCGGGCCGGCTTTCGAGCCGGTCCTTTTTTGCTGCGCGCCTCTTGCGCCGCGCCGACAAATTAGTGATCCTGTCGATGTCGCGTCGGCCTCTGGCGCCTTGCGTTCGCGGCGCCTAGATGAGGCAGGTGGGGAATGTGCGGCGAGCCCCCGGCGCGACGGCGTCGGGCCGCCCATATTTCGATAGAGGTCGAACGTGATCGCCGAACCGCATCCGCTGGTCTCTCGCCTTCGGGCTGGAATGGCGCGATTGGCGCGTTTCTTTTTCACGCCGCGCGGCGCGGCGCCCGATCGGCCGACCGGCGTCGTCCTCGCCGCTCGCGAGCCGCGGCGCGGGGCGGAGGTTCCGGGCAGCGGCGCCGCGGTCATTACGCGAACGCGAGCGCAGACCAAGCGTCCGAATATGTACAGGGTCCTTCTGCTCAACGACGATTACACGCCGATGGAGTTCGTGATCGCCATTCTTCAGGCCTTTTTCAACAAGAACCCGGAAGAGGCCACGCAAATCATGTTGCATGTGCACAACAACGGCGTCGGCGAATGCGGCGTCTACACCTACGAGATCGCGGAGACGAAGGTCGCTCAGGTGATGGACCACGCGCGCAAGAACCAGCATCCGTTGCAATGCATCATGGAAAAAAAGTGAAAGGCTCGCGATGCCCGTATTCTCCCGCGCGCTGGAAAAGACCCTTCGCAAGGCGCTCGCGCTCGCCAACGAGCGGCGGCACGAATACGCGACGCTGGAACACCTGCTGCTTGCGTTGATCGACGATCCCGACGCCGCGGCGGTGCTCCGGGCCTGCAATGTCGATCTCGACGCTCTGCGCAAGAACGTCGTCCACTATATCGATTCCGAGCTCGACAACATCATTGTCGAAACGGTCGACGAAGCCAAGGCGACCGCCGGCTTCCAGCGCGTGGTGCAGCGCGCCGCGATTCACGTGCAGTCGTCCGGACGCGAGGAAGTGACCGGCGCCAACGTGCTGGTGGCGATTTTCGCCGAGCGGGAAACCCACGCCGCCTATTTCCTGCAAGAGCAGGACATGACGCGTTACGACGCGGTCAACTACATCAGCCACGGCATCGCCAAGCGTCCCGGCCTGTCCGACGCCTCGCGTTCGCCGCGCGGCGTCGACGAAGATCCGGAATCCCGCGAGGCGAAGGAGGCGAAAGAGGCGTCCGACGGCAAGAAAAAGGAAGGCGCTCTCGACGCGTATTGCGTAAACTTGAACAAGAAGGCGAGGGACGGCCGGATCGATCCGCTGATCGGCCGCGAGGCCGAGGTGCAGCGCACCATCCAGGTTCTGTGCCGGCGCCAGAAGAACAATCCGCTTCTGGTCGGCGATCCCGGCGTCGGCAAGACCGCGATCGCCGAAGGGCTGGCGCGCCAGATCATCCGGGGCGAGGTTCCCGAGGTGCTCGCGGGGGCGACGGTGTTCGCGCTCGACATGGGCGCGCTGCTCGCCGGCACGCGCTATCGCGGCGATTTCGAGGAACGCCTCAAGCAGGTGATGAAGGAGATCGAACAGCACAAGGACGCCATTCTGTTCATCGACGAAATCCACACGGTCATCGGCGCCGGCGCCACCTCAGGGGGCGCCATGGACGCTTCCAATCTGCTCAAGCCGGCGCTCGCTCAAGGGTCGCTGCGCTGCATCGGCTCGACCACCTACAAGGAATACCGCCAGTATTTCGAAAAGGACCGCGCGCTGGTGCGCCGGTTCCAGAAGATCGACGTCAAGGAGCCGAGCGTCGCCGACGCGGTGGAAATCCTCAAGGGCCTCAAGCCCTATTTCGAGGAGTTCCACAAGGTCCGCTACACCCAGGAGGCGGTCAAGGCGGCGGTCGAATTGTCGGCGCGCTACATCCACGACCGCAAATTGCCGGACAAGGCGATCGACGTCATCGACGAAACCGGCGCCTCGCA
>JBEKAL010000019.1:0-22591 GCA_050015935.1 Roseiarcus sp.
CTCGGCGTCTTGCTCCATCATTTCGCTCAGCGTCTCGATCGCCGCCGCCAGGCAAAATCGTTGGAAATGCGCCGACACGCCCGCCGGCGCCCCGCTCTTCGCCGAATGCGGGGCGATCGCCGTGGACGTGACCTTCCTCTTCACGGCGTCGCCTTCGTTTCGAGGAAACAGCGCCCCGAGCCGACCGGCTCGAGGCCGGCGACGCCGCTCCGCTGTTTTCGACGTTCCACGGGAGATCCCGAAAATCCCTGTGCGGACGGATCCGGCGCGCGCCCGTCGTCGCAAGCGAGATCGCTCCATCTCGTCTTTTCGACGAAGACCTTCTGTCTCAGCGAATGAACGGCGTAAAAAAACGCGGGATAGCGCTGGGCGGCGTCGTGGGGAACGATCCCGATCACGGAGGAATCCTCGCAGCGACAAGCACTGCGGGGATAGCCGGCGGACGAGTTTCACGCCTCCACGGAAATGGGGATTGACAGGACAATCAAGTGGAGGCCCCACAGAGCCCTCGAATGCGTCGAATGTCGGGGTCTGATGGTTCTCCGCGCCGCAGATGCGTCGCTGCGATGGCGAGATGGAGTGAAGATTCGCGTAATGCGTGTCCAAAAGGCGCAGTTTGACTTGAGTGTTGACTTTTTCGCGTCGAGGCGGCGCTCCGGCGTCTCGAATTGCGCCTGGTCCATTATCGGGCCCTGCTTTGCACCAAGCATAACATCTGCGTTAAGCATAATAGGAAAACGGAAGCGGCGCGCTCGAGCCACTCGATGAGCTCGTCGATGAAACTTCGCTCGGCCGTCTTTGGGCTCGGCGCTCCGGCCGCCGGCTCGCCGAAGTTGCCCAATTCGGCGCGACAACCCTTGCCGATCATTTCCTGCGCGAAAGCGCCGGCTTCGTTCGAGGTCGCAAACAGGCGCACTCTCCAGCCGGGCGGCGCGATCGCGCCGGAGGGGAACGCTTTGGCGAATCGCACGAAGTAATTCATCGCGACGACGCATCCGGTGGGCCAGGCGTGCGCGCGAAGAACTGCGACTGAACAGCGCGAAGCAACCCTATGGGTTCGAATTCATGGACGAGGCGCAAAGCGCCGTCGGCGATCGCCCATTCGACGACGCCGGCAATAAGCTCGCCGCCGATCGAACCAAGGGCGCGGCGTCGCTCGCGCCCGTCGTCGGAAGCGAGATCGCTCCATCTCGTCTTTTCGACGAAGACCTTCTGTCTCAGCGAATGAAAGGCGTAAAAAAACGCGGGATAGCGCTCGGCGGCATCGTGGGGAACGATCCCGATCACGGAGGAATCCTCGCAGCGACAAGCACTGCGGGGATAGCCGGCGGATGAGTTTCACGCCTCCACGGAAATAGGGATTGACAGGATAATCGAGCGAACGGCCAACAGCGTCTTCCCACGCGTCGAATATGAAGGTCCGATGGTTCGCCGCGCCGCCGACGCGTCGCGTCGATTGCAGGATTGAGAGGAGGTTCGCGTAATGCGTGTCCTAACCGTCCAAATCGGGAATAGGTCGTCGGACGGAATTTAGTCTTTGTTCCTTCACCCGATTCCCCTGCAGGGATTGACCCTTCCCTTTTACCGCATTAACCCGGCGCGCAGCGCCTCGGCCACCATATGAGTCTTGTTGCCGGAATTGAGCTTGATCCGCGCCGCGTTGACGTGCGAGCGCACCGTGCCCTCGGAAATCCCGAGGATGACCGAGGTTTCCCAGTCGGTCTTGCCTTCGGCGCACCACTTGAGACAATCGAGCTCGCGCGTCGTCAGCGCTTGATGCTCGGGCTGACGCCCATTTTGCACTTGAAAGGCTCGGCCCATCGCGACGATGGCGACAAGGCTGACAAGCCCGCGGGCGGCCGGTGGAAGGTCCATTTGCTCGCCAGCGAAAGAAATGGTTGCGAGATCGCCTTCGAGCGTAACCACGGGTACGGCAAATCCTGCTCGCAGCCCATAGTCGCTCGCTTCATCCATCACGCGTTGCGCCTCGCGCTCACGGTCCGGGCGGGCGCGGGCTTCATGCCAAGCAAAAGCGGTTCCGGGACCGGTCGCAAGCTGATGCACAATCGGGTCGACGTAAACATAACTGCGGGCGAAATAGCGGCGCAGCCAAGCTTCCGGCCACTCTACAAATAGGATGTTGCTCTTCTGCGCCGTCGGGCTCAACCGGGGCGCGGGGATCGTTCCCGCGATCAGGCCCGTCAGGCCGTAGCGGGACGTGAGAGCCAACAGTTCGCGGCAGATTGCTTCAGCGCTTTGCGCAAACTGAATCCGCCGCGTGAAGTCAACCGTCTCATTCCACCGGCTCATTGGGTGACCCGCAGCGCTGAGACCCTCGATGGCGCATCATATTTTGACTTGCGAAAAATGACAATCGATATTTTGACTTACGAAAATGGCAATCGGATATAGCGTGGTCATTGTGGTTTTGTTTTGAGGAACTTACAAAAGTTCAATCCGCCCCGCAATATTGAAAGGGTCATCAACCGCGATGCCCCACTAACTGGTCGTCGGGCGCTACGGAAATTAATGGAGCGATTGCGAACTTCCAGGTTGTGTCTCAGTTTGAAATTCCTGGCCGTTGACAAGCGCTCGGCCCGTGCCCACGTCCCGTGATACGCTCAGAGCTGATGCAAAAACTTGTTGAGTCGGATGAATCGGTTGTAATTCCGTGGCGGGCGGGTGATTCGAATGGGAGCGCCCAATAATGCCGGGGAGCGGGTCGACGTAAGCATAGTTGCGGGCGGAATAGCGGCGCAGCCAAGCTTCGTTGTACTGTCCAAAAAGGATGCCGCTCTTCTGCGCCGCCGGGCTCGACCCGGGCGCGGGGATCGCTCCTGCGACAAAGCTCGTCAGGCCGTAGCGGGACGTGAGAGCCAACAGTTCGCGGCAGATCGCTTCAGCGCTTTGCGCAAGCTGAAACCGCCGCGCGAAGTCGACAGTCTCATCCCACCGGCTCATTTCATGACCTCCGGCGCGGAAAACTTTAATCTTACATATAATCAAACTGAGACGCTATACGCAAAGTTGCCGTGGCGCGGCGCCGCGCTCTGTTGTATTCCGGCACACTCAAGGCCTTACGTAAGCCCTTACGTAATCGGCGCCGCGGTTGCGCCGCGCATTCCCGAAACTTTCGTCTTTGGGAGCCTGCGATGGCCGACAACATCGAAGAGATCGTCGATCGGGCGATCGAACATACGCTGACGCTGCTGGAGACCGCGCGCGCCGAATGGAGCGTCGCGCGAAAGGGACTCGAGAAAATACACGCCGACCTGGCTCTCCGCGGGCCCGGCCATCCCGCCTTGGATCGACTGAAGGCCTTTATCGCCCGTCAGGATCAGGCCCGCGGCGAACGCTGACGGGCGTGCCGTCGCGCGCGCCCTTAAGAGACTACGCAACGTCAGCGTCCATAAACGCCGGTCAACGCAGCCTTGGCGAGCGTATGGGACTTCAGATTGAACCCGACGAGAGCCGCCGAGGCGTTCTCGTCCGCGTCGAGTTCGTCGACGTCCACGGCGTAGATCGTGAATTGATAGCGGTGCGGCTTGTCGCCCTTGGGCGGGCAGGGGCCGCCATAACCCGGGACGTCGAAATCGTTGCGGCTCTGCACCGCGCCCCTGGGCGCCGCGCCGCTGTTGGGATCGCCCGCGCCTTTGGGCAGGCTCATGACTTCGGCCGGAATATTGAACATCGCCCAATGCCAAAAGCCGCCGCGCGTCGGCGCGTCGGGATCGTAGAGGGTGAGCGCGAAGCTCCTCGTGCCCGCGGGGGCGCCCGACCAGCTCAAGGCCGGCGAAATATTCTTGCCGGAGCACCCGAAGCCGTTGAACGCCTGTTCGTCGGAGATGCGCGCGCCGGGCTTGACATCGGGGCTCGTCAGCGACAGAGCGCACGCCGCGCCGGCGCTCGCCAAGGTCGCCATGGCGAAAGAGACGGCCAATGCATGCGTGATCATCGAACTCTCCCTTCGCGCCTGCGTCGTTCGAACGCCGCGACGCTGCGATAATTGTCTTGCGTTGACGCGGCATTGCAAGCGAAAATGATCGCCTTTGGAGCCATGGCGCGGGAAATCGCCGCCCCGATGCTGAATTGAGGGGGCTCGACGTCGATCATCGGGGATGCGCCGGCGGCGGCGCGGCGCCCGAGCGTTCGAAAATGCGGAGGGGGCGATGGAGGCGACGACGCGGGCGCGGATCGGGCGCAAGCGGAAATTCGCGGCGCGGTCCGGCGTCGTGTTGCAATTCACGGAATTGGGATTCGGCGCCGCGCCGCTGGGCAATCTCTATCGGCCTCTGACCGAAAAGGAAGCGCGGGCGACGCTCGACGCCGCCTGGACGGCCGGTTGCCGCTATTACGACACCGCGCCGCACTACGGCCTCGGCCTTTCCGAGACGCGGCTCAACGGATTCCTGCGCGCCAAACCGCGCGACGGCTATTTGCTCTCGACGAAGATCGGCCGTCTGCTCGAACCCTGCCCGCGGGAGCAGCGCTCGAGTCAGGGCGCGTTCTTCGAAACGCCGTCGCGACGCGAGATTTTCGACTATTCCTACGACGGCGTCATGCGCTCGCTGGAGTTCTCGCTGGAGCGGCTCGGCGTCGATCAAATCGACATCGTCTACGCGGACGACCTCGACATATTCACTCACGGCGGCAAGGCGGCCTCGGACGCGCGCGTTCGCGAACTCATGGAGGGCGGCTACAAGGCGCTGCTCGAGCTGCGCGAAGGCGGCGCGATCAAGGCGATCGGCGCCGGCGTCAGCGAGTGGGAAGTCGCAGAGACTCTGGCGCGTTCGGGCGATTTCGACATTTTTCTGCTGGCGGGCCGCTACACGCTTCTCGAACAGGAGGCGCTGCAGAGCTTCCTGCCTTTCTGCGTGGAGAAAAACATCGGCGTCGTCATCGGCGGGCCGTTCAATTCGGGCATTCTCGCGACCGGGCCGAAGCGCGGAGCATTCTACAATTATGCGCCGGCGCCCGAAGCCGTGCTCGAACGCGTGCGCCGGATCGAGGCGATCTGCAAAGCGCACAACGTGAAGCTCGCGGAGGCGGCGCTTCGTTTTCCGCTCAGCCATCCCGCGATTGTCAGCGTGATCCCGGGCGGACAAAAGGCGGGCGAGGTTCGCCGCAACGCCGACATGCTGAGCGCTCAGATTCCGTCGGCGATGTGGCGCGCTCTCAAAGCCGAAGGGCTGTTGCGCGCCGACGCGCCGACGCCGCGTTGAAACCATTGGAGGAGCTGCCGCGATGCTGAAATCGATCGATCCTCTGTTGAGCCCCGATCTTCTCTATGTCCTGCGCGCCATGGGGCACGGCGATGAAATCGCCGTCGTCGACGCCAATTATCCCGCGCAATCGGCGGGACCCGAGGTGGTCAGGCTCGACGCCGCCGACGCGACGCGCGCGCTCGACGCCGTGCTCAGCGTTCTGCCGCTCGACACCTTCGTCGCCGAGGCGTGCTGGCGCATGGAGGTCGTCGGCGACGCCGACGCGGAGCAACCGATCTTCGCGGAATTTCGCGCCGTCCTCGCCAAGCGCGAGGGCCCGGAGTTCAAGCTCGGACGGCTCGAACGCTTCGCCTTCTACGAGCGCGCGCGCCAATGCTTCGCCATCGTCGCCACGGGCGAGCGCCGGCTCTACGGCTGCATCATCCTCAAGAAGGGCGTCGTCCGCCCGGATTGAGGCGCCGCTCGGAACCGTCCTTCGATCCGGCCGTCGCGCAAGCGGATTCCTTCGGGCGCCGGCGCGCCGGGTTGTAGCACGGGCGAGGGATTCTCACGGGCGCGCCCGTCGCGCGCGGGGAGCGGGCCCCGGGTCGGCGCGGAACGGCGCGTCGATCCCACGCGCGGGAAGCGAAAGTCCCTATTCCGGCGAAACCATAAGGGAAATATCGGGGGCCTTCACGCCGCTGAGCTGGATCGTGAGCGGCTTGGCCTCGAGCGGAAACTTCACGCTCCTGCGCAGGCCCGGGCAGTCCGCCGCGCCGCTGACGGCGACGGGCTTGACGAAGCGTCCGTCCTGGACGACGTCGATCCAACCCGCGTCGGAAAGGCTGACTTTGAAAATTCCGGCCGCGGCCGGCGCATCGAGCTCGACCGCGCCGGCGTAGCTCGGCGAGGCCTTCGGCGCCCGTTCCGGCGCCATTTCCAGCTTCGCCTCCGCCAGGGGGGCCAGATGCACGCTCGCCGCGACGTCGAAGGCCAGCGTCGCGCCGGATTCGAGGCGCGCAATCTGCGGCGCCGAGAGCGCCGATCGCTCGTGGGCGAGCGGCCATTTGAACTTGTCGCAGCCGCTCGGTTCTCCCGCTTGCGCGAAAGCGGGGCTCGAGAGCGCCGCGATCAGCAGGATACGGCGGAGCGGCCTCATTCGACGCCGACCATGACGTCCGACGACTTGACGACCGCGTAGACGGCCATGCCTTTGACGAGCTTCAGGTCGTCGACGGATTCGTTGGTGATGGAAGCCGTGACGACCGCGCCATTCACGTCGATGCGCACATGGGCCGTCGTCGCCCCTTTCTTGACGTCGATGACCGTTCCCTTCAGGACGTTGCGGGCGCTGATCTTCATCGCTCTCTCCTGGATCGGTCGATTGCGGCGCAGCCGCGCTTGTCGCATCATGATCCGAGCCGCTTCGCGGCGCAAGAAGGAGGGGTCTCGCCTCCGCCCGAAGGTTGCGTCGCCGCGACGCTTCCCTTAAGCCTCCGGCCGTCCATTTCCGTCCGGACCCCGCCATGATCCGTTCCGCCCTGATGACCGTCATGACCAACGCCGCGATCAAGGCGGGCCGCGGATTGAAGCGCGATTTCGGCGAAATCGAGCAGTTGCAGGTGTCGATGAAGGGGCCGGGCGATTTCGTCAGCCTCGCCGACAAGCGGGCGGAAAAGGTCTTGTTCGAGGAGCTTTCCAAGGCGCGCGCCGGCTACGGCTTCGTGATGGAGGAACGCGGACGGGTCGAGGGCTCGGACAAGAGCCACACCTGGCACATCGATCCGCTCGACGGGACCACCAATTTCCTGCACGCGATCCCGATTTTCGCCATTTCGATCGCTCTGGAGCGCGAGGGGCAGATCGTAGCCGGCGTCGTCTACAATCCGGCCAGCGACGAGTTTTACGTAAGCGAGAAGGGGCAGGGCGCCTTCGGCGGCGCCCACCGCCTACGGGTCGCCGCGCGCCACGAATTGTCGCAGGCGCTGATCGGCTGCGGCGTGCCGCATCTGGGCAAGGCGGCCGAGCATCCGCGCTTCAAGGCCGAGTTGGCGGCGGTGATGGCGCGGGTCGTCAACGTCCGGCGCCTGGGCTGCGCCTCGCTGGACCTCGCCTACGTCGCCGCGGGGCGGTTCGACGCCTTCTGGGAGCGCGGTCTCAATTCGTGGGACATCGCGGCCGGCGCGCTGCTCATTCGCGAAGCGGGCGGCTACGTCTCGGGCGCCGACGGGGAGGCCAACTTCCTCGAAACCGGTTCGATCTGCGGCGGCAACGAGACGATGCACCGGGAGCTTCTCGCTCTGCTGCGCGCCGCCCGATGATCGCCGCGGCCGGGGCGCGAATGGATCGGAAATCTTGTCCCGACTCGGGGCCCCCGCCGGCGCGCCAGTCGTGACAATCAGACGGAAGAGTCCTCGGCATACTGATTTGCGCGTTTCGGACTCGCGTTACGCGAATCTCGGCTCGATCCGGCAGTCCCAGCGACGCATCGGCGGCGCGGCGAGCCATCAGACCCCCATATTCGACGCATTGGAAGACTCTGTGGGACATTCGCCCGATCGCCCTCGCACGAGGGCTTTCTTGTCAAGCGTCGGTATTGCCGCAACAAGGCGCTCACGCGCCGGACGCGCTCGCCGCGCGCGTCCATAAAAGCCGCGCGCGCAAGATTTGCCGCCGAGCAAGGTCGGCTGCTAGGTTGGCGCGCCCGATCGACTCCATGAGGCCGCTTCCTTGCCTTTCGCCCGCTATCCCAGTCTGCGCGACCGCGTCGTCTTCATCACCGGCGGCGGCTCGGGGATCGGCGCGACGATGGTCGAGGCTTTCGTCGGCCAGGGCGCGAGCGTCGCCTTCGTCGACATCGACGGCGACCAGTCCTCTCGCTTGGTCGAGCGCCTCGCCGCCGCCCCGCAAAAGCCGTTGTTCCTCGAATGCGATCTGCTGAACCTCGCCGCGCTCGAAGCGGCGATGGAGGAGGCGCGCCAGAGGCTCGGGCCGATCGCGGTCCTCGTCAACAACGCCGCCAACGACAGGCGCCAGGACGCGGACGAAACGACCGAGGCAGACTGGGATTGGGCGATGAGCGTCAACCTCAAGCATCAGTTTTTCGCCGCGCAGATCGCGCGCCGCTCGATGCGCGAAATCGGCGGCGGTTCGATCATCAATTTTTCTTCGATCGCCTGGATGACGGGGATCGCTCGCCTTTCCGCCTACTCCGCCGCCAAGGCCGCCGTCCTCGGCCTGACGAACAGCCTGGCGCGCGAATTCGGCCCCGACAATATTCGCGTCAACGCGATCGCGCCCGGCGCGGTCGTCACCGAGCGCCAACGCCGCTTGGGGATGAGCGAAGCCGACGTCGCGCAATTCGTCGCGCGCCAATGCCTGCCGCGCGTTCTTCTCGCCGACGAGATCGCGCGCATGGCGCTGTTTTTGGCCGCGGACGACAGCCGCATGATCACCAAGCAATGCCTGATCGTCGACGCGGGACTGAGATGACGCGCGGCGCTTGGTCCTTCTCGCCCCGTCGGCGCGCCGCGACGGCTCGAATTGCGCTTGATCGCGCGCGCGGGCCGGGGCATCCTTGAACCCGGTCGCGTCAGAAGACCGCCTAACGAGGGAGCCCCAAATGAGCGTCGCGCGCATTCTCAGCGAAAAGGGCAGAGATGTCCTCACGACCCAGCCCCATCGCACGTTGAAAGAAGTCGCGGCGCTGCTGGCCGCCAGGGGCGTCGGGGCCGTCGTCGTGTCCGACGCCGCCATGAGCGTTCTCGGCATCGTATCGGAGCGCGATATCGTCCGCGCGATCGGAAACGGCGGCGCGAGGGCGCTCGAGGAGCCCGCGTCCCGGCATATGACGGCGAAGGTCACCACCGTGAGCGAGAGCGCTTCGATCGACCACGTCATGGAGATCATGACCAACGAGCGGTTTCGCCATCTGCCCGTGGTCGAGCACGGTCGGCTCGTCGGCATCGTTTCGATCGGCGACGTCGTCAAGCGGCACGTGGACGCGATCGACAGCGAGCGCCGGGCGTTGCGCGAATACATCGCCAGCGCCTGAACGCATTTTCATTGCTTGGGCTCTCGCCGGGCGCCATCGCCTGGGATCGGGGCGCGGCGCGCGTTGCGCTGGCGACGGCGTCAGCCTTTCGCCGGCGTCAGTTCGACGTGCTCGGCGATTTCGTCGCGGGCCTTGCGCACGGCTTCGCGGCCGAGCGCGATGAGTTCGTCGGCGCGATGGAATTCGAACAGGCCGATCTTGCCGACTTTCAGGGTCACCAAGGCGTCCGGCGGGTCGCCCGCCAAACGCGAACGCATGATTCGATCCTGGGAGATGTTGAAGGCGTTGAGCATCACGGAGGCGAGCCCGGGAGCGCTAGGTCCCTCGCTCGTCCATTGCCGTCGCAGCAATCCGGCGCCGCGGCGTAGCCCGTTCGTCACGCCCGCGCGCGCGTCTTCGGCGGTCGGGGGCGGCGCGATCGGCGCCTCGTCGAGATCGGGCGCATCCTGGATCGCCGTTCCGCGACCCGATACTTCGCTGGCGATGGCCAGCGCGATGACGCGATCGGCGCCGAGCGCTCGCACGACGCTGACCGGAACGGGATTGACGATGGCGCCGTCGAACAGCCAACGGCCGGCGATGCGCACCGGTTCGAATGCGCCGGGCAATGCGTAGGAGGCGCGCATCGCTTCGACGAGCGGACCGCGCGTTAGCCAGATCTCATGTCCGGAGCCGATTTCCGTGGCGACTCCGGCGAAGTGGATCGGCAGGTCCTCGATGCGCAAGGCGCCCATCGACTGTTCGAGCCGCTCACGCAGACGCCCGCCGCCGATCAGCCCGCCGCCATTGAAGGAAAGATCGAGAAAGCCAAAGACGCGCCGCCTGGTCAGCGAGCGGGCGAAGCTCTCGAGCGTGTCGAGCCGGCCGGCCGCGAAGCAGCCGCCCACCACCGCGCCGATCGAGGATCCCACGACGATATCAGGGGAAACGCCCATCGCCAGGAGTTCCCGCAACGCGCCGATATGCGCCCAACCGCGCGCCGCGCCGGCGCCGAGCGCGACGCCGACCTTCGGCCGTACGGATCCCGAGCTTCCCGAAGACGACTCGGGCTCGGCTTTACGAAAGAAAACCCCAGCCAAGGCGACGCCTCAC
This sequence comes from Roseiarcus sp., assembly GCA_050015935.1. Lineage (GTDB taxonomy): Bacteria > Pseudomonadota > Alphaproteobacteria > Rhizobiales > Beijerinckiaceae > Roseiarcus. The sequence continues at coordinate 10,351 of JBEKAL010000019.1, forward strand.
GAGCCGGCTTCCCGATCTATCCCCTGGGCGCCGGTCGCGCAAGAACGCCAACGCGCGCGTTTCGCCGACTGGTTAACGTCGCATCCGCGGTCCGATGATGGGCAATGCGTTGTCAGCCCGGTTTCGCTTCACGTCTTCGCGATCGGAACCAGGCGCGGGCCGTCGCCGGTTTTCTCGACGCGCCGATAAAAACAACTACGCCGCCCGGTATGGCAGGCGCCGCCGTCGCCGCCCACGGACACGCGCGCCAGCAACGCGTCCTGATCGCAATCGACGCGCAATTCCTCGAGCCTTTGGATTTGCCCGGAGGTGTCGCCCTTGCGCCACAGGCTCTGGCGCGAGCGCGACCAATAATGCATGACGCCGCTCGACAGCGTCTTGTCGAGCGCCTCGGCGTTCATATGCGCGACCATCAGCACTTCGCCGCTTCGGACGTCGACCGTCACGCAGGTCAGCAACCCGTCGGCGGAGAAGCGCGGCGCGAATTCGGCACCTTCCTCGAGATCGGTCGCGGCGTTGGCCGTCGGCGCGGGGGACATGGCGTCACCTCGCGCCGCGCAACAGGGTCAGGAAGCGGATTTGCTCGTTCGGTTGGTCACGAAAGACGCCGGAAAACTGCGTCGTCACCGTCGAGACCCCCTGCTTCTTCACCCCGCGCATGGAGATGCAGGTGTGTTCCGCTTCGATCAACACCGCCACGCCGCGCGTGTTGAGCGACCTGTCCACGGCTTCGACGATTTGCGCCGACATGGCCTCCTGCGTCTGCAGGCGGCGCGCGAACGTGTCGACGATGCGCGCGAGTTTCGACAGCCCGACCACCCCGTGGCGCGGATAATAGCCGATATGCGCCTTGCCGAAGAAGGGCGCGATATGGTGCTCGCAATGCGAGACGAACGGGATATCGCGGACGAGCACGATGTCCTCGTAACCGTCGACCTCCTCGAAGACTCGCGAAAGCGCTTCGCCCGCGTCCTCGCCGTAGCCGGCGAACAGTTCTTCATAGGCCTTGACGACGCGCCTGGGCGTTTCGAGCAGGCCTTCGCGAGTCGGATCGTCGCCGGCCCAGGCTATCAAAGTGCGAACGGCCGCTTCGGCCTCCTCGCGGCTCGGCCTGACGGGAAGGCCGTGGCGCCGAAGCTCACGTGTAACGATGTCATCCATCTCGCTCTCTTAGCAGTTCGGCGGCGGCGAAGCCAAGGCCGGTCCGGCCCTCTTCTTTGCCGGCGCAGCCTCCTATATAGGAGGGTGGGGTGGTTCGACCAGCCGCGCGCAACGCAATCATGCTGAACGAGATCTACAACACCCGCATTATCGAATTGGCGGCCGACATTCCTCGGCTCGGCCGGCTCGCTTCGCCCGACGCGAGCGCGAAGGCCCATTCGCGGCTTTGCGGTTCGACGGTCACCGTCGATCTCAACCTCCGCGACGGTCGCGTCAGCGACTTCGCCCACGACGTCAAGGCCTGCGCGCTCGGGCAGGCTTCCTCGTCGCTGATGGCGCGCCATGTCATTGGCGCGACGCCCGAGGAACTCGTCGCCCTGCGCGAGACCGTGACGCGCATGCTCAAGGCGAACGGGCCGCCGCCTCGGGGAAAATGGGCCGATTTTGCCGTTCTCGAGCCCGTGCGCGACTATAAGCCGCGCCATGCCTCGACCTTGCTGACGTTCGATGCGGTAGTCGACGCGCTCGGCCAGATCGCCGCCAAACAGACCGCCGCCCAGACTGGCGCGGACGAACCGTGCGCGCTCGCGGCCCCGGCGGCGGCGCCGTGAACGCCTTTCGACTCGCGCCGCGCCGCGTCGCGCACGCGCTCGTCCGCTTCTATCAATTGACGCTGTCCTCGCTCGTCGGGCGCCAGTGTCGGTATCTGCCGAGCTGCTCGGCTTATACCGACGAGGCGATCCAGCGCCACGGGCTCTGGGCGGGCGGCTGGATGGGCGTAGCGCGGATATGCCGCTGCCATCCGTGGAGCGCCTCCGGCTTCGACCCGCCGCCCGCGGCGATTGCGCCCGGCGCGTCCTGGATGCGTCCCTGGCGCTACGGGCGCTGGCGCTATCGCCGCGAGTGAGCGGGAATGCCGCGTCCGGTCCGCGGTCGAAGAGGCGGTTTTCATCGCTCGTTAACCATGGCGTGGTTTCGTGCGGGCGCCGCTTCCCTTTGGTGATCCCATGTCGTTGCGCCGTTTCGTCGTTTGCTTCCTGCTCGTTCTCGCCGCGCCTTGCGCGGCCTTCGCCGACGACGTCAGGATCATCGGCGACAGCATCGGGGAGGGCGTGCATTTGGCGACCAACCTGCCGTCTCCCGCCAATCGGTTCAATGTGGCGATTTACACGCCGTTCATTTTTCAGCAATTGCGCGAAATGCCTCGGGGCGCGACGGTGTTCATGAGTCTCGGGACCAACGACGCCGTCGGCGGCGCCCTCGACGTTCACAAGCGCGTCGAGGCGATCGTCGCGGCGGCCGACGCCCAGGGCGTCAAGCTTTATTGGCTGGGTCCGCCCTGCGTTCTCAAGCCTTGGGAGACTTATTCGAAAAAGCTGGACGAGATCTTGGCGGCGCAGCTCGCCGGCGGCTCGGTGACCTACGTGAGCTTGCAGGACGCCAGCTTTTGCGACCGCTCCCTTCATGCCGGCGACGGCGTGCATTTTACTATGGCGGGCTACGCGCGCATGTGGCACATAGCGGCCTCGGCCGCGGGTCTCCCGGTCGTCGTCGCCGCTGCGAGCGATCACAAGAGTGTCGCCCACGTCGGCAACAAGACGCCCAGGAAGAAGAAAAACAAAAAGAAAATGCACGTCGCCCAACCGGCGACGGCGATCGCGCCCGCGCCGAATTGAGGGCGATCGTCAGCCGAGGGCGCTTGAGGCATGTGCAAGAAGAGGTTCTATACGTCGACGGTCTGCCTTGCGTTGGGCGTGGTTTTCGCTTGCGGTCCGAGCGCGCGCGCCGCTTCCGCGGCGCCGGGCGATCCGCCGCCGGTCCACATCGCTTTTGTCGGCGATTCCATGGCGGACGGGCTCTGGGGGGCGATGTTCCGGCGCCTCGGAAAAGACAAATGTCTGGCCGATAAGGTCAAACTGATACGTCACGCCAAGAACGGGACGGGATTGACTCGGCTGGACCAATATAACTGGGTGGACGAAGTGGCGGCGCTCGCGACCGACCCGGGGGTCGATGTGTTCGTCGGCTCGTTCGGCGTCAACGATCGCCAATCGATCGTCGACGCGTCGAAGACGCGCACCGAATACGGCGGGCCCGACTATGACGGCCGCTACGAGGAGATCGTCGAGGACGTCGTGCAAAGCGCGCTCAAGCATGGCTCCTCGATGCTGGTGATGGGTCTTCCCGTCATGCTCGATCCGGCCGCCAACGCCGACGCGACCGAGAAGAACAGCCTGTTCGCGGAAGCGGTCGCGCATGTCGCTTCGCCGCGGGCTGTCTACGTCCCGCCGTGGGAGTCGCGTCCCGGCGTCGACGAATACAAGCCGTTCTTGCCCAACGCGAATAATGCGATGGTGCAAGTGCGCGCTTCCGACGGCGTTCATTTCACCACCGCCGGTTACGACATGGTGATGGACGCCTTCTATCCCTCCATCATGGAAAGTCTGAAGCAGCGCGGACGCGACGTCGCCGACGAATGCGAGAAAATGGGAGCGAGGTGAGGGGATTGCGGAATTCGACGGCGCTGCTCGCATGGGCCTCGGTCCTGCTGATCGGCGCGGCGGGCGCGAGCCTGACCGCGAAGGTCGGCGTGGACGGCGCGGCGAGCGACCCCATCGTCGAGCGATCCCTCGAGGCGGCGAGCCGGCTCGCGCTGCCGGCGAAGATCGAGGCCTCGTCGCTCGCCCTCGCCGACGCGCGCCTGGCGGTTTGGCGCCCGCGAGATCGGCGCGCGCCGATCGACGCGGCGGATGAGGCGGACGCCCCGCCGAGGCCGGCGGAAAAATTGCTGCGCGTGGCGATGCTCGCCGCCCCGATGATCGCCCCGGCGTCGGCGAACCGCACGCGCCGCCTGGGCGCGCTCTCCGCGCTGGAGGCGGCCTTGCCCGCCCCCGATCGCGCGGGCGGCGAGTTTTCCGCCTACGGCGAATTGGCGCCCGACATTTTTGCCACCCGCCGCCTGACGATCCTGCAGCTCGGCGACAGCCATACCGCGGCCGATTATTTCACCGGCCGCGTCCGCGAGCGCCTGCAGCAACTGTTCGGCTCGGGCGGGATGGCCTATATCGTGCCCGGCAAGCCTCACCTGGGCGTGCGGTCGGCGCTGTTCGAAAGCGACGCCTCCGACGGCTGGACCTACGAAACGCTGCAAAAGTCGGACGAAACGCGCCGCTTCTACCTTTCCGGCTTCAACGCGGTGGCGCGCCATGCCGGCGCCTCGCTCAGCCTGAGGGCGCGCGGCGGCCTCGCCTACGACCGGCTCGAAGTCGCCTTTCTCAAACAGCCCGGCGGCGGCCGCGCCGAAGTTTTGGTCGACGGCGAGCCCGGCGGACAGATCGACCTCGACGGCGCGGCCGACCAGCGCGCGACGCTCGATTTGCAGGCGCCCCCAACGGGCGCCGGAGGCTTCCACGACATCGCGGTGCGCGCGCTCAGCGACGCGCCGGTGACCGTGACCGGCGTCGAGGTCGCTCGCGAAGGCGACGGCGTCTCTTACATCAGCCTGGGTTTCCCGGGCGCGACCGTGCAACTGCTGCAAAAGCTCGCTGCCGAGAATCTCGCCGACGAGTTGCGGCGCCTCGCGCCGGATATCGTGGTGCTCGCGTTCGGAACCAACGAAGGCTTCAACGACGCGTTGGACGTCGGCGCCTATACGGCGCAATACGAGCGGATCGTGGGCAAGCTGCAAGAGCTGCGGCCCGGCTTGCGCATCGTCATCATCGGTCCGCCCGACGGCGCGCGCTCGGCGGGCGTCTGCCGCGATTCCGCGGCCGGCCGCGATTGCCCGGCGCCCGCGCCGCCGTCCGCCGCCCTCGAGGGCGGCGCGCAATGCCGTTTGCCGACGCCGCCCAAGCTGGCGCAGGTGCGCGAGGCGCAGCGCCGACTCGCCGAGCGCGTCGGCGCCGATTTCTGGGATTGGTCGTCCGTGATGCCGGGCCCGTGCGGCGCGCAGGTCTGGGCCGCCGCCGATCCGCCGCTGATGGCGCACGATTACGTGCATATGACGACGGAAGGCTATAAAAAAAGCGCCGACCGATTCGCGGATTTCCTGATTCCGCTGATCGACGGCCGGCAGACCGACGCCCATGTTGTTTCCAACAATTGATTTCGGGCTGTTCTTCGCGTTCTCGTTCGCATTGGTCTGGAGCCTCAATTCCTACAACACCCTCAAGAAGGTCGTGCTGCTGGCGCTGAGCCTGGCCTTCTACGCCTCGTGGAACTGGCGCTTCCTGGCGCTGCTGCTGGCGAGCGGCGCGATCTCCTATCTGACCGGGCTCTACGTCGACGCGGGCGCGCGCCGGCCGTTTCGCCGCCTCGCCCTCGGCCTCGGCGTCGCGCTCGATCTCGGCATTCTCGGCTATTTCAAGTATCTCGATTTCTTCATCGCGCAGGTTCTCACCCTCGCGCATGCGCTGGGGCTCAATCCGTCGATCGGCTTCGTCAACGTCACCTTGCCGGTGGCGATCTCGTTCCTGACCTTTCACGCGATTTCCTATGTCGTCGACGTCTATCGCGGGCGCCTCGCGGCCTCGCGCTCGCCGCTCGACGTCGTGCTCTACGTCAGCTTCTTCCCGCATCTGGTGGCCGGGCCGATCGTGCGCGCGCACGAATTCCTGCCGCAGCTCGCTTCGCCGCCGCGGGCCGGCGACTTCTCCTTCGGCGAGAATATGCTGCTGATCCTCGGCGGCCTGTTCAAGAAGATGGTGATCGCCAACTATCTCAGCGTTCGCTTCGTCGATCCAGTCTTCACCGATCCGACGCAATTCTCGAGATTCGATCTTGTGTTCGCGGTCTACGCCTACGCGATCCAGATCTACGCCGATTTCAGCGCCTACACCGACATCGCGATCGGCGTCGCCGCGCTGCTCGGCTATCGCTTTCCGCAGAATTTCAATCAGCCCTATCGCGCGCTCGGCATCGGCGATTTCTGGCGGCGCTGGCACATGACGCTGTCGAGGTGGCTGCGCGACTATCTCTACATCCCCTTGGGCGGCAACCGCCACGGCGCGCTCGCGACCGCGCGCAATCTGATGCTGACGATGGTGCTCGGCGGCCTCTGGCACGGCGCCAACTGGACGTTCCTGATCTGGGGCGCGATGCACGGCGTCGCGCTGGTCGCTGATCACGCCTGGCGGCGCAGCGCCGCCTTCGCGCGCGTCGCGGACAATCCGGCCTATCGCGTCGTCGATTGGGCGGTGACGTTCCATTTTGTCTGCTTCGCCTGGCTGTTCTTCCGCTCGCCCTCGCTCGACGCGGCGATGCAATTCATCGCCGGCGTGTGGAGCGACAACGGCGCGCCGAACACCATGCCGATCATCGTGCTGCCGCTGATCGCCTGCGGCGCGCTGACGCAGATGGTCCCGCCGCAGACGCGCGGCGCGATCGGCGCCGTGCTCGACAATCGCGGCCCGGCGTTCCAGGCCGCGTTCGGCTTCGCGCTGCTCTATGCGATCGTCGTCATGGCGCCGTCGGCCTCGGCGCCGTTCATCTATTTCCAGTTTTGAAGGCGCGCGCAATGACCCTTCCAACGCAAAAACCCGCCTCGGCGACCAGCCCCTGGGGTTGGGCGCGCGTAATCTATGCGGTTCTCGCGCTGACCGTCTTTTGCTTCCCCGGCGGGCTGGTCGATTGGCTCGACGAACGCAACGAGAGCGGCTGGCTCGCCGCGCCGCTGGCGCTGGCGCGAAGCGTCGACGCGGTTTCGGCGGCGGTCGGGGTGAAGGCGGTGGGGCAGGGGCTGCGCAAGGCGTTCGCCGACGCGATCGGGGAGGGGGACACTTGAGCCGTTCTTGATCCTGACGCGACCGCCGGCGAACGGCGTATCTACATTGTTGACACATCCCCGCCGCCTCCCTAGTATCAGCGCTTGTCGACACCAGGGAGGCTGGCGTGAGGGCTCGGGTCAAGAAATGGGGCAATAGCGCCTCGGTGAGAATTCCCGCCTCCGTCTTGGCGGCCGCTTCGCTCAGCATCGACCAAGCCGTCGAGGTCCGAGAAGAGGGCGGCCGGATCGTCATCGAACCCGTGAGGGCGCCGGTCTACGACCTCGACCAATTGCTCGACCAGATGAAGCCGGAGACCTTCCCCGAAGACGTCGATTTCGGGCCGCCAGTCGGCTCTGAAGCATGGTGACGGCGAGTTACGTCCCCGACGCGGGCGACATCGTGTGGCTGCGCTTCGACCCGCAAGCGGGACATGAACAAGCCGGCCGCAGGCCGGCGCTGGTTCTCTCTCCCGCCCGCTACAACGCCGCGCGCGGCATGATGATCTGTTGCCCGATGACATCCAGGATCAAAGGCTATGTGTTCGAGGTCATCGTGAGCCGAGACCCGCCCAGCGCCGTTCTCGCCGATCAGGTCAAGAGCCTGGATTGGCGCGCCCGCGGCGCCGTGCGCAAGGGGGCGGTTCCGCCGCGGGCGTTGGCGGAGGTGCAGGGGAAGATCAAGGCGCTGTTGGGGCTGTAAGGGGGTGGGCCGAGTTTGGCGAGCCGATCCTGTTGCGGCGCGAGGGTGAGGACGAGGCGAGTTGGCGTTGAGTCAAGTGTCGCCGAAACCCCGAGGGCGAGGCCTCGGCAGCGCGCTGGAGCCCTTATCCACGGTCTTCTCCATCCACCGAGGCCGCGCGACAACGGAACCGCTCCGGGCTTCAAGCCGCTACGCGCTTGCCGGTTGGGGCGCGGCCCGTTTTGCCGGGCGCGCGAAGCAGCAGGTCGGCGGGGATGTGGAAGCGCGCGCGCAACCGCGGCGCCATCGCCAGGCTCAGCCCCTTTTTGCCGCGCAGCACTTCGCTGACGCGGCTCGGCGTGCCCAGAATGGGGGCCATTTCCGCGCGGGAGAGGCCGTGCTGATCCATGAGATGGCGGATCAATTCGGCCGGGCTCGGCGGCCGGCGCGGCCATCGGCTCTCTTCGTAGGCGGCGATCAACAAGGCTTGCGCCCGCAGCCGAGCGATGTCGGCGGGCGCGCTCGAATCCCAGAGCGCCTCGACGAGCGCCCGCGCGCGGGCGAGCTCCGCGTCGTCGTCGATCAGAATCAAGTTGGCATCCATCACACGGTCTCCGCGTCGATTTCGTCAGTCTCGCAGCGAACGCCTCAAACCCTTGGCGGCAGGTCGGCGAAGCGGCGGCGGCCGGCGGCTACTTCCTCCAGCTCGCTCAATTCTTCGTCGCGCCGGTGATAGCCGCAAACGGTGACGAGATCGCGCGCTTTGGCGAGATTCGTCCGCGCTTCCTCCTTGAGCTGCGCCGCCTCAGCGTCGTCGGGGAGGGCCGGCTTCGGCGCGCCGTCGTCGGCGAGCCCGCTGAGCGGCGCGAAGGCCGAGAGGCGCGCGAACGCGAGCCGCGCGCGTTCGAGCGCGCTATCGCAGAGATAGAGCTTCATCGGCCCCGGCTCGGCGATCTCCAGGGCCTCGTCGAGATCGCGCGCGGCGCCGCCCCAATCTCCGACGCTGCGGCGAAAGGCGGCGCGCGCGAGCAGGCCAAGGGGCAAGAAATCAATGTATCCTGCGCCGCGAAGGCGGTCGACGGCTTCGCCAATGTAAGTAGCAGCGGTACGGGAGCCATAAACTGACACCGAATGTGCTGATCCAATCCACTTTATTGCGCTGCCCAAATGAGCTCGGCCGAGTATCAAAGTGTCCAACGCAATGGAGAGCAAATCATTTGCTTTATTAGCCCACTCAAGGGTCTTCTCTGCACGGTTACGTGCGGCTACCGATGTGCCGTTGCGGATCAACAAGTCGCAATAATTGTAGCCTTGAATAGAGTATAGCAACGGATACTCACCTGGCAATTTCCTCAGTTGTCGCTCAGCCTTCGCAAAATTTCGTTTGGCTTCGTCGTGGCATCCAGCGGCGAGCAGCACGCGTGCCTGTTGGCCAAGACTCCACGAAACACGAAATTCATCATGGCTTTGTTCAGTGTAGGTAAGCAAATTGGCTGCTACGGTTCCTGCGGCTTGAACGTGCCCAATTAGCAGTTCCGAATCCAAGAGATTGGTTGCTGCGCTTGCAGCATTAGCCCAGTCTTCGGATTCAACTGTTCGTCGCAAAGTTTTTCGTACTGCTGGTATTGCTTCAGCAAGTCGTCCCTGCGTTCTCAATAGATAAGCAGCGGTGCCAAGAACCCATGTTTGATGTTCTTTCGGCAGCACCACAATCGTTAGCTCATAAGGCTTTTCAAAAAAATAAGATAGCGCCGCTAAATCGGTGCCAAGCGCACCGAGCTCGTAACTCGCGTATGGCATCACGGTTGTGCCAGTGACTTGGTCCCGACAAATCCGGAGCGCAAATACTTCCTCAAGCGCATCTTTAAAACGGCCAGCATGGCAACCATGAGCAATTGCCTGGTAGAGTGGCGCTAAGTCTTCGAGTTTGGGCGACGATCCCTCGTGTGTAGTATCTCTCAGAAATTCGTAGAGCCGCCCGTGCGCGGCCTTCCACGCCGCTTCGTTCGTCATCCGCAGCCGCTCGCCGAACCACTCGCGCGTCAGCGGATGGGCGTCGAGCGCGTCGGGCGCTTTCGAGTCCAACGGCGCCAGCAACCGCACTTCGCGCAGGCGCGCGACGGCGCGCCGCCATGCGTCGTCGTCGAGGTCGACGATCGCGTCGGTGAGCCCCTCGATCGCCGGCTTGGCGCGCAGCGCCTTGAGACAATCGCCGCTCGCTGGCCGGTCGAACAGGCCGACCACGCGCATGATCGCGTGCAGCGCGGGCTGTCCGGCGAGCCATTGCTTCTCGTAGGACTCCATCACGCGCGCGGCGTGGTCGTGGCCGGGATTGTCCGGGTCGGCAATCAGCGCGCGGATGTGGTCGCGCCGGCGCACGTCGCCGGTCTGCGTCTCCTTGAGGAAGCTGGCGAGCAGGCCGAGCGCGAGCGGATGGCCGCCGAATTCGTGCGCGGCGGCTTTCAGCTCCCTGTCGGTCCCCCACACGCCGTTGTCGCGCAGCAGCGCCGCGCCGGCCTCGTCCGACAGTTTCTCGACGTCGATCACCGGCGCGGCGTCGTTCCGCCAATGGCCGATGTCCGCGACCGCCAGCCGGCTGGTGAGCACGATCAGGCCATGCGCCGCGGCCGGCGGCCTCGTCGCGAAGCGGCGCAACAGCGCGCGCAGGCCCTGGTCCTTCAACTGGCCGACCTGTGGGCTGGGGCCATGCTGCAACGGCTCGACGCCGTCGAGCGCGAGCAGCGCGCGGCGCCGCATCATCGCCTCGGCGATCGCCTCGCCCTTGGCAGGAGCGCTGTTAGACGCGGGCTTGACGCCGAGCCTGTCCAGCGCCCAATCGAGGAACGCGTCCGCCGACGTCGCGCGCTCCTTCGTGCCCTGGCTGTAGAACGACCAGCCGAGCACGATATCGGCTCCGCGATAATTGTCGTCCTGCAATCGCTTCAGCCATTCGTTGACCAGCGCCGACTTGCCCGCGCCGCCCTCGGCGACGAGCGAGAGGATATTGATCTTGGGGTCGGCCCATGCCTCGTCGAGGCGCTTCAACTCCGCTTGGCGGCCGACGAGGCGTTCGTAAGCGGTTTCGGGCAGGCCGCTGATGCGGACGTACGGGGGCTGCCCGGGTAGGGCCGGCGGCGCCAACGCGCGCTTACGCGCGGCGATCTCACCGGCGATCTTCGCGATCTCGTCGGCGGCCTCCTTCATCCGCTGGAGGCGATCATGATAGGAGAAACTGGAGAACGGCTTGGCGTCGCGCGGCCGAAGATTCTTATCCTTGACCTTGTTCAATCCCACTTCGGATGTGGGTGTAAGGAGCAATGGATAGAAATGGACACCGTCGTTCCGGACCTGCCGCTCGCGAATGATGGGAATCTCTTTGCCGAGGATGTAGGTGGACGCCATTGAATTATCGGACACGAGCAGAATGAAGATGTCGCAGGCGCGCAGCTTCTCCTCGATTTCCCGCTCCCAATCGGCGCCGCCGATCATTTCGCGATCGACCCAGAGTTCGATAATTCCGTCCTTCACCGCCGGCTGCAAAGAGCGGCGCACAAAGCTGAGCCATTGGACTTCGCCCTCGGCGGGCTTATCCGGCTCGTCTGCGTGCGCATAGCTGATGAAGATGACCGGCTTGGTCGAGGCGGGCGACATGCGAGCGTTCACTCAACGTCTGCGTGTGACCTTGCGCGCGCGGGCGGGCAAGTCAAGGCGGCGTGTGCGCGTCTACCGCTCCGAACGCGGGTTGACCGACGCCGTGAGACCGGGGACGGCTTGCGCCATCGACCTCTTGGACAGCCTCTTTTTCCGACCGCGAAGCGGCCTGTCAAGGACGGCGCCATAGCCCGTCTCATGGACGGGCGTCATTCGACGCCCTATGGCGCCGCCGCGCAGCGGCTAAAGTCCTTGACAGGCCTTCACGGTCGGAAATTTTGCTTCCAAGAGGTCGACGGCGGAGATCGTCGCGCCAAGCGATCGGGCGCAATCGCGGCGCAAGCCTTCCGCTTCCCCCGCTTTCGCGAAACGAATCGGTCGCGGCGTGACGCTCAGTTATATACATAATATATGTGTATTATATCTTCGAGCCTTGTCCCGCCGCTGCCGCCACGCGGAAATAATCCGCCTCGCAATCCCTTGAAATCAGGCCATTGCGGGAAATCGGCGCGCCTGCGAGCCGCGCCTTGCCCGCCCCCATTGCCCTTGAGGCCCCGCGCCTCTATACCGCGCCCCATTCGCTTACGCCGGCTCGTTTCGGCGAGTGAGCCCGAGGAGTTTCTATGATCCATGTCAGCTTCCCCGACGGCGCGCGGCGCGCGTTCGAACCCGGCCTCTCCGGCCTCGAAATCGCCAAATCCATTTCACCCTCTCTGGCCAAACGCAGCGTCGCGATAGCGCGCGACGGGGCGCTCGCCGATCTCTCGGACAAGATCGAGGCCGACGCGAAGCTCGAGTTTATCGGCCGCGACGACCCGCGCGCGCTCGACTTGATCCGCCACGACGCCGCGCACGTGCTCGCCGAGGCGGTGCAGTCGCTGTGGCCGGACGCGCAGGTCACCATCGGCCCCGTCATCGAGAACGGCTTCTATTACGACTTCTTCCGCGCGACGCCGTTCACCCCGGAGGATTTTCCCGCGATCGAA